>NZ_JBQQBR010000001.1:0-500062 GCF_052245935.1 Nonomuraea sp. 3N208 | reverse complement strand
AGGTTGCTCACGTGTTACTCACCCGTTCGCCGCTCGAGTACCCCGAAGGGCCTTTCCGCTCGACTTGCATGTGTTAAGCACGCCGCCAGCGTTCGTCCTGAGCCAGGATCAAACTCTCCAAACAATGTCTGTCCGGATGAATCATCCAAGCAAAACCGTCAATAATGACGGGGTCATACATGTGTGATGCACATGCACTGGCTTTTAACACACTGTTGAGTTCTCAAGAAACGGACGCGTTTTCCGGCGTTTCGTTTCGGTCTTGCGTTATGTCTTAATTCTTACAGCCACCCGATTCCCTGTCAAATTGACCGGACTCGCTAGAACTGCAGGAATTAAGCTCGGCCCCGTTTCCGGGACAACCCCTCTAACTTACCAGCCCTTGAGAGTGGACGCGAACGTCCACCGGAGTGGAGGAGTCTGGAGGTTGTCCCCTGAGTGAGGCCGGCGATCATGCCGTCCTCTCGGGACTGATGAACTGTATGTGCGCCTCCTGGAACCGTCAAATCGGCGGTTCCGCCATCCGCCTCCCGGGCATTCACAGTCAGTAATCGCAAGGGAGCGCACGTGAACACTCTGCCCAGGGCACTCGTCATCCTGGTGGGCATCGCCGGCGCGGTCATCACCCTGTTCGGCCTCCGGGAGGTCGCCTCGGTCGTCGGCCCCTTCGTGCTGGCCCTGGTCCTCGTCATCGCCGTCGCCCCGGTGCGCGGCTGGCTCGCCGCGCAAGGGATGCCCATCTGGGTGCAGGTCGCGGTGCCGTTCCTCGTCGTCGTGCTGGTGCTGCTGGGCATGGTGGGCATCCTGACCATCTCGGTCACCCAGCTGACGTCGCTGCTGCCGGCGTACGCGAGCGAATTCGAGCAGTTGCTCGCCGACACGCAGCGGTTGGCCGCCACGTACGGGCTCGGCACCGACGCGTTCAACCGGGCGTTGGACGCGTTCGATCCGAACCGGTTGTTCGAGCTGGCGCAGGGCCTGCTCGGGAGTTTGATCGGCGTGCTCTCGGCGAGCTTTCTCGTCGTGGTGTTGTTGCTGGCGATGTGCCTCGACGCGCCGGTGATGGCCAGAATCCTTACCGCGGGGGAAGGGAAAAGACCCCAACTGGTGACGGCGCTCGCCACCTTCGCGCACAAGACGCGGCGCTATCTCATCGTCTCCACGGTCTTCGGGCTCTTGAGCGCGATTCTCGACGTGCTCGCGCTGTCGCTGCTCGACGTGCCGTTGCCGCTGCTCTGGGGTGTGCTGGCGCTGATCGCCAACTACATCCCGAACATCGGGTTCGTCATCGCATTGCTGCCGCCCGCGATGCTCGCGCTGCTGGACGGCGGCGTGCGGACCATGGTGCTCGTCGTCATCGCCTATATCGTCATCAACGTCGTCACCCAATCGTTCATCCTGCCCAAATTCCTGGGGGACGCGGTCGGGCTCACGACGACGATGACGTTCGTCTCGTTGCTCGTGTGGACGTTTGTGCTGGGGCCGCTCGGCGCCATTCTGGCCATCCCGTTGAGCCTGCTCGCCCGGGCATTGCTGATTGACAGCGACCCCAGCGCCGCATGGGCGCAGGCGCTCGTGTCAGGCAGACTCCCGAACCGGTGAGACCAGCCGTCCCATGGGCACCCCGCTCAGCCGCTTGACGTCGTGGGACAGGTGAGCCTGGTCGGTGTAGCCGCTCGTGGCGGCGACCTCGGCGAGGGGCATGCCGGCGCGGGCGAGCCGCAGCGCGTGCTGGAATCGGACGATGCGTTGCAGGGTCTTGGGCGCGTAGCCGAAGGCGGCCACGGCGCGGCGGTGCAGGTGGCGATCGCTGAAGCCGAGGTCCCAGGCCACTTCGGTCACCGTGCGCCCGGCCATGAGCGCCCTGGCGATGGCGGGCGCGGCGGGGTCGGCGGCCGAACGGGACAGGCGCCGCTCGACGGCCGCGCCCATGGCCTCCAGACGCCATTCGGACCGGGGGGCGCAGGACTCGTCGATCGGCAGACCGGGGAGAGCGGACAACGGGACCCGCTGGTCACGCAGCTCGTGGACCGGGGCCCCGAAGACGTCGCCGACCGCGCCAGGCTTGAACCGGATGCCGATGAAGGTGTCGCCTGCCGCCATGGCCGTGGGCATGGGGCCCGTGTCAGGTCCGGCCACGAACAGGCCCTCGGGGCCCCAGATGAGGTCGACGCAGGCGTCGGGCACCACGAGCTGGGTGGTGTCCGTCTCGCTGACCTGGTGCCACACGCAGGCGACGCGCCCGGCGAGGTCCGGGCCGGGAGGCCGTTCCTCGTACATGACTCCAACGTATGCCACCCCACCGACAGAACCTCAGGGCAGCCGCCCGTACGCGCGCAGCGTCTTCAGCCTCTGGACGGCGAGGTATCCGCCCCATTCGTGCTCGACCACCGGTGTCCAGATCAGCCAGTTGAGGCCCCACTTGTCGTCCTCGAATCGCGGGTCCATGAAGGCGTCGAGATGGGCGTCCAGGACGTCCTGGGTGAACAGCGGCAGCCGCAGCGGCTCCGGCGCGAAGTCCAGCGGGAAGTGCACGTCCCCCGGCGTGTCCGGATCCAACGCGACCGTGGCCAGGATGGCCTCGCGCAACCGGGCGAATTCGGCCTCCGCCCGATCCCGCTCCGTGACCAGGTTCAGGAAGGTCACGATCGCGCGGGCTTCGTACGGGCTGGTCTCCTGGACGGCCGCAATCCGCGACCAGCAGAAGTCCGTGGCGGTGGCGAGCCAGGGGTGTGTGATGCCGTGCTTGTGCAGCAGTCCGGCGATCGACGCCGTAGGGATGAGGTTTCCAGGCGGATCGTCATCGGTCTGCCACCACGGCGCCCTCAAGGTGTCCCTGACCGACGGCAGGACGAACGGCACGCCTCCGTCGGCCGCCGTGACGCCGGCCAGGTAGTCGCAGGCGGCCGGCACCATCGGCGAGTCGAAGGCGGCGAGCTCGTCCAGGATCCAGAACGCGACCTCGACCGGTTCGGGCTGGCTGCCCGCGCCTCGCAGGTCGGGTTCGAGCGCGTGGCCGAAGCCGCCGTCGGGGTTCTGGTAGCAGCGCAGCACGTCCAGGGCCCGCTCCCGCGAGCCATCCCGGAACAGCGCCTCGAAGCGCAATCGGTCGATCAGCCTTCCGTGCAGTTGAAGATATCTCTCTGCCCGATCCAGCACGTCCATGAGTCGCTTCCTTTCCCTCGTGGTCCTTCCGCGCGACGCTACCCTCGCCGCCCGGCAGCTCACTTGTAAGAATCGGACGCATGGAAGAGCAGCGGCGATGGGACAACGACGAGCGGTTCACCGGTGCGAGCGACGCGGCGGCGATGTTGCCCGCCGCGCCCGGCTGGGAGGTGCCGGGCGCGCGGCTGCTCGAGGACGGAGTAGGTCGCCGAGGAGGTCACGGAGTGGCCAGCGCCTCGGTCGGCGACATCCTGGCGGCGCGTACGGCCGGGTAGAAGCCTGCGATGCCGCCGATCACGAGCGTGGCCAGCACTCCGCCGGCCATGGCCCAGACGGGCACGATCGCCGGCCAGCCCTGGAAACCCGCGTACGCCCCGGTCACTCCGATGCCGAGCAGCACGCCGCCGACACCGCCGATGGCCGACAGCAGCAGCGACTCGGCCAGGAACTGGAGCCTGATCTGGCCCTTGGTCGCCCCCAGGGAGCGGCGCAGGCCGATCTCGGCACGCCGCTCCAGGACCGAGATGACCATCGTGTTGGCCACGCCCACGCCGCCGACCAGCAGTGCGACGCCGCCGAGGCCGAGCAGGAGGGCGTTGAGCGTGGCGTCGGTGGCCTGCTTAGCGGCCAGCACGTCGGAGGGCCTGGAGACCTCGACCTCGTTCGGCTTCTCGGGGTTGGCGGTGGCGCCGAGTACGTCGCTGACCGCGACGACGTGGTCTTCCTGCGCTCTGGCGTAAATCGTGGTCGCGTATCCGTCGAAGTCCAGCCGTTCCTCCGCGACCGGCCAGCCGACGAGGGCGGCCGTGTCGAGCTCGGGCGCCAGCGGCGCGGGGGCGAGCACGCCGACGATGGTGAACCATTGGCCGCCCAGCCACACCCGCTGGTCGGGGCCCGCCTGCACGACGCCGAGCCGGTCGGCGGCCTTGGCGCCGAGCACGGTGGCCGGGTAGCGGTGGGTGGCCGCGTTCAGCCAGGCGCCGCTGACCACGGTGACGCCGGTGTCCTGGAGCAGGTCGAGCCGGGCGGCGGTGACGGAGATGCTGCCAGTCTCGGCCGCGGGGATGCGGTCGTTGCGGTAGACCTTGGCGGGCGTCGTGCCGGTCGCGGTGACCGACGTGACAGGGGCGATCTGCCCGATCATGCCCTCGGCTTCGGCGGGCAGATGGGACGCCTCGCCGAACAGGGTCTGCCCCGGCGACACGGTGAGCAGGTTCGTGCCGAGCGCTTCCAGCTGCCGGTTGAGGTCCTCCTGGCTGGAGGCGGAGATGCCGACGACGCCGAGCATGGCGGCGATGCCGATGGCGATGCCCAGCGCGGACAGGAACACCCGCAGCGGTCTGGCCCGCAGTCCGGCTCCTCCGACTCTGACCACGTCGCGCGGGCGCAGGCGGGATGTGGTGAGCACCGTCATGTCCTGGCTCCCTCAACGAGTCCACTGCGCGCCTCCGGCACGACGCGACCGTCGAGCATTTCGACCTGCCTGGGCAGGGAGGCGGCGATGCCGCGGTCGTGGGTGATGATGACCACAGTGGTGCCGGCCGCGTGCAGCTCGCGCAGCAGCTCCATCACGCCGGCACCGGAGCGGGAGTCCAGGTTGCCGGTCGGCTCGTCGGCCAGCAGCAGCTCCGGGTTGCCCACGACGGCGCGGGCAATGGCCACGCGCTGACGCTCGCCGCCGGACAGCTCGTGCGGGCGGTGGTCGATCCGGTGCTCGAGACCGACGCGTTCCAGTGCCTCGTAGGCGCGCAGCCGCCGCTCGCGCAGCGACGGTCCCCCGTACAGCAGGCCGTCGGCCACGTTGTCCAGCGCGGGCACCCCGGCGGCGAGGTGGAACTGCTGGAAGACGAAGCCGATGACGTTGCCGCGCAGGGCGGACAACTGCTTGTCGGTGAGCGCGCTCACGTCGTGCCCGGCGATGCGGACGGTGCCGCCGGTCGGGCGGTCCAGTGTGCCGATCATGTTGAGCATGGTGGACTTGCCCGAGCCCGACGGGCCCACGATGCCGACGAGCTCGCCGTACTCGATGTCCATCGAGACGCCGCGGAGGGCGGCGACGCCGCCGTACAGCTTGCTGACATCACGCAGTTCGACGATCACTTGGGCACCGCCACGGTCACGCCCTCGTCCACGCCGGTGACCTCGACCTTGCCGTCGGCGAACATGCCGGTTTCGACCGGGACGTAGCGCGTGGCCGAGCCCTCCACGACCTGCATGCCGTAGCCGCCCTCGGCCAGCGCGACCAGCGCTCCGACGGGCACGGCCAGGACGTTCTCGCGCTGCTCTGCGACGATCGTGACGTCCACGGGGGCGGCGTCGAACGACTTCTTCAGCCCGCTCACCGACACCGTGACCTCGACCGTGGTGGCGGTGTCGTTGCCGCTGCCGGTCTCGGTGGCGACCTTGCCGACGCTCGCGACCTTGCCCTTCACGGTGCTGCCGTCGGGCAGCTCGACGGTGGCCTGCCGGCCCTTCTTGACCAGGTGCTCATCGGCCACGTCGAGGTTGACGAGCACCTCGCGGGTGGTGCCGGTGGCGGTGAGCACGGGGCCGCTCGCGGTGTCGCCGAGGGCCTTCTTCAGCTCGGCGACGCGCAGGGGGCCGTCGGCGACGACGACGTCGCCTGGCTGGACCACGCCTGTGACGTCGTGGCCGAGGTCCTCCTGCCAGTCCTCGACGGCCTCCCTGGTGGCCCAGGTGAACTCGTTGTCGACGTCGAAGCCGGTGTAGCCGAGCTTGTCGAGGTTGCGCTCCAGCAGCTCGACGTCACTGCCCGTGACGCCGTCCTGGAGGGTGCGGTAGAGGGGCATGTCGCCGTACAGGAGGGGGCGGCGGTCGGCGTCCTCGCTGAAGACACCGTGGCCTCGGGTGATGGTGGAGCCCTCGCCGGGCAGCCAGGTGATCGTGCCCTGGGACTTGGCGGCGATGGTGATCGCGTCGCCGTAGCCGAGGGTGCCGTCCACGGTCGTGGTCTCGGTGAGGGTCGTACGGCTCACCGTGGCGGTGGCGGGGGGCGTGCGGCCGGCGGTGGTCGTGCCGGCGCCGTTGCCGCCGAAGCCCACGGCGGCGGCCGCGACGGCGGCGGCGAGCAGCGCGGCCCCGCCCGTCCAGGCCAGGGCACGCACTGGGCTGCGGCGGCGCGGCGGCAAGGCACGCGTGGCCCGTGCGGACTTCTCCTCGATCTGGGTCACTTGGTCTCCCCTGTCCTGGGGAACTTGTCCTGGCACGCGTCGAACGCCTTCTGGAACTGCGGATCGTCGCGGTTGAAGTTGCGTCCTTCACCGGTGCCCATGGTGCCGTCGGGGTTGGGGTCGGGCATGTCGACGCCGTTGTCTCGCATGCACTGGGCGAACTGCCGCATCTGTTCGACCTGCTGGGGGTCATGCTGCGCGCGGACCCTGGACGGCGCGGAGTCGCGGCAGGCCTCGAAAGCCTCCCGGAACTTGCTGCTGTCGGCGTTCTGAGCGAGATGTGCGAGGCCGCCGCCCCCGTTCGGATCGGGATCCTCCATGGGGATGCCGTGCTCGCGCATGCACTGGGCGAACTTCCTGCCCTGCTCCTCCTGGTCGGCGGTGGGCGTGGCGCTCGCGCCCGCCGAGGGCGGGGATGAGCTGCTGGCTACGGAGGCGACTCCGGTGCTGCCCTGCTGGCCGGCGCATCCTGTGGCCAGCGCGGCGAGCAGGACCGTCGCGACGATTGTCCGTCTCATGCTCCGAATGTGCCGAGCGCGCTTCAATGCGAGCTGGGAGCCGCCTCGGAGTCAGGTAGGAGCACACGGAAGGCAGCTCCTTTGCCCGGAGCGGTGTCGAGCTCGACGCGTCCGCCGTGCGCGCGCACGATGGCCGAGACGATGGCGAGACCCAGCCCCGCACCGCCGTCGGCCCTGGATCTTCCCTCGCTGACCCGGTAGAGGCGGTCGAACAGGTGCGGCACGTGCTCAGGCGGGACGCCGGGCCCGGTGTCGGCGACCTCCAGCACGGCCATGCCGTCCGACCTGCCGACCTTGACGGTGATCGCGGCGTCGGGCGGCGTGTGACACAGCGCGTTGCCGACGAGGTTGGCGGCCACCTGGCGCAGATGGGCCTCGTCGCCCACGATCGACACGGGCGCGAGCGGGCCGTCCAGCCCGGCCAGCCTGACCTGCCGGTCCGGTACGCGGACGCGGGCGTCCCTGATCGTGTCGGCGGCCACTTCGAGCAGGTCGACGGGGTGGCGGTCGGGCGGGCGCTCCTCGTCGAGCTGTGCCAGGGTGAGGAGGTCGTTGACCAGCACGCCCATCCTTGCGGCCTCGTCCTCGATCCTGCGCATCGCCTCATCGGCGTCGCCGCCGCCCCTGCGGTGGAGCTCGGCGAAGCCGCGTACGGACGTGAGCGGGGTGCGCAGCTCATGGGAGGCGTCGGCGAGGAAGCGCCGCATGCGGGCCTCGGAGTCGGTCCTGGCGGCGATCTCGGACTCCAGGCGGTCGAGCATGACGTTCATGGCTCCAGCCAACCGGCCGGGCTCAGTGTGCGGGTCGTGGGCGTGGACGCGGCGGGAGAAGTCGCCGCGGGCAATATGCCCGGCGGTGGCCTCCATCCTGGTGAGCGGGCGCAGGCCGAGGCGTACGACGGCGGCGGCGGCCAGTCCGAGCAGGAGCAGCACCAGCGCACTGACCGCGACGGCGATGGCGATGGCCGCGGTCTGGGTCTGCTCGAGCTCGGCCAGCGACTGGCTGACCGCCAAGATGCTGCCGTCGGGCCACTCGGCGGCGCGCACTCGCCAGGAAGCGTCTGAGGTACCGGGAACGGTGTACGTCACACCGGTTCTGAGGTCGCCGATGAGGGGGGCGTCCTGGCCGGGGTCGGCGGTCGTGAACTGCAGGGAGCCGTCGGGCTTGTAGAGCATGATGTGCTGGTGGGCGGTGGCCCGCTTTCCGAGCATGCTGAAGAGGTCGGTCCCCATGGCCCGCTGCGTGAACGCGTGGATGGTCCTGGCGGTGATGCCATTGGTGAACTGCGTGAGCTGGGCGTCCACGCGGCTCATCAGATTGTCGCGCAGCAGCATGACGCCGACGACGTTGGAGAGCACGAGCGCGACCGTGGTGAGGCCGAGGATGGCCATGACCAGCCGGGTGCGCAAGGTCCAGGTGGCGGGTCTCATCGTGGGGTCCTCAGCGTATAGCCGACCCCGCGTACGGTGTGGATGAGCTGCGGCTCCCACTTGTCGATCTTCTTGCGCAGGTAGTAGACGTACGACTCGACGATGCTGGAGTCGCCGTCGAAGTCGTAGCGCCAGACGCTGTCGAGGATCTGCGCCTTGCTCACCACCCGGCCGGCGTTGGTCAGCAGGTATTCGAGCAGGTTGAACTCGGTGGGCGACAGCTCGACCGGCACCCCGGCCCGGCGTACCTCGTGGGCCTGCGGGTCCAGCTCCAGGTCGGCGTAGCGCAGGACGTCGTCGCGCGGGACGGCGCGGCTGCGGCGCAGGATGGCGCGGATGCGCAGCACCACCTCCTCCAGACTGAACGGCTTGGCCACGTAGTCGTCGGCGCCCAGCGTGAGCCCCTGCACGCGGTCCTCGACCTGGTCGCGGGCGGTCAGGAACAACACGGGGATCCGCTCGCCGAGCCGTCTGGCCACCTCGAACCCGTCGAAGTCGGCCAGCATCACGTCGAGCACCACGATGTCGGGCTTGAACTCCCTGGCGGCCGTCACCGCCTCCGCGCCCGTCTCCGCGGTCCGCACCTCGAAGGAGACCAGTCGCAGGGTCTGCGAGAGCAGGGCGCGGATGTTGGGCTCGTCGTCCACGACGAGCACCCTGGCGGGTCGATCCATGGTTAAAGGAATACCCGAGCCACCTCAATGCCGGCTCAAAGGCGTCACTTCACGAAGAACACGGGACCACGCGGTCTGAACGGCAGCGATGCGCCCTGCGGCACGAGGAACGCGTGCTCCCTTCGGATGCGCAGCACGTCGCACCCACCGTCGGTGATCACCAAGATGGGCCCGTCCGGTGGGAAGTCGTCGGCCTGCTCGAGCAGCCTGACGCCCGGCTGCAGGACCGTGCCGCCGCGGCCGCGCACCCTGACCTTGCCCGCGATCTCCTCGACCGGCAGATAGCCCGCGTCGTAAGCGGCGGCGTCGCAGAAGACCACGCGGGCGCGGGGCACGTCGCGGGCCGCGGCGTAGGAGGCGATCGCGCCGAGCGCCTTGCCGAGCAGCTTCACGTCCATGGAGCCCGAGGTGTCCAGGACGACCCCGAACGTGGCCTTGCGCACGACCTCCTCCGGGCGTACCCAGCCGGGGCGCGGTATGCCGGGACTCGACGCCTGCCGGCGCGACGCGCGGGCGTAGGAGCGGCGCTTTTCCTCGGGCTGGAAGTGCTCGTCGAACCAGCGGGCCAGCTGGGCGTCCCAGGGCAGCGGCGGCTGGTCCAGCGCGCGGATCTCCTCCTCGAGCCCGGCAGGCAGGAGGCCCCGCCCGCTGCTCTGGTGGTAGGCCAGGCCGGTGCAGAGCGCGTTGCGGTAGTAATCGTCGAGGTCGACGTACCCGCCGACGCGGCGGGGCGGGCGGTCGAGCACGTCGCCGAGCCCGCGCCCGCGCAGCGTGGCGAGCTTGCGCAGGCGGCGCAGGTCGGTGGCGATGTGGTCGTAGACCGCCTCGGCGGACATGCCGCTCAGCGACTGGTCGAACAGCAGACCCTCCGGCATGTGACCGACGCCCATCTCGACCAGCCAGCCGTTGATCACGTAGTCGCAGGCGACGTTCCACAGGTACGGGTCGCGCATGCCGCACCGCTCCCCGTGGCGCAGCGCGGCGTGCAGCATCTCGTGGGCCAGCACGAACCGCCATTCGTCCTCGGAGTGCTGGGCGAGCGGGTTGATGTAGATCTCCCCCGCCTCGGCGCTGACCGCGGCGATCGAGATGGACCAACCCCTGGCCAGCTCCGCGTCGGAGACGATCTTCATGCCGGCGGCCAGGGCCCCGAGCAGCGGGTATGAGGACGTGAACCAGCGCAGCGCCAGGTCCCACGGGCCCTTGACGTGCCCTTCGACCGGGGTGCGCGGCTCGCCGGCCTGATCGAGCGCGCTCGTGGCTGCCTCGGCGACGCCGATCGCGAACGACCGCTGGAAGTCCATGTCCTCGGCCAGCTTCGCCGAGCCGATGCGGAAGTCGGGCTCGCCCAGTGGCTTGACCGGGGCCGGGATCCCGAGCCTGCGCCACCGCTCGGACAGCGTCACCTCGTCGTTCTCCGGCAGCTCGGCGGGCAGCAGCCAGGGACAGCTCCCGATCTTCAGCGTGCGCAGGAACCGCTCCACGGCCAGGCAGCAGGCGGCGTGGTAGGCGGGGTGCGGGCGGTCACCGTCGATGTCCTTGGGCGCGCAGGTGCGCGGGTCGGCGTGGCCGAAGCCGAGATGCAGCAGGAGGTGGGCGAACACCCAGGTCCACTCCTCGGCCGGGGCGCGGCGCTTGGGGTGGAAGCGCACGTCGCCGTCGTCGGTGACGACCGCCCAGGTGTCGTTCGTCAGCTCGCCGTCGTCGGCCTCCTCCAGGTGAGGGTAGAAGACGCGGAACAGCGGCTGTTTCGTGGTGGCGCGCCAGCCCTTCATGAGCTCGGCCCGCCACGGGTCCACCTTGGCCTTGCGGCGGCTCATGACCGGGCGGCCATCAGCCGCGGCACGTCCCTACCGACCTCGACCAGGAACCAGGTGGGCAGTGCCGGGGCGCCGTCGGCGTTGTTGGCGATGACGAGCTGCGCGCACTCGAGGGAGATCTCGGCCAGCGCGACCAGCAGCGTCTTGGCGCGGAACCCGAGGTCACGACCCCGGGAGGAGGCGCCGCGCTGGTCCGCGGGCAGCTCCTTGATCAGGCGCGCGCGGAACGCCTCGGCCAGGAAGTAGAGCAGGTCGCGCTCCTCGGGCGCGCGCGGCCAGGGCGCCTCGCCCTTCAGCACGGCCTCCAGGTCGTACGCGTGCCGCACGGTCTTGACGTACGCGCGGAACGCCGAGGCGTGGGTGGTGGTCAGCGTGCCGAACGCGAGCATGGCGATCGTCTCGTCGGGCACGTCGTCGCCGTAGGACAGGAGCACGTCGGAGAGCATGTGCCAGGCCCGCGGCGAGGAGAACGGCTCCTCGGTCTTCGGCGGCGGGCTCCACAAGTGGTCGGGCCGCTGCACGAGGTAGTCGACGATCCATGGGTGGATGCCGTTGGCGGCCGCCCACTTCAGCCAGTCGTCGGCCGAGGCCCGCAGGTGGACGTGGACCAGCCGGTTGATCAACGCGGAGGCCATCGGGCGGGCGAGGGCGTTGTCGGTCGCCCGGTTGCCCGCGCCGATCACAACCGAGCCGGCCGGCAGCTCGTACGTGCCGATCCTGCGGTCGAGGATCAGCGAGTAGAACGCCTTCTGCACCTCCGGCGCCGAGGCGTTGAGCTCGTCGAGGAACAGGCAATAGGGCTCCGCGCGGGCGATCGACTCCGGCGGCGCGAACCGGCTGCGCCCGTCGACCAGCTCGGGCACGCCGATCAGGTCTTCGGGGGCGAGCTGGGTGCCGAGCAGCGTCACGCACTCCAGGCCGAGGGAGTCGGCGAACTCGCGGACCAGCGAGCTCTTGCCGATGCCGGGCGCGCCCCACAGGAACACGGGCCGGACCACGGCGACGTGCAGCAGCAGCTCCGGGAGCTGTGCCGGGGTGACCGTGACCGTTGCCTGCACGCTGTCCAGGGTGACGAACCAGGCGCCGCTCGCGCATCACATTTAATTGCGTTGCCCGGGTGACGGACCGCTGCCTACTGTGGCGGGCATGACATGCATGTTCGCCTGCCCGATGTTCATTCGCATCCGCCGCGGCCGGGCTCTGGCCCGCTAGCGGACGCGATCATCTGAGGCTGAGCGTCCGCACGCGCGCCCAGGGCCCTTCGAGACCCGTTGACTCTCGAGGACCCGAAAGGGCAGTGCTGTGGCGCAGAATTTCGCGCACGGAAACTATTCACACACCCAGAAGAACGCCAGGAACAGCGGTGGCGGCCGCACGCCCAGAGACCGGGCGCGGCGCACGCTCTCGCAGAATTTCCTGGTCGACAGGCATGCCATCGACCTGATGGTGAAGGCCGCCGCACCCGAAGGGCTCGTGCTGGAGCCGGGCACGGGGCCAGGGGCGCTCACCCTGGCGCTGGCCGAGGCGGGCGCCAGGGTCATCGGCTACGAGATCGATCCCCTGCTGGCCGGGAAGCTGGCCGCCCGCACCCGCAGCGATCCCAGGATCGACGTGGTCAGGGGCGACTTCACGGCCTCGCGGGCGCCGCGCGAGCCGTTCGCGGTCGTGGGGAACATCCCGTACTCGGTGACGTCGAAGATCGTGGACTGGTGCCTGCGGGCGCCGGCCATGACCTCGGCGACGTTGCTCACGCAGCGGGAGTACGCCCGCAAACGCACCGGCGACTACGGCCGCTGGAGCTTGGTCACGGTGGAGTCGTGGCCGTGGTTCAGCTGGCGGCTCGGCGACACGATCGGCAGGGAGAGCTTCCGCCCCGTGCCGTCGGTCGACTCGGCGATCCTGCTCGTCCAGCGGCGGCCGGAGCCGCTCGTTGTCCGCGGCCGCCGCTCCTACCAGGAGCTGGTGGAGCTGGGGTTCGGCGGCGTCGGCGGGTCGGTTCGGGCCTCGCTGAAGACCCGCTATCAGGGAGTGGACGCGGCGCTGGCGGCCGCGGGGGTGGCCCGCGACGCCGTCGTGGGCCACGTGCACCCCGATCAGTGGATCACGTTGTGGGAGCGGCTATGCCGCTGAGGTGACCGTGGTCTTCTCCGTGGTCTCCACGGAGGGCGCCAGTCCCGGGGCCGGTGCGACGCGCCGGCCCCAAGGCATGGCCAGCAACAGGATCGGCAGCAGCACGATCGACGCCCGCGACCAGTCCTGGTGCATGTACCACCACGTGGTGACGTCGAACTGGGTCATGTAGAGGTAGCCGTAGCCGGCCCAGAGCGAGACGCCGAGGATGGCCGGCCAGGCGAACCTGGTGGGCCGGGCGATCAGGAACGGCATGAACCACAGCAGGTATTGGGCGCCGAGCCGGGGCGTCACCACCATGAAGATCAGCAGGATGGCCGTGGTCAGGTCGATCGGGTCCGCCCGCCGCCAGACGAGGAGCACCGCGATGACGCACACGTAGATGAGGTTCGTGCCGAAGGAGGCCAGAGCCGGAATCAGCGCCCAGTCGCCGCCGGTGAACCACGGCGTCCAGCCCCATTCGCCGATGATCGGCCGGATGTCCTGGATGGTGTGGATGACCGCCGGGATCTGGTCCAGCGACGTGCCCGCGAAGATCGGCAGCGTGACCAGGAAGAAGATCGGCACCAGCCCGGTCGTGAACAGGGCGGCGACCCGGGAACGCAGGTTGGGCAGGAGCAGCAGCATGCCGGGGATCAACCAGATGGGCCAGCTCTTCGCGCACAGCGCCAGGCCCATGAGCAGCCCGGCCAGCGCGCCGCGCTTGAGGTGGGCCAGGTCGTCGGCGCCGGGCAGGAGGGCGCGGTGCAGCATGCCGCCGCGGCCGATCACGCGCGGAATCGAGGCACGCAGGCCGTACGCCGCCATGCCGCGGCGCAGCTTGGCGACCACGTCCGTGGTCATGCCGGAGCGCTCCGGGTCGCCGGGGCCGCGGGCCACGACGAACGCGGCCACGCCGAACACGAGCGCGACCGGCTCGACCTGGCCATGGACGGAGGCGATGAGCAGGGCGAGCGGGTTGAGCGCGTACTGCAGGGCGCGCAGCGAGGCCCTGGGGCCGCCGGCCAGCTTGGCCACCAGCGGGATGAGCACGATGTCGGCGACCACGGTGACCAGGCGCCCGGCGTACTCCCACGGGATGCCCAGCCACAGCAGGATGCCGTACACGTAGGGGATGGTCGGCAGGAAGTGCCAGCCGCCCTCGCTGGCCAGCACCGGGTCCTGACCTCGCAGCACGGCCTCGCCCGCGGGCTTGAAGCTCTCCATGAAGTCGACCGGCTGCCATGTATCGATCGCCGAGGTGTACATGATGAGCACCCGCACGACCACGCCGACGGCGATGGCGACGATCAGCGGAGGCCGCCAATCGCGCCATTGGGCGATGAGAGCGAGTAGGACACCGGCGACGAGGACTATCCCCGTGAGGACTGCGTAATCCATGGCGAGATCTAGCCTGCCGCATCCATCCGAGTGCCGCTACCTGGGGTTCCGATTCTTATCCCCGACATGCCGACACGTATCGCGATACGGGCTCACGGTCTGTGTTCAACTTTTTGCATGGGAGGATCGCAGGTCAACCAGGCACTGGTCAGGCTCTACTTCGAGGTGAGAGACGGGCTGCGCGACCCGGTCGCGGCCTGGGCGAAACTCACAGGCAATTCTCAGCAATA
Organism: Nonomuraea sp. 3N208; assembly: GCF_052245935.1. Classification (NCBI taxonomy): domain Bacteria; kingdom Bacillati; phylum Actinomycetota; class Actinomycetes; order Streptosporangiales; family Streptosporangiaceae; genus Nonomuraea; species Nonomuraea sp. 3N208. The sequence continues at coordinate 485,524 of NZ_JBQQBR010000001.1, read as the reverse complement.
CGTCCGGGCTAGAGGCGAGCGGCGGGTGCCGCTCGACGACGGCACCGCGGCCGAGCTCGCGGCGGCCGCGATCGTGCACACGGGCGCGCGGCACGGCGCGGATCGAGTGGCGGCGCTGGCCACGTCGCCGCTGGCGCGGCTCGTCGGCGGGCTCGGCGGCGCGGTGCTGACCGAGCATCCGTGCGCGCCCGAGCAGGTGCTGGGGCCGCGGTTCGCCGGTCCGCGGGCCGAGGACTGGGCGCGGGCAGCGTACGTGCTGCTCTGGGGCGAGCACAACCGGCTCGTCCGCACGGCGGACACACCTTGGGTGATCGCCGGGCGTTACAAGGGGCAGAAGGTGGTCGCGATCGGCCCGCATCCGACCCGGTTGTCGGACGAGACGCTGGTCGTGCGCCCGGGCACGGACGGGGCGCTGGCCATGGCCATGGGGCACGTGCTGCTCAAGGAGTTCTTCCTGGACCGCACGCCGTTCGCCCGGCATGCCATGGAGCGCACGGACCTGCCGTTCCTGGTGCGGCTGCAGCCCAGGCACGACGCGTACGTGCCCGGCGGGGTGCTCGGGCGGGTCTGCGACCGGCTCAGCGTGTACGGCGGCGAGGCGGTCGCGGTGCTGCTGCCGCGTTTCGACGACGGTCCTGGAGTGCTGCGGCGCGGCGTGCCGGTGTTGCGGGACGGCGACGACCTGGTGACGACCGTGTTCGACCTGCTGCTGGCCGTGTACGGGGTGGCACGGCCCGGCCTGCCCGGCGCGTGGCCGGCCGGGTACGACGACCGCGCCGAGCCGTACACACCGGCTTGGCAGGAGGCCTGCACCGGCGTGCCCGCCTCGCGCACCCTGAAGATCGCGCGAGAGCTGGGCGTCACGGCGGAGAAGACCGGCGGGCGGTGCGTGATCGTGCCGGGCCGGCTGGAGACCGCGCACGCCGACACCGCCTACCGGGCGATGCTGGCGCTGCTGGTGCTCACCGGGTGCGGCAGCGGGTGGGCACAGGTGGGCGCTGCGGGGATCCCGCTGGTGCCCTACCTGTGCCTGCACGCCTGCGGCGAGGACCGCTCGGACGTGGGCGCGCTCAGCTGGGCGCTGGCCGAAGGGCTGTTCGCGCACCGCACGTCGCGATCGGTGCTGCTGGAGGCGGTGCGCGACGGCTGGCCGATGGCGCCGCCGCCGCGCGTGCTCGCCCTGCCGCGGCCGATCTACCCGCTGCCGCCCGACGTGGACCTGCTCATCGGACCCGACGACCACTGCGACCTGTCACCGCCGGACGCCGAACTGGTGGCCGGCGCAGTGGCCAGGCTGGCCGGCCGCCCGGCGGTGGCCGAGCCGGACGGCGACCGGGCGGACGGGCGGATGCGGCTGCTGGTGGACCACGCCTGGATGCACGAGTACGGCGAGGCCCTGCCGACGTACCGCCCGCCGGGCCTCGGTGTCCCCCTCAAGCCGACCCAGCTCGTCATGTGAGGGCGTTGAGATAGGCACGATGGCTCCGGGAGAACTCGGATCCGTTGTGCTTGTCCCAGTTGATCGACCAGGTCATCAGTCCGCGCAGGCCGGGATAGACGCCGCGCGGCCGGTACGTGCCGCAGTTGCTGCCCTTGGCCAGGCAGTCGAACGCCTTCTGCACCTCGGACACGGTCGTGAACCCGTTGCCCGCGTTGACGGAGGCGGGCAGCCCGATGGCCACCTGGTCCTGGCGCAGCGGCGGGAACACGTTGGCCGGGTTGCCCATGATCGGGAAGCCGGCGAGCAGCATGTCGGTCATGGCGACGTGGAAGTCGTGTCCTCCTATGAAGTGATATTGGTTGTCCAGCCCCATGATCGCGCCGGAGTTGTAGTCCTGCACGTGGAGCAGGGTCAGATCGCTCCGCATGGCGTGGATGACCGGCAGGTACGACGCGCTCCTGTTGTCTGCCGTGCCGTTCGGCCCGGGGCCGTAGAACTGGTAGCCGAGCTGGACGAAGAACGTCTCCGGCGCCATGGTGAGCACGAACGTCGACCCGTAGCGGCCCTTCAGGCTCTTCAGCGCCGAGATCAGGTTCACGATGACCGGGGTGGTGGGGCTCGCCAGGTTCGTGTCACCGGGGTTCAGGTAGAGCGAGTGGCCCTCGAAGTCGATGTCGAGACCGTCGAGGCCGTACCTGTCGATGATCGCGGAGACCGACGCGACGAACTTGTCGCGCGCGGCCGTGGTTGTGAGCTGGACCTGGCCGTTCTGTCCGCCGATCGAGATCAGCACCTTCTTGCCCTGCGCCTGCTTGGCTCTGATGGCGGCGATGAAGTCCGCCTCGGGCTCGACGTTCGGGCACTCGGCGGCGGGGCACTGGCGGAAGCGGATGTCGCCGGACGTGACCGACGTCGGCTCGCCGAAGGCGAGGTTGATGACGTCCCACTCGTTGGGCACATCACTCATCCGGATATATCCGGATCCGTTGGCGAATGACGCGTGCAGATACCCCACCAGCACTCGCTTCGGCAGCCCACCGCCGCCCCCGCCGCCGCTGATCGTGGTGCCGCTGACCGAGGCGGAGTAGGCCGAGCAGTTGCCCGCCGCGTCGCATGCCCGCACCCGGAATCCGTAGGTGGTGTTCGCGGCCAGGCCGGTGGCGGTGTAGCTGGTGGAGGTGGTGGTCGTAGGCGTGCCGTTGTCCCTGGAGACCTCGTACCGGGCGACTCCGACGTTGTCCGTCGAGGCCGACCAGCTCACGTTCAGGCTCGACGAGGTGGCGCCGCCGGCCGACAGATTGCCGGGAACGGCCGGGGCCTGGGTGTCCGGCGTGCCGCCAGGGCCGTCGAGAACGACGTCGTCGGCCAGGTAGGCACCCTGGCCATACCAGCCGTTGACGTAGATCGTCACGGACGTCGCGGAGCCGGTGGTGAAGGAGGTCTTCAGCTGGGTCCACGCGGCGCCCGGCGCGCCCCATGTGCTGGCGTCGATGCCCGTGCCCGTGGCGCCGAGGAAGACGTATGTGCCCTGCGCCCAGGCGGAGAGCTGGTAGGTGGTGTTCGGCTGGACGGTGACGTTCTGCTGGCAGCGGGCGTAGTCGCTGCCCTGCGGGGTCGCGCGCAGCGCCTGCGCGCCGCCGTGCACCGGCGACGACACGGCCTGCGCGCCCGAGGACGCCGAGCAGGTCCAGCCGGACAGACCGGACTCGAAACCCGGATTTGTCAGGATATTGGCCGCGTAGGCCGGGGAGGCGTGGAGGGCGGTGAAGATCAAGGCCAGCACGGCCGCTGCTGCTCGGAGTTTCATGGGGGGTGCTCCTCACAAGGGCCCGCCCCCGGAGGCGGCGGGGGCGGGCCGGGTCGTGGCTCAGAAGCCGGCGGTGATCCTCGTGAACTCCCAGTCGGACTGCGCGATCCCGCTGCAGTTCGACACCACGCCGCCGCCCGGGCAGGGGCGGTCGCGGTTGACGGCCCAGTACGCGAGCCTGGTCAGGCTCTTGGACCTGGCCCAGTCACGGATCTGCGTCCACGTGGCCGGGCTGGTGAGCTCCTGCTGGTCGGACAGGCCGTTCATGCCGGAGATGCCCATGTGCGCGTACGCCTGTGCGTCCGTCCAGCCGAACGCGCTCTTCAGCGCGTTCTTCAGGCCCTCGGACGCGTTGACCGTGTCCTGGTAGATGTTGGAGCTGCCGAAGTCGAACGGCATGATCGTGTAGTTGTCGATCGGCACGCCCAGCGCCTTGGACTGGTTGATCAGCCTGATGCCGTGGGCATTCGGGCCGGTCCTGGTGGTGCCGAAGGTGACGACGACCTTGACGTTCGGGTTGTTCTGCTTGACGATCTTCAGGCCGTTCAGGATGCGGTCCTGCACGGTGTAGTTCTCGAACTCGTCGGTGTTCTCGATGTCGAAGTCCACGACGGCGGGGCCGACGGCGTTGATGACCTGCTGTACCGCGCTCGCGAACGCCTGCGGCGTGGAGCAGTTGGGGCCGAGCTTGTTGCCCGACCAGCCGCCGAAGGAGATCTGCACGCTGCCGCCCTTGGACTTGATCGTGTTGATCGCCTGCTGGTCGGCGCCGCCGGTCAGCGGCCGGTTGCCGTCCCAGGCCGGGGTGCAGCCGCCACTGGACAGGATGAAGGCCATCGTGAACGACCTGACGCCGGTCGCGTCCATCACGGTGCCCGGGTTGGGCGGGTTGCCCCAGCCCATGTAGAGGTAGGGGGCGCCGGCCATCTTGGTGGGATTGCTGCACCCGGACGTGGTGGCGGTGGCGTCGCGGCCGGCCGACTCCCCTGCCGAGTTGTACGCCTTCACGGTGTAGGTGTGGGTCGTGCACGCGCCGAGGCCGGAGATCGTCGCGCTGGTGCCGGTGACCTGGGCTCGCTGGGTGGAGCCTTCGTACACGCGGTACCCGGTCACCGTCCCTGAGGCGGCTCCCCAGCTCAGCGAGATGCTGGAGCTGGTCACGGACGTGGTGATCGCGCCCGGCTGGCCGGGTGCGCCGGTGCCGCCCGACGTGGTGGCCGTGACGGAGTTGCTGACGCCGGAGAGGTTCCCGGCCGCGTCCCGGGCCCGGACCGTGTAGGTGTAGCTGGTGTTGGCCGCGCGCCCCGTGTCGGTGTAGGTCGTGCCGGTCACCGTCGTGACCAGGGTGCCGCCGCGGTAGACGTTGTAGCCGGTGACGCCCACATTGTCGGTGGAGGCGTTCCAGGCCAGCGACACGCTGCTGGAGGTGACGCCGGTCGAGCGGAGGCTGCCGGGCACGGACGGCGCGGTGGTGTCGCCGCCACCCCCGGTCGAGGCCTTCCAGAGGGCGGGCACGTTCGGCGGCTCCCAGCCGGGCTGCGAGGTGTGGGCCTGGAGGCAGACGTAGTCGACGCCGTTGTAGGTGACGACCGCGCCCACGGCGTACGAGGTCCACGGGGCCCACGCGGCGGCCATCTGCTGCACCGCGCCGTGGGCCGCGGGCGCGCTGGTGACGAGCCCGGCGCCGGTCAGGGCGAGGGCCGTGCCGGCCAGTAACGCGGTCAGCTTGCTGCGAAATCTCATGGCATCCCCTGGAGGTGCGGCTTGACAGTCTTGGAGAACGACCAGTTGTTGCTGGCGTCCCAGTTGATGGACCAGGTCATCGCGCCCCTGATGTCCGGGTAGGCGCGCGGTGGCACGAAGGTCCCGCAGCTGGTCCGCTTGGCCAGGCAGTCGAGTGCCTGGTTGACGAGGGAGGGCGACACGACGCCGCCGCCCGCGGCGCCCGGACCGGCCGGCAGACCCAGCGCCACCTGGTCGGGGCGCAGGCCGTTCTCGAGCTGGATGCAGGCCAGCGCGGTCATGAAGTTCACGGTCCCCTGCGCGTACGCGAAGGACTGGTCACAGCCGAGCATGGAGCCGGAGTTGTAGAACTGCGTGTGGACGACGGTGAGGATGTCCTTGATCGACAGGGCGAGCTTGAAGTACTCCATCCCGGTCGACTGCATGTCGATGGTCTGCGGGGCCATCGTGATGATCAGGTTCGCGCCGGCCTTGGCGCGCAGTTCCCTGAGCGCCTGGGCCATGTACGTGGCGTTGAGCCCGTTCTCCAGGTCGATGTCCACGCCGTCGAAGCCGTAGCTCTGCATGAGCGCGTACACCGAGTCGGCGAACCTGGTGGCCGCTGCGGCGCTCGCGACCTGCACCCGCCCGGCCTCGCCGCCGACGGACAGGATGACCTTCTTGCCCCGCTGGTGCAGGGTCTGCACGTCGGCCTTGAACTGGGCGTCGGTGTAGCCGCCGACCGCCGTGGCCAGGCCCGGGTCGACCGCGAAGACGACCTCGCCGGCGGTGGCCGTGGCCTCGCCGAACGCGATCGCGACCAGATCGTACTCATTCGGCACGGCCGAGAGCTTGAGCTCGGCCGCGGCGTTGACGAAGTTGTGCCAGTAACCGGTGAGGAAGTGCTTGGGCAGCGTCCCGCCGCCGCCCGTGCACCCGGCGGTGGTGGCGGTGACGGGGTCACCGGCGGCCGACTCGCCCTGGGCGTTGTACGCCTTGACGGTGTAGGTGTGGGTCGTGCACGCGGCGAGGCCGGAGATCGTCGCGCTGGTGCCGGTGACCTGGGCCCGCTGGGTGGAGCCCTCGTAGACGCGGTAGCCGGTCACCGTGCCCGACGACGCTCCCCAGGTGAGCGTGATGGAGCTGCTGGTGCTGGTTGCGGAGGCGGCGCCCGGCTTGCCGGGGACCCCGGGCTGCTGGCCCCCGCCGCCGTCACAGGAGCCCCCGTTCAGCGTGCATCCGGTGACGCCGGGGAAGTTGCCCGGGCTGCCGTTGAAGCCGAAGCTCACGCTGGCGCCGGCGGCCAGCGTCGGCGCCCAGCTCGGGTTGGTGAACGTGTAGTGCTGGCCGTTGCGGGTCATGACCGCGTCCCACGCGGACGGGATCGTGAAACCGGCCGGGACGTCGAACTGCACGTTCCAGCCGTTCATGGCGGTAGTGGTGCCGTTGGTGACGGTGACCTTGCCTTCGAAGCCGGAGCCCCAGTCGGAGACCTTGACGAAGGTCGCTGTGGCCGAGGCCGCCAGGGCGGGCGGGGCGACGAGGCTCAGGGCCAACGTCGCGACCGCCAGGAGGATCGCGCGGTGTTTCACGGGGCTTTCTTCCTTTGGGGGGGTGACGTGCCGCACGGCTCGCGTCGGGGGGTGAGAGCGCGAGCCGTACGGCACGGGCAGAGGCCCAGGGTCAGGGCTTTGCTGAGGTTGTAAGGTTCTGTCCGATTCAAGATTACTTATAGGAAAGTTTCCTAAGAGTTGTCGCGATCGTAGCTTTGACACTCCGTCCTTACAAGACCCAAAAAACACGGCTCCGCCGTACAAGACCGGGGTCTCGTACGGCGGAGCGCGGCGCGGTTTACGGTTGCTGCGTGATCAGGACGTTGTCGACACCGGCCTCGACCAGGGAGGCGCCCGAGGCGTCGGCGGCGTCGATGAGGATGCGGACCGTCTGGCCCGCGAAGGCGTTCAGGCTCGCGGTGGCCGTGGCCCAGGAGCCGTTGCGGTTGGTGGCCGCGCCGGCCTGGTTCAGCACGGTGGTCGTGGTGTTGCCCACGACGCGCACCCTGACGTAGTCGGCGCTGGAGGAGTTGGAGCCGTGTGCCAGATACCACGACAGGGACAGGTTGAGCGCGCCCGTCGAGGGGAGCGTGATCGGCGGTGACTGGATCGAGGTGACCCCGCCGTCGATGTCATACGCGCCGGCCGAGGCGCCGGCCAGCCTGCCGGTCACCAGGTCGTTCGTGCCGCTGACCGTCGTGCCGAGCTGCTTGGCGCCCGAGGACGTGGTGGCCTCGGGGTCGCCGCGCTCCCACTGGCCAAGCGTCGCGGTGTCGGCGCCGTTCGGGTTGGCGGTCCAGCCGGTCGCGGTCTCGAAGGTGTCGGAGTAGACGGTCACCGGCGGGTTGCCGGTGCCGCAGTACTGGGATTCCTTGCCGATGATCCGGTAGACGCAGTCGGAGTATTCGAGGAAGCGCAGCACGGCCTCCCTGTTGCGGGTGGTCTGCGGGACGATCTGCTCGTCAGGTGGATAGAAGCCGGGGCTGGAGCCGGTCGGGTACATCTCGAACGTGAAGCTGAAGATCTTGTAGACGCCCCACATCCAGTCGTCGATGGTGCCGTCGGTGATGTAGAGGTCGCTGGCCTGCTCGGGCGTGTAGCCGTTGGTGGAGGCCATGTTCTGGCCGAGCGTCGCGTGCGCGTCCCGGTCGTCCTGGGTCAGACCGGGCGCGATGTCGTTGAAGGTGTAGCCGTAGGGCCACAGGATCAACTCGCTGTAGGTGTGCCAGTCGATGTGCGCCTTGATCTGCTGGGTGCCGCCGACGACGCGGCTGCGTACCCAGTTGGCCGCCGCCCTGACCTCAGGCGCCGACTCCGCGCTCGCGCCGCGGTAGGTCTCGCTCGACGTCGAGCCGGAGGAGCCGCCGCAGCAGCCCCAGTTGTAGGCCCAGTTGCGGTTCATGTCGGTGCCGACGGCCGACGAGCCGGAATTGGGCTGGCGGTTCTTGCGCCAGGAGCGATAGGTGCCGGTGGCGATGTCGTACTCGCCGCCGTCCGGGTTCATGTCGGGCATGATCCAGATTTCCCTGGAGTTGACCAGGTTCGTGATCCTGGCGTCGCTGCCGTAGTTGTCGGCGAGCAGGTGCATGATGTACAGCGCCATCTCGACCGTCAGGTGCTCGCGGGCGTGCTGGTGCGCGGTGAAGAGCACCTCGGGCTCGGCCTCGTCGGCGCCCACGTTGTCGCTGATCTTGATGAGCCGCAGTGCCCTGCCCTCGTACGACGTGCCGTACGTCGTCTGGCTGACGATGTTCGGGTGGGCCGCGACCAGGGCGTTGATGTTCGCGGTCATTTCCGCGTAGTTGTGGTAGGCGGAGTCCGCCGGCGGGAAGTCAAACGCGTCGGCGGACGGGGGTGTCGGGCGCGGGACCTCCGCAACCCGGTAGCCGAGCCGCTTGATGGCGGCGACCTCGGCTTCCGTGGCCGTGACCAGGACCGAGTCCGCGGTCACCTCCTCGATGGCCGCGCCGGTGGCGGCGACGGCGCTGCGTTGCTGCGCACTGGCCGGGCCCTGCACCCGATACTGCTTGTTCGGTGGCGGCTCGGCGGAGGCGCCCGCTCCTGTCATGCCGGTGAGGATGATCAGGCTGAGGGCTGCCAGCAGGATGACTAATCGGCGTTTCACCACGTCCTCCTCAGACGCTCGGGACTCGGATGTTGACCGGCGCCTGAACTGAGAGTGAAGACGCGAGCAGCCCTCGGAAAGACCCAATTTTCCGGACGTCCGGATCTACGACAGGACGCTGCCGGATGCGGGACCCGGCCCGGAGCGTTCAGCCTTCCGCGCGGCCAGCCGGTGTGGGCGTGCGAAGAGGCGCGGCCGGCCAGGTCGGTGGGGCCCTGGCCGGCCGCGAGGAGGTCAGAAGTCGTCAGCGGTGCGGATGCGGTCGCGGACCCAGACGCCGGCCGGCTTGAGCCGTGAGGTGCCGGCGAAGGGACCGCTCGGGCAGGTGCCCTCGGTGAAGACGGCACCGGAGCGGAAGTCGTCCGAGAAGTTCCAGTTCACCCAGCTGATCTTCTTCTGCGCCATCAGGTCCAGGTACTGCTGCGCCCGGGTGAAGTTGTTCGACCCGTCGCCGGAGGCGGTCTGGGTGCCGAATTCGGTGACGAACATCGGGATCCGGTCGGCCGCCCTGGACAGCGCGTTGAGGTATTCGGTGCCGTGGGAGGCGGCGTAGAAGTGGAAGGTGTACATGATGTTGGTGGCGTTGACCGGGTTGTTGATCACCTCGGTCTCGGTGGCGCCGTCGGAGACGCCCAGGGACGACCAGGCGCGGGTACCGATGAGGATGGGGGTGTCGGCGTCGTACTGCCTGATCACGGGGATGAGCTGGTGGGCGTAGTTCCTGATGGTGGACCAGGAGACGCCGTTGGGCTCGTTGGCGATCTCGTAGAGGAGGTTGTTCTTGCCGTTGTGCCGTTGGGCGATCTCGGTGAAGAACGTCCTGGCTCGCGACAGGTTGTAGTTGGGGTCGCCGGGAGTGAGCATGTGCCAGTCGATGATGGCGTACATGCCGCGGGCGGTGGCCTGCTCGATCAGGTTGTGCACCCGGTCGGTGAACAGGCGGGGGTTGGTCTCGTAGCCGTCTTCCTGGATGTACATGGAGATCCGCAGGACGTCGGCCTTCCAGTCGCCGGCCAGAGCGTCCAGCGAGGCGGTGTTGAGGCACTGGTAGTACCACTGCAGGCCGTGCGAGCTCATGCCGCGGAGCTGGATCTGCTTGCCGTGCTCGTTGCAGAGCTTGACGCCGCACACCCGGAGCTGCCCGTTGGCCTGCACCGGCGTGCCGCCGGTCGACGGCGTGCCGAGCACCAGGCGGTCGAGGTTCGGGCCGCCGTTCGCGGTGGTGGCGGTCGCGCGCACGGTGTTGGCGCCGGCGTTCAGCGTCGTGGTGAGCGACGTCTCCTGCCAGGTTGCCCAGGCGCCGGTGCCGGGGAAGTCGCGGTTGGTCGTGGCGCCGTTCACGGCGATGGCCATCGGGCGGTTCGTCGTGGTGCCGTTGGCGTACCTGAAGGTGAGGGTGGCGGTGCCGGCGGTGGCGGCGTCGACGGTGAATTCGACGTACGAGCCGGTGGCGTTGGCGTAGTTGACGAAGCCGGTGCCGCTGTACCCGGCGTGGTTGGACTCGACCGCGCCCTGGGAGATCGTGGCGTTCTCGGCCTCGTACGTGGTAGCCGCCCGCGCGGGGGCCGCGTGTAAGGAGGCGAAGACGAGCGCGGCCAGCGTGGCGAGCCGCAGGGATCGATGCATGGACGAGCTCTCCCAATTCATTAGGAAACTTTACTAACGATCAAGGGGAGCGTAGATGCATCGCCTGTCAGGCACAAGGCCCAAAAACTGACTCGGCCGGTCAGGCCTGAACGATCGTGAAGACGCCCGCCGCCACCAGGGCCACCGCCCACATGCGGTCCACGTTGAACCAGGCGCGGCGGAGCACGGTCAGCCCGGCGATCTCGTAGACGACCACGGCGACCACTCCGGCCACCAGGAACATGGCCAGCGTGTGCAGGGCCGCAACCCCCAGTCCCCCCGACACGGCGTGGCCCGCGTGGCCCTCGACGTGCAGTCCGGTGAGCACGGGCAGCAACATCAGCCCGGCGCCGTGCGCCGATGACATCAGGAACGACCACCCGGTCAGCTGCCACAACGACAGCCGCATGCCCACCCACCGGAAGTGCCGGGCGGACAACAACCGCCACAGGCCGAAGGCCACCAGCGCCGCTCCGCCGCCGATCGACAGGACGGCGCCGGTGACCAGGGACCCGGTGGCCGCCACCACGAGCGCCACGAGGGCCACCGAGCCCAGATGCCCCAGCGCGATCGCCGGGATCGATTGCAGCAGCCGGTCCCTGCTGCGTTCCTGCAGGCCGCGGGCCACGGCGAAGAGCCAGCCCATGGCCGGGTTCAGGCCGTGGAAGGCCCCGAGCAGCAGCACCGTCGTGACGGTCACGGGTAGCAGTAGGAGTCGGAGGAGGCGTCCCCGCCCTGGAGGCGCACCTGGTGGGGGCGCAGGCCGCGGAAGTCCTCACCGTGCGGGAAGAATCGAGTGTCGAAGGCGAACCCGTCGGTGTCGATCTTGGCCATCCAGGCGCCCACGCCATCCGGGTAGAACTGGTCGTCCCAGGCGCCGTACAGGGAGTTGGTGAGGTAGACGCGGCGGCCGTCGCGGCTGACCTCGACCATCTGCGGGCCGCCGCGCAGCGGGAGCCCCGGTTCGGCCGGGTGCGGGACCTGCCCGACGATGCCGCCGATCCGCAGCGAGCCCAGTTCCACCGGCTGGTACGGGTCCGACACGTCGTACTGCTTGATCTCGCCGATGCCCCAGCACGAGACGTAGAGCCGCTGGTCGTCCACCGACAGCGCGATGTCCGTCACCAGCGGAGGCACCGCGCCGAACGGCTGCAGAAGCGGCGGCAGGTCGGCCGCGTCGGCCGGTTCGGCGGGAATGGAGATCACCTTGCGCACCTGCCAGCGGCCGTCCTCGTGGAACCAGAGCCACACGGAAGCCGACAGGTCCTCGACGCTGACGACCACGCCGACGAAGCCGTACAGGCGGGTCGGGTCGTGGGCGGGGCGCAGCTCCAGCGGCATCTGGTGCTGGTCCCCGAGGTCGACCTCCTGGACGTGGGTACGTTTGCGAAGGTCCCAGAAGTGCAGCTTATGGCCGTATTTCCGGCCGAGCAGCAGCTCCCCGACCAGCCCGTCCTCGATCATGGACGGTGTCCCCCACTCCGAGGACACCAGCACGTCGTGGTTGATGTGCCACCAGAAGTCGTAGGCCAGATACTGCGGCCCCCGCTCCAGCTCCCACTGCCCGGCGACCTCGAACGAGGTGTGGTCGAGCACCGCGATGCCGCCCGGCCCGTCCTGGCCGTCCGCGCCGCCGAGCGCCGACACATACAGGCCTTCGGGGCCGCAGTGCACGGTGTGCGGGCGCGAATAGCCGGCGCGGCGGGCCAGGGTCTCCGGTTCGACGACCTTGACCAGCTCCGGGCTGACCCGGTCCTTGGTGTCGTAGATGTGGATGCGCGAGGACCGCAGACCGGGGACGACGAGGTAGCGGCGTTCGACGTGCGGGTGCGGCGCGTTGGGGCACAGGGCGCTGCTGCACGCGTTCCAGCCGAAGTGGTGCAGCTCGTCGCCGGTGTTCGGCAGATCAGTCCAGCCCGCGACCGTGCCGTAGCCGGACGAGCCTGGATCGGTGTCGATGACGGCCAGCGCGTCCGGGCGTTGGGCGGCACGGTCGAAGGCGGCGACGTACGCCAGCTTCTCGGGCGGGGCATCGGCCGCGTCACGCGGCGATGGGTAGAACGTGGGATCCGGAGTCCAGAGCGTCATCGGACCTTCTCCGTGGATGATCCGGCCTTCAGGCCGGAGAGGAAACGGACTCCCGCGTAGCGGGACAGGGACAGACGATTCACCGCCAGGCCAACCGCCGTCAGGGTGCGCACGGGTATTCTTCCTTCTTGATCATGTAGGCGTAGCCGTCGGCTCGCTGGAGCCGGCGAAGGTGCCGTCCGATGCCAGGACGAACACGCGGGGTGCGGTCTCAGGACCGGCTTCTCCGCTTGCCACCAAGGTCACCTCCCCATCGGTGGTGGCTGAGTCTGGTTACTCCGGCCCCTACCCGTTGTGGCGGGGGCAGGCCCGGCCGTCAGACCGGGGAGGGAGTGACCTCTCCAGATATAGACCGATTCCCGACACGGTCAATAGGTATAGAGCTGCCGGTGGGCATCCCCTCGCCCACCGGACACTCCGTGACCAGCCCGTTGACCTGGGCCACCAGCGGTCCCCGGCCCTTGCCGTACGTCTCGTCGGCCTGCCGGAGCTTGTCCAGGCGGACACCACCATCCCCCTGCCCGCGCCTGGCCGCTTGGCCAGCCAGCACCACTTAACTTTACGCTGAGTGACCTTAAGACTACAGTCTCGATCCTCCCCGCTAGAACGTGTGAGCGATACGCGGACACCAGCCATAAGGATTGTTGAGCCGCCTCATCCGACCCGGTTTACAGGCGTCCCCTTTCGTGATGCATTCGGGCAATGAGCGTGCAAGGCACCTGTGATCCAAGGTTCTCCCAGGTCGCGGAGGAGTTCGAGGCCAACCTCGCCACCCGCGGCGAGGTCGGCGCGTCGGTGTGCGTGATCGTGGGCGGCGAGGTCGTCGTCGACCTGTGGGGCGGCCAGGCGGCGCCCGGCGTCCCCTGGCAGCGCGACACCATCGGGCACGTCTGGTCGTGCACCAAGGGCGCGACCGCCCTGTGCGCCCACATCCTGGCCGGCCGCGGCGAGCTCGACCTGAACGCGCCGGTCGTGCGCTACTGGCCCGAGTACGGCGCCAAGGGCAAGGAATCGACGCTCGTCCGTCACCTGCTCGCCCACCGGGCGGGACTGCCCGCGTTCCGGGAGCCGCTGCCACCGGGCGCGTTCTACGACTGGAAGCTGATGGCCGACCGGCTCGCGGAGGAGGAGCCGTTCTGGGCGCCGGGCACCGCACACGGGTACCAAGCGCTGACGTTCGGCTATCTCGTCGGCGAGGTCGTCCGGCGGGTGAGCGGACGCTCGCTCGGCACGTTCTTCCGCGAGGAAGTGGCCGAGCCGCTCGGGCTGGAGTTCTGGCTCGGGCTGCCCGAGGAGCAGGAAGGCAGGGTCGCGCCGACGATCCCCGCCGACCCTCCGGAGGTGCCGCCCACGTTCTACGTCAGGGCGTTCACCGATCCCACATCGGTGGCGGCGCTGCTGCTGGCCAACGAAGGCGGCTACATGGCGCCCGGGGAGTCGGACAGCCGGGCGGCGCACGCGGGCGAGCAGGGGGCCGTCGGCGGGATCACGAACGCGCGAAACCTGGCGGTCCTGTACCGGCCGCTGTCGCTCGGCGGGGGCGAGCTCGTCAGCCGCGAGCAGGTCCAGATCATGGCACTGACCGAGTCGGCCGGCACGGACGCGGTGCTGGCCGTGCCGACGCGCTTCTCGCTGGGGTTCATGAAGGCCGCGGACAATCGATACCTGCCGGGGTCCGACAGCGAGGGCGCGCTGCTGTCGGCGACCGCGTTCGGGCACGCGGGGATGGGCGGATCCGTCGGGTTCTGCGATCCGCCGGCCCGGCTGGCCTTCGGCTACACCATGAACAAGCAGGGCGCGGGTCTCGGGATCAATCCGCGCGGCCAGGCCATGGTGGACGCGACCTACCGGGCGCTGGGCTACCGGCAAGTCAATGACGGTCTTTGGTACATATAGCTACATGTTCTTCGGCATTACCGACTTCTGGGCCTACGTGATCGGCGCTGTGCTGATCATTCTCCTGCCCGGCCCGAACTCCCTGTACGTCCTCAGCTTCGCCGCCCAGCACGGCGTACGGCAGGGCTACCGGGCCGCGGCAGGCGTCTTCGCCGGTGACACGGTGCTGATGGTCCTGGCCGCCGCCGGCGCCGCGTCCTTGCTGCGCTCGAACCCGGCGCTGTTCACGATCGTCAAGTACGCGGGCGCCGGTTACCTGGCCTGGATCGGCTTCCAGATGATCAGGGGCGCCTGGCGGTCGCGGCGGGCCGTGGCGGCCGAGGAGGCTCCGGCACGGCTGGAGCACCAGCCGCGCCCGTTCCGCAAGGCCCTCGTGATCAGCGTGCTGAACCCGAAGGCGATCCTGTTCTTCGTCTCGTTCTTCGTCCAGTTCGTGGACCCGGCGTACGAAACGCCGGCGCTGTCGTTCCTGATCCTCGGCACGGTGATCCAGTTCTTCAGCTTTCTCTATCTGACGTCCCTGATCTTCGGCGGAACGTTCCTGGCCGGCCAGTTCCGCCGGCGCAGACGGCTCAGCGCCGGTCTGACCTCGTGCGTCGGCGCCGTTTTCGTGGGGTTCGGCGCGAAGTTGGCCACCACTTCACTCGGATGAAAGCGTGGTTCAAGGCCCTGCTGATTTCGTAAGGAACAGATGGAACGTGTACAAAGCGGCGGTCGCACCTTCGCGGCTCGGGTACGGTAGGCCACCGGCGTGCTTCCCGGGGACGCAGGGGTCGCCGCATCAGTTAGTGCGTGCGGTCCATCTGGATAGCCTGGTCCCTCGAAGCCCGGGTAGTCGCTGATCATCGGCCTATCTGCGGAGCAGCCTTGAACCATCCGCCCGTCACCCTCCCTCGCCTCACCGCGCTCGCCCGGCAGGCGGCCCCCAGGCTGCTCGAAGGGGTCGTGGCGCCGCTGGCGGTTTTCTACCTGGCCATGGTCGTCCTCGGATTCAAGTGGGCGCTCGTCGCGACCGTCGCCTGGGTCTACCTAGGTGTGGCGTGGCGGCTGGTCAGACGGGTCAAGGTGCCCGCGACGATGTGGCTGGCGTCGTTCGCGATCACGATCCGGGCTCTCGTGTCGTTCTGGACGGGCACCTGGATGTGGTTCTTCATCCAGCCGGAGATGGGCACGATCTGCATCAGCATGGCCTTCCTCGCCTCGGTGCGGCTGAACAAGCCGCTCGTGCAGAAGCTCACGCTCGACTACATCCACCTGCCGTCGGCGGTGCTCAAGCACGAGCGGATCCGCAGGTTCTTCGCCAGGATCACGCTGTTGTGGGCGTTCGTGCTGCTGATGAACTCGACGTTGAGCATCGCCCTGGCCGTCTACGAGTCGCTGGCCGGGTCGCTGGGCGCGTTCATGATCCTTCGGACCTCAGCGGTGGCCGTGATCAGCGGCTGCGCGATCGCTTTCTCGATCTTCGCCTTCAAGCGGGTGCTGCATCGGCTGCACGTGGCCCACGCCTGACCGCTCGGCCAGCAGGAACGCTCCGCACATTCCCATCACGAGCCCGGTCAGCAGGCCGAACAGCTCGACCAGGTCCGCGGCGCCCCCTGCCGTCCCGCCGCTGAGCGGCCCGCCCACCGATCTGATGATCATGGCGTAGAGCCCCCAGCCGAACAGGGTGCCGGAGCCGAGCCAGGCCACCACGAGCGGGCCGGGTCCGTGCCGCCTCACGAGGAGCAGGAGCGCGGCGGCGCCGGCGATCGCGAGCAGGCCTTTGACTCCGTTCTGAAGGGCCTGCACGGGCTCCGCGCCGAAGGCCCATACCAGCCGGGTCCCGCCGACCACCGTGGCCACCAGCAACGATCCCCAGGCGACGACCTCCTGGAACGGCCTGGTCGGGCCCGCGACGACGTGGCGGGGGGTGAACGCCGCCCGCCAGCGGTCACGCGCGTACAGGGTGAAGGCCGTCATGAGCCCGACCCCCTGGCCGATGAACCCGCCGTAGACCATCAGGTAGACCCACGGCTGGATCGGGCCCCCGCTGAACGCCTCGAGGCCGGCCGCCACCACGACCAGCGGCGCCGTGACGACCACAACCGACAGCAGGCCGGTGCCGACCCACAGCGGCAGCAGCACGAGCCAGGCAGGCAGCCGCAGCCCCCACCGCATGGTGAACGCCAGCGCCAGCACGAGCCCCACGGCGTCCATGCCGAACGTCATCGCGTTGAGCCCGACCATGGCCGGGTCGCTCATCAGCGTCGGGTCGGCGACCCCGACCGAACTACCGGTCAGCCAGAGGACCTTCAACGTCAGATACGGCAGCATGGCGGCGATCGCGATGATCGCGGCAGCGCTGCGCCCTATCCCCGCTCTCCGTTCATTCATGCTCCGAGCTTCGCGGGCCACGCATCCGGTCCCCTCCCGAGCGGCGGGGATCCTCCTCCCCCGTACGGGGGAGCTCGACGGTCAGCTCGAAGCCGCCCGCAGCGGGCCCGGCGGTCAGCGTGCCGCCCACCAGGCGTACGCGTTCGCGCAGCCCCGCCAGCCCCAGGCCACCGGGCCGCGCGCTGGGCCGAGAGCTGGGCGGCCCGTTACGCACGCTCACGCGGTGGGGTGCGACCGTGACCCGCACGACGGCCCCGGGCGCGTGCTTGGCGGCGTTGGTGAGCCCTTCCTGGACCACGGCGCGCGCCAGGCCAGGCACCGGCCCCCGGTCCAGGTCGAGGGTGATCGCCATGCCCGAATCCTTGGCCCGCCGCACCAGCTCGGCCACGTCCTCGTCGACGGGCGACAGCGGCGGCGCGTCGGAGTCCTCGCGCAGCAGCCCGATGATCTGGCGCAGCCGCTCCGTGGCGTCCGCCGCCGCCACCCTCAGCTCCCCGGCCGCCATGGCCTGCGCGGGATCGAGCCCGGGAGCCAGCTCCAGCCCGGCGGCCCGGACCGCGATCAGGGCCAGATCGTGGCCGAGCGAATCGTGCATGTCTCTGGCGATCCTGGCCCGCTCCCGCAGCCGGGCCTGCGCCTCGGCGGACAGCCTGGCCTGCTGCCGCTGCTGCAACAACCGGCGTCGCAGCAGCCCCAGCAGGTACGGCACGAGATAGGTGCCGATCAAGCCGGTGACCATGGACACCCACAGGGCCAGATCGCCGCCCATGGCCAGCACCACGCCCACGCCGACCGCCGTGATCAGGCCGAACGCCGCCAGCGCCGGCCAGGTCCTGATCAGCCGCCGGCCCGTGAGGTAGGCGTACCACACGATGAACGGCGAGGTGGGCAGCAGTGGGAGGATCTTCACCTGGCGCCTGGGTATCAACCAGCTCAGGTCCGCGGTGGCGAACCCCTCGCTGAACCGCCACGGCCCGAGTGGCAGCAGCAGCACCAAAGCGGCCAGCGGCCAGCGCCGCCCGACCAGCACCGCCACCGCGGCAAGCGCGAGCCGGGGCGCGGTCACCGTGCCGAACGCGGCCGGATCCGCGAACGGGTCGGGCCCCATGGCGGCGATGAAGATGCCGAGGACGACCCAGAGCAGCAAATCGTAGACCACCTGGCGGCGGCTCTCCCGCCGCAGCGGGCGCAGACGCTTCACGGCACCGACGCTATCCCCCGCCGCGTGGTGCGGTCCCTCCTCCAAAGGCAGGAGGCCACCCTGACGAAAGTCAGGCGAGGGAGTGCCGTCGCCTGGAGGAGCGGCGGGAGCGAAGCGACCAGAGCGGGGGAAGGCGGCGGCATATGGCGACCGAGCCACCGAACGGAGTGAGGCCATGAACCCGCGAGGGAGTGCCGTCGCCTGGAGGAGCGGCGGCGGCATACGGCGAACGAACGCCGCCTCACGGAGTGAGGCCATGAGCAGGGTGGGGTGGAAGACACCGTCCAGGTATGGCTAGCCCCACCCCGAAAGCGCCTACCTCCACTCCTGCGTCCGGCTGCCCGAACGGGTTGGATCGATGGTGTCACCCGGAGGTCGCGTCCCTGACCCCGACCAAAGTCGGGGGTGGTGCCTGCCGATCGTCCGATGTGCCATGACCTGCGGAGTTTCTACCTTCAAGGGGTAGCGGCCCTGACCCGTATAGGGGAAGGGTCCGCGTTCGACCCGGGGCATCCCCGATGTGCCGGACCGTCGCGCACAGAGACGCTGTGTGAGTGCCCTAAAGATCGGAGTACACGCTCATGTCGCATGCCGTCCTCGACCTGGTCCAGCAGGTCATGTCGTCACCTTGGTTATACCTGGCGCTGTTCGCCCTGGCCCTGCTCGACGGGTTCTTCCCCATCGTGCCGGCCGAGACATCAGTGATCACGGCGGCGGTCTTCGCCGCGTCCGGGGAGACGAACCTGGCCCTGGTGATCGTGGTCGCGGCACTTGGCGCGTTCGCGGGTGACCACATCTCCTATCTGATCGGCAACAAGTCCGGAGGCAGGCTCCGGAACAAGAAGGCGTTCGTCTGGGCCGGGAACGCGCTGGCGGAGCGGGGCGGGCTCGTCCTGGTCGTGGCCAGGTACATCCCCGGCGGGCGGACCGCGACCACGCTGACCATGGGCGCGGTGCGCCACCCGCTGCGCTCGTTCACGTTCTTCGACGCGATCGCGGCGAGCTCGTGGGCCGTGTACTCCGGCCTGATCGGATTCTTTGGCGGGATGGCGTTCGAGAACGACCCGATCAAGGGCCTGCTGCTCGGCCTGGGCATCGCGGTGTCCATCACCGGGGCCGTGGAGCTCGTGAGATGGCTCAAGAAGCGACGCGCCATCCAAGCTTCTCCAGAACGACTTCCAGCAGACACGTCCGTTTGACACAACCTGGCAACCATCCGTCTGAAAGGAGTGCTGATGACTGTGCTGGCCGCGGCGATCGCCTTGGTCGGTTCGCTGTTCTTCGCGCTCGGAGCCGCCCTGCAGCAGTTCGAGGCCGCCGGGTCGGCCACGCCGGGGCTGCTCGCCCTGCTGCGGAAGCCGCGCTGGTTGATCGGCGGCGCGTCCATCCTGGCGGGTGGCGGCCTGCACATCGTCGCGCTCGGACTCGGCCCGCTGACCATCGTCCAGCCAATGGGCGTGGCCAGCCTGCTGTTCGCCCTCCCCATCGCCGCCACCCTGCACGGGCGCAAGCCCTCCCGCCAGGAGCTGGGCGCGGCGGCGGTGGTGGCGGGCGGGCTGATCCTCTTGGTGCTGATGGTCCCCGAGTCGGAGGGGCCCACCCACCTCGACCCGAACGGCGTGCTCACGCTGCTGGGGGTGGCCGGCGTCGCGGCGGTGCTGCTGTGGGCGGGCTCCCAGGCGGTCTCGCCCGCCGGCCGGGCGGCGCTGCTGGCGACCAGCTCAGGCGTGCTGTACGGCGCCACGGCCACGCTCGTGCGGGTACTCGTGGACGGCACGTGGAACTGGTGGTACCTGCTGGCGTTGCCGGTGCCCGCGCTGCTGGCGCTGGTGATGCTGCAGCGGGCCTACGCCGTGGGGCACTTCGGCGTCTCCTTCGCCTCGCTGCAGATCGCCGACCCGCTGACCGCGGTGGCGTTCGGGGCGCTGCTGCTCGGCGAGCCGCTGCCGACCGGGATCGCGCCGATCGCAGCGGCCGCGCTCACCGCCGCGGGCACCGTCGCCCTGGCCCGGACCAGCCCCTTGGAGGCCCGCAACGAGCTCGCCTGATCTCATGCTCGCCCGCTTCGTTTCTTTCGGACCCGTTCGTCTTCCGGCCCTCCCCCAGCCGGGTTCTCGTGTGAATTTGGAGTCACCGTCATGGCCATGCCCCTACACAGCGTTACCGACCGGACCGAGCTCGCCCCCGCGCCCGAACGCCCCCGCCGCGTGCTGATCTCGACCGACACCTATCCGCCCGACGTGAACGGCGCCGCGTACTTCACCCACCGCCTGGCCACGGGCCTGGCGGCGCGCGGCAACGAAGTGCACGTGGTCTGCCAGTCCGAGGTCGGCCCGGCCAGTGCCGACGTGGTGGACGGCGTGGTCGTGCACCGGCTGCGGTCGGCCCCGATCCCGGTACACCCCACCATGCGGTTCACCGTGCCGACCCGGCTCGACCGGCTGATCGCCGACGTCAAGCCCGACGTGCTGCACACCCAGGGTCACTTCGTGGTCGGCCGGGCCGCGATCGCCGCCGCCCGCCGCGCCGGCGTGCCGGTCGTGGCCACCAACCACTTCATGCCCGACAACCTCTTCCAGTTCGTGCACATCCCGGATCGGCTGCGGGTGAAGGCGGGCCGGCTGGCCTGGCGGGACTTCAACCGGATCTTCAACCGGGCCGATCACATCACCACGCCCACCCCGCTGGCCGCCAAGCTCCTGGCCGATCAGGGGTTCGCGCGTGCCGTCGAGCCGGTGTCCTGCGGGATCGACCTGGACAGGTTCCACCCGCACGCCGAGCCCAAGGCTTGGGCGCGCAAGCTGTTCGACCTGCCCGACCGGCACACGATCCTGTTCGCCGGCCGGCTGGACGAGGAGAAGCGCATCGACGAGCTGGTACGCGCGCTGCCCCTCGTGCTCAACGAGACCGACGCCCAGGTGGCGCTCGTCGGCAAGGGCAACCAGCGCGGCGAGCTGGAGAGGCTGGCCAAGCGCATCGGGGTGGCCGAGCGGGTGTTCTTCCTCGGCTTCGTGCCCGACGAGAGCATGCCGCAGGCGTACGCGGCGGCCGATGTGTTCGCCATGCCGGGCATCGCCGAGCTGCAGAGCATCGCCACGCTGGAGGCCATGGCCACGGGCCTGCCCGTGGTGGCCGCGGACGCGATGGCGCTGCCGCACCTGGTGGACGGCAACGGGTACCTGTTCCAGCCGGGCGACGTGATCGGGCTGGCCAAGCACCTGACCGGCATCCTGGCCGACGACGATCTGCGGGCCAGACTCGGCAAGGCCAGCAGGGAGCTGGCGCTCTCCCACGACGACCAGTCGTCGCTGGCCCGGTTCGAGAAGATCTACGACGAGGTGGCGCGATGACCCCACGGCAGAGCGTCTGGGTCACCTTACTCGGCACGGTGGTGTCGGCGTGCGCGTTGGCGTACGCACAGGTCGTCCTGCCTGCTCAGCCGCTGCTCAGCGACTACGCGCTCGTCTCCGGCGGGCTCGTGCCGGTGCTGATCGGGATGCTGGCGCTGGCGGGGGCGTGCCTGTGTCTCGCGTACGGGCTGGCGGCCTCCGACCCGGTGCGAACGGCGGCCACCCGGGTGCTGCTGCTGGCCGGGGCCGCGGGGCTGATGATGAGCGCCATCTTCCCCACGGACCCCGGCACGTCCCAGGTCGGCTCGCTCTCCGGCGAGATCCACCGCTGGTCGGCGGCGGTGGTGTTCACCTCGCTGCCCGTCGCCGGCTGGACCCTGGCGAGGGGCCGGGCGGCGGCGCCCCGCTGGAACGCGGTCCGGGCCATGAGCATGACCTCCGCCCTGACGCTGGCGGCGTATCTGGCGGCGCACCCTGCCACCATCACCTCACCGCTGATCAACGGCGTGGCGTACTACGGGCCGCTCGAACGCGCCGTGGTGCTGGCCGAGATGGTGCTCATCATGGTGATGGCGCTGGCGGCCGCCGCCGAACGGCCGGCGATGACGAACCAGACCGCGCCCGCGAAGCCCGCCTCCGAGACCACCGGGCCGGAGGAGGAGCGTCTCGCCGCCTGACCGCGGGCGAGCACACTTCGACCCCCGCCGAAAGAACCGCCTTCTAGCGTGGGTTCCATGCTCATCACCCGCCATGCCGAAGCCCGGACGGTCCTCGACGACCCCAGATACGTGCCGCCTCCCGTACCCCAGGACGGCCGGGAGGGGACGCTCGCCTGGCTGCGGGCGCACGTGTCGCGCTTCAGCACCGGCGACCCGCACGACCGGCGGCGCCGCGCGGTCGTCGAACGGCTGGCCTCGCTGGACCCCGCCGAGCTCCGATCCGCCGCCAGGGCCATGACCCTGGAGCGGGGCGGCGAGTGGCGGCGCGTGCCCACGGAGGTGCTCGGGGCCGCGCTCGGCGTCAAGGACACCGCCGCCGTCCCGGTCGCGGCGAGCGGCTACCTGTCGGGCGAGGGAAGCCCGGAGGCCGACGCCGCCGTAGCCACGCTGCTCGACCAGGCCGACCTGCCGACCGTTACGCTGCTGCTGCAGGCATACGCCGCCACGGAGGGACTCATCGAGAACACGCTCAAGCACGCCGCCACCAGCGTCGACGTCGAGGCACTGCTGCACGAGACGCTCAGGCACGACCCGCCGCTCAAGGCCAGCCGCAGGCTCGACACCCGCACCGGCGACGAGGTGACGATCGACCTGGTGGCCGCCAACCGCGACCCCGGCGTGTTCGCCGACCCCGACCGGTTCGACCCGTCACGCGGCCGGACCCCGCACCTGACGTTCGGCTACGGCATCCGCCCCTGCCCCGCCCCCGACCACGCGCTCGCCCTGGCCGCCGGCGTCCTGGAGGGACTGCTGTGAGCGACCGAAGGGAGCGAACCAATAGACACAGCAGGTTGGCTCGCAGGCCCGACGAAGGAGGGCCTGCGAGGTTCCGTGACCTGCACCGCCCCGGCCACCCGCTGCTGCTGCCCAACGCATGGGACTACGGCTCGGCCGCCGTCCTGGCCGCGCAAGGGTTCCCGGCGATCGGCACGACCAGCCTCGGCGTGTCCGCCGTGTACGGCAAGCCGGACGCGGCCGGCGCCACCAGGGCCGAGACGATCGAGCTGGCGGAGTCGATCAAGGACCTCGGCGTCCTGGTCACCGTGGACATCGAAGGCGGCTTCAGCGACGACCCGGCCGAGGTGTCCGACCTGGTGGCGAGCCTGGCCGCGCTCGGCGTGGCCGGCGTCAACCTGGAGGACGGCCGCCCCGA
The DNA here is from genome assembly GCF_052245935.1 of Nonomuraea sp. 3N208. Classification (NCBI taxonomy): domain Bacteria; kingdom Bacillati; phylum Actinomycetota; class Actinomycetes; order Streptosporangiales; family Streptosporangiaceae; genus Nonomuraea; species Nonomuraea sp. 3N208. Next base: position 462,470 of record NZ_JBQQBR010000001.1, on the reverse strand, counting down.
CGGCACGCTGCGCCCGATCGACCTGCACCAGCGCATCATCGAAGCGGCCAAGGGGCACGGCGTGTTCGTCAACGCCCGTACCGACACGTGCTGGCTGCGGACCGGCGACACCCGCGAGCGGGTCCGGGCGTACGGCCACGCCGACGGGATCTTCGTGCCGGGGCTGAGCGACCTCGCAGCGATCGCGGAGGTGGCGGCGGACACGCCCCTGCCGCTCAATGTGCTCTACCAGCCGGGTGGTCCCACCCTGGCCCAGCTCGCCGAGGCCGGTGTGGCCCGGGTGAGCACCGGGTCTCTGCTGTACCGTGCGGCCCTCCAGGGAGCGCTGGCGACGGTGCTGGGCATCCGCGGCGAGCCCGCACCTCAGATGCCGACATACGCGGAAGTGACCGCGTTCTTGCCCCAGCCGCGATAATCGACGCATGCGCTTCCAGATCCTCGGGCCCACCGCCGTGCTGGGCGAGGACGGGGAGCCCGTCGCACTCGGCGGGCCCCGGGTACGTGCTCTGCTCACGCTGCTCGCCCTGCATGCCGGACGCATCGTCGGCGCGGAGCAGCTCGTGGACGGCATGTACGGCGCCCGTCCCCCCGAGGGCGTGGCCAACGCGCTGCAGTCGCAGGTGTCCAGGCTGCGCCGGGCGCTGGGCAAGGACCTGGTGGAGTTCCACCCGGCCGGATACCGGCTGGTCGCCGACCCGCAGGACGTGGACGCGCGGCGGTTCGAGCAGCTCGCGCAGGCGGGCAGGCAGGCGCTGGAGGGCGGCGACCCGGCACGCGCGGCGGCGCTGCTGCGCGAAGCGCTGGAATTGTGGCGGGGCGCTCCGCTGGCCGACGCCCCCTACGCCGAGGCCGCCGCGACCGCGCTGGAGGAGCTGCGGCTTGCCGCCACGGAAGACCGGGTGCAGGCCGATCTCGACCTGGGCAGGCACCGGGAGCTGGTCGCCGAGCTGAGCCAGCTCATCGCCGCCCACCCGCTGCGCGAGCGGCTGCGGGCCCAGCTCATGCGCGCCCTGTACGGCAGCGGCCGGCAGGCCGAGGCGCTGACCGTCTACGACGAGGCCAGGAAGATCCTGGACGAGGAGCTGGGCGTCGAGCCGGGGGCGGAGCTGGCCGCCGCACACCTGGCCGTGCTCCGGGCCGATCCGGCGCTCGGCGCCCCCGCGGCCAGGACGGCCGCCCAGCGGCAGGGGCTGCGCGCCCAGCTCACCAGCTTCGTCGGCCGCGCCGAGGAGCTGGCGCACGTCGGCGAGAGGTTAAAGATCGGCCGGCTCGTCACCTTGATCGGCCCGGGTGGCGCCGGCAAGACCAGACTCGCGATCGAAGCGGCCGAGCAGGAGCCCGGCGACGTCTGCTTCGTGCCGCTCGCGCCGGTGTCCGACGACGCGGACGTGCCCATGGCCGTGCTGGCCGCACTCGACGTCCGCGACCCCCTGCTGCACACGACCGACCGCCCCGCCATGGACCCGGTCACCCGGCTGGTCACCGCGCTGGCCGACCGCAAGCTGCTGCTCGTGCTGGACAACTGCGAGCACCTCATCGCGGCCACCGCGGAGCTGACCGACCTGCTGCTCGCCTCCTGCCCCGGGCTGCGGGTGCTGGCGACCGGGCGGGAGGCGCTCGGCATCACGGGCGAGTCCATCCTGCCCCTGGCGCCGCTGCGGCTGCCGCCGCCCGATGTGGACGACCCGCTGGACTACCCGGCCGTCCGGCTGTTCGCCGACCGGGCCGCCGCCGTCCAGCCGGGCTTCGCCGTGCACGCGGACAACGCCGCGCAGGTGGTGCGCATCTGCCGGGCGCTCGACGGGCTGCCGCTGGCCATCGAGCTGGCCGCGGCGCGGCTGCGTACGCTGCCGGTGGCGGAGGTGGCGGCGCGGTTGGACGACCGGTTCCGGCTGCTGGCGCGGGGCAGCCGTACGGCGCTGCCGCGCCACCAGACGCTGCGCGCGGTCGTGGCCTGGAGCTGGGACCTGCTGGACGAGAGCGAGCAGCGGCTGGCCAGGCGGCTGAGCGTGTTCGTGGGCGGCGCGCGGCCGGAGGCGGCCGAGCGGGTGTGCGGGCTGCCGGAGGACGTGCTGTTCTCGCTGGCGGAGAAGTCGCTGGTGGAGGTCGTCGGCGGGCGTTACCGCATGCTGGAGACGATCCGGGCCTACTGCGCGGAACGGCTGGCCGAGTCCGGCGAAGTGGAAACGATGCGCGACGCGCACACCGCGTACTACCTGGACCTCGTCCTGGCCGCCGACGCGCGGCTGCGTACCCACGCCCAGATGGAGTGGCTGGCCAGACTGGACGAGGAGAGCGACGACCTCAACGCCGCGCTGCGCTGGGCCACCGAGTCGGGACGGGTGGAGACGGCGCTGCGGCTGCTGGCGCACGCCGCCTGCTACTGGTATTTGCGCGGCGACCGCGCCACCAGCGCCCACCTGGCCGCCGCGCTGCTTGCCAAGCTCGACTCCGCCCCTCCCGAGGGCATGGACGAGGAATACGTCATGTGCCTGCTCGTCACCCACTGGCATGGCGGGATCAGCGAGGAGCTGCGCGACCTGATAGAGGCGGCCAGAGGACTGCTGCAATGGAACTATCTGCCGAAGCGGGTGGAGTTCCTCATGATGCTGCTGTCGATGTACACGGGGCCGCCCGACGACTTCAGCACGGCCTACGAGACGATCGTCCGCACCCGCACCGTGCTCCCGCCCTGGCCGGAGGCGCTGTCCTACGCCGGTACGGCGTTCGTGCTGCAATCGCTCGGCCGGGTGGAGGAGACCCTGGACCACTTCCAGCGCGGCCTGGCCGCGTTCAAGGCCATCGGCGACCGCTGGGGCATCGTGCTGGTGTTGTCCGGGCTCGGCTCCCTGTACCAGGAGCAACACGACTACCCGACGGCGTACGCGCTGGCCGACGAGTCGCTGACGATGGCACGCGAGCTGGGCGCCAAGAGCGAGATCGCCGAGGCCCTCTGCCGGCGCGGCGACGCCCTGCAGTGCCTGGGCGACCCGGACGGAGCGCGGACCGACTACGCCGTCGCCGCCGACCTGTCGCGCAGGAACGGCTCCATGGAGACCGCCGCGTGGGCGCATCTCGGCCTGGGCGAGGTGGCGCTGGGCCGCGGGGACCTGGAGGAGGCGCGTACCGTGCTGACCCAGGCTCGCGAGGAGTGCCCGGAGGGCTGGTACAGCGCCGCGGACACCCGCGTCCGCATCGACGCCGCGCTGACCGAGGTCAGCAGGATGGTCAGCGAACGGTAGGCGGGCGGTCAGGCGCCCGCCGGACAGTGGGTGCCATGAGGAACAAATGGTCCTGCCTGGCGATCGCATGCCTGGCAACCCTCCTGCTCTCGCTCGACATCACCGTCCTGCATCTGGCCCTGCCCAGGCTGGTGACCGACCTCGGCGCGAGCTCCACGCAGCTGCTCTGGATCGGCGACATCTACGGTTTCGCGCTCGCCGGTCTGCTCGTCACCATGGGCAACCTCGGCGACCGCATCGGCCGCAAGCGCCTGCTGCTGATCGGCGCGGTCGCGTTCGGCGTGGCCTCGGCCGTGACCGCGTACGCGCCCAACGCCGAGCTCCTGATCGCGGCCAGAGCGCTGCTCGGCGTGGCCGGCGCCACGATCATGCCGTCCACCCTGTCGATCATCAGGAACGTGTTCACCGAGCCCGGCGAGCGCACCACGGCCGTCGGGATCTGGAGCGGCATGAGCGCCGCGGGCTTCGCCGTCGGCCCGGTGGTCGGCGGGCTGCTGCTCGACCACTTCTGGTGGGGCTCGGTGTTCCTGATCAACGTGCCGATCATGCTGCTGGTGCTCGTGGGCGGCGTCCTGGTGCTGCCGGAGTCCCTCAACCCGGAGGCGGGCCGGCTGGACCTGGTCAGCGTCGTCCTGTCGTTCGCCGGCGTGGTGTCGGTCGTCTACGCGATCAAGGAGGCCGCGCACAAGGGCATCGAGCACGCCGATGTGCTGGTGACCGGTGCGGGCGGGCTGGCGCTGCTGGCATTGTTCGCCTGGCGGCAGACGCGGCTGGCCGAGCCGCTGATCGACGTGCGGCTCTTCGCCCGCAGGGCGTTCACCGCGTCCATTGTCACGAACCTGCTGGCGATCTTCGCGATGTCGGCCATGATGTTGATGTTCGCCTGGTACCTGCAGCTCGTGCTCGGCTGGACGCCGCTCCAGGCGGGGCTGGCCCAGCTGCCCGGCGGCCTCAGCGGCGCGGTCGGCGGGGTCCTGGCCGCCCGGCTGATCCCCCGCATCGGCAGGAACGGCGTGGTCGCTCTGGGGCTGGCCATGAACTCGGGCGCGTTCCTCTACTACAGCACCCTCGGCATCGAGCTGAACTACCTGACGTTGCTGCCCGTCATGGTGATCGGCGGCATCGGCATCGGGTTCGCCTTCACGGTCAACAACGACAACGTGCTGGCGACCGCGCCCAGGGAGCGCGCGGGGGCGGCGGCCGCGGTATCGGAGACGGCGTTCGAGCTGGGCGGGGCGCTCGGCATCGCGATCCTGGGCACCGTACTGAACAGCGCCTACCGCACCAACCTGGACTTGCCTGCCGGGGTTCCCGGCGAGGGCGCCAGGGAGTCGATCGCCGGGGCGGTGAGCACGGCGGCGGAGCTGCCTGCCGAGCAGGCCGGGCAGCTCATGCGGGCCGCGCAGACGGCCTTCATCGAAGGGCTGCACGTTACTGCGCTGGTCACGGGGGTGCTGCTGGCCCTGGTCGCGTTGCTGGCGCTGGTGGGGCTGCGCGGCGTGCCGAAGGAGATCCCCGAGGAGGTCCTGGCCCGCGCGTGACGGCGCGGTCAGGCGCTGGGGTTGGGCCGGCGGGGACGGTGGCGCGGTCAGGCGCTGGGGTTGGCCGGGCAGGGACGAGCGGTGGTCGGAGCGAGGGCGTCGAGGCGGGCGCCGATCATCCTGGCCACCCCTTCGATGGTCTGGATGCCCGTCCCCTCCCCCGGCTGCCGATCCGTCTGCACCGACAACAGCAGGTCCCGCCCGGGCCCCACGACACGGCCGTAGCTGGTGACGGCCCATGTGTTGTGGATGAACGGCCGCGGCGTCCACCCGTTCTTCAGCGCCACCCGGTCACCCGGCCGGGCCGCGGCGCTGACGCCCCACGCCTGATCCTTCAGCACTTGGCCCATCAGCCCGAGCACCAGCCGCCGGTCGGCGGCGCCCAGCCCCTTGCCGCCCCGGACCAGCACCTTCAGCAGGCGGATACGGTCGGCCGGACTGGTGTTGGTGCCGCCCCAGAAGCGGCTCGGCCCCGGCGTGGTCTCCCGCAGCCCCACCCGGTTGTAGAAGGCGCTCATGCCGCCGCTCCCGCCGACCCGCGACCACATCGCGTCCGCGGCGCCGTTGTCGCTCTCTGTGATCATGCGGGCGGCGAGGTCGCGCTCGCCCTCGTCCATCCCGCCGGTACGGCCCGCCAGCAACGCCATCACGATGTCCACCTTGGCCCCGCTGGCGGTGATCATGTCGTGCGCGTGCGCTCCCTGTCCCAGCGAGACGCCGGTGACGAGGTCGTGCGCCGCGTAGACGATCCGTCCCGGGCGTCCGCGCAGGTAGCGGGAGATGTCGCGGAGGAGCCGGGTGCGGGCGGCGGCGCCCGCACGCACATCCGGAAATCTCAGGACACAGCGCGCCACCTTGACCGGAGCCTTCACCGCGGCAGGCACGATCGGCGCCCGCGCGGTCCCGCACCCCGTCACCAGCGCCACCCCGGCCCAGGCCACCCATTTCGCACGCATCTGCAAACCCCCGTGCTCTCATCGGGGGTCGGCAGCATCCTGCCCTCAGGTCACGAGTCGAATCCCAGCCCCATCCGGTCGAGCGCGCGCAGCCACAGGTTGCGCTTGCCCTGGTGCTGGTCGGCCTGGGCGATCGACCATCGGGTGAACTGGATGACCCCCGACCGCACCGGCTCGGGCGGGAAGGGGATCGGCTTCTCCTTGACCATCCGCAGTTCCGTCCGCTCGGTACGCTCACCCGCCAGCAGGTCGAGCATGACGTTCGCGCCGAACCGCGTGGCCCCGACGCCCATGCCGGTGTAGCCGACGGCGTAGACCAGCCGACCGCCATGCGCTTGGCCGTAGAAGGCGCTGAACCGGCTGCAGGTGTCGATCACGCCGCCCCATCGGTGGGTGAAGCGCACCTCGGCGAGCTGTGGAAACGTGTCGTAGAAGTGCCGCGCGAGCGTGACGAACGTCTCGTCGCGCTGGTCGTACTCCGGCTTGACCAGGCCGCCGTTGTAGTAAACGGCGTCGTAGCCGCCCCACAGGACGCGGTTGTCGTCGGTGAGCCGGTAGTAGTGGAACCGGTTGGCCGAGTCGCCGACGCCCTGCCGGTTCCGCCAGCCCACCTGGGCGAGCTGCGCGTCGGTCAGCGGCTCGGTCATGAGCGCGTAGTCGTACACGGGGACCACGAAGTGCTTGAGCCGTCGCAGCAGCGGCGGGAACACGCCGGTGCCCAGTGCGACCTTCGGCGCGGTGACCGCGCCGTGCGGGGTGCGCAGCGTGATCCTCGTGCCGTCGTCGTGCAGGGAGCGGACCGGGCTGCGCTCGTGTACGCGGACGCCGAGCCGCAGGCACGCCGCCCGCAGCCCCCACGCCAGCCGCGCCGGGTCGAGCATGGCGCAGCCGCTGCGCTCCCAGAGCCCGCCCAGGTAGGTCGGCGAGTCGATCTCGGCCCGCACCTGGTCCTGGTCGAGCGGCACGTAGTCGAGCCCCAGCTCGGAGATCAGGTCGAGGTGCTCGTTGAGCCCGTCGAGTTGCCACGGCTCGGTGGCCACGTGCAGCTCGCCGGTGCGCTCGAAGGAGCAGTCGACGCCGTAGCGCTCCAGCGTGCGCTCGATCTCGTCGAGGTTGTCCACGCCCATGCGTTCCAGCCGGTCGATCTCGTCCGGCCACCGCTCCAGCCCGTTGGCCAGGCCGTGGGTGAGGGTCGCCATGCAGAACCCGCCGTTGCGGCCGGTGGCCGCCCAGCCGATCCTGCGCCCTTCGAGCAGGACCACGTCCAGCGAGGGGTCGCGTTCCTTGGCCATCAGGGCGGTCCACAGCCCCGAGAAGCCTCCGCCGACGACGACCAGGTCGGCGCTGGTGTTCTGGTCGAGCCGCGGCTGCGGCTCGGGTCTGGCCGGGCTCTCCAGCCAGTACGGCTTGCGCTCCGCGTCAGCAAGCGCCTTCAGCGGATCCACAAATCCCACATCCCTACAGAAAATGTTAGGTACGGCGCCTCGCCGCGACCGCGTTGCCGATCGCGATCAGCACCCCGATGCCGAAGATCAGCGTACCCATGACGTTCACCTGCGGCGGGATTCCCGTCTTCACGGCGCCGACGATCCACAACGGGAACGTGATCGTCGAGCCGTTGACGAAGCTGGTGACCACGTAGTCGTCGATGGACAACGCGAACGACAACATGGCCCCCGCCAGCACACCCGGCATGATCGACGGCAGTGTCACCTGCCGGAACGTCCCCCATGCCGTGGCCCCGAGGTCCCTTGCGGCCTCCTCCAGCGACGGGTCGAGCGTGACGATCCGCGCCCGCACGGTCACCACCACGAACGACAGCGAGAACAACACGTGCGAGATGATGATCGTGTTCGCGTCTCGCGGCACGTTCCCCGACACGAAGAGCGACAGCAGCGACGCCCCCATGACCAGCTCGGGCGTGGAGATCGCGGCGAAGACCAGGAAGTTCGTCACCCCCTTGCCGCGGAAGCGGTGCCGGCCCAGGGCCAGCCCGAGCATGGTGCCGATCACCACCGTGATGATCGTGCTGACGGCGGCGATGACCAGCGAGTTCCGCAGGGCCACGGTCAGGTCGGAGATGTCGAAGAGCTCGGCGTACCAGCGCAGCGTGAAGCCCTGCCACGTGGTGTTGGACTTGCTCTTCTTGTCGTTGAACCCGAACAGGATCATCACGGCGATCGGCGACGACAGCCAGACGATGACCAGCCACGTGTAGGCGTGGAGAAGCTTGTCCCCGAGCTTGGTCCTCATCGGGCCGCCGCCTCGAGGACGTTCTCGGTGCCGAGCGCTCTGGCGTAGATGAAGATGCCCACGAGCAGCACCGCCATCAACGTGAACGACAGCGCCGAAGCGGTCGGGTAGTTCAGGTTGGTCAGGTATTCGGTCTGGATGATATTGCCGATCATCGTGTTGCCGGTGCCGCCGAGAATGGCCGCGTTGATCGGGTCGGCCGTGGCGGGCACGAACGTCATCAACACCCCAGCGAAGACCCCGGGCAGCGACAGCGGCAGCACCACCCGCCGGAACGCCCCCACGCGGGTCGCATACAGATCCTGTGCCGCCTCCACCACCCGCGGGTCCACGCGTTCGAGCGACACGTAGATCGGCAGGATCATGAACGGCAGGAAGTTGTACGTCAGTCCGCCCACCACCGCCAACGTCGTGGCCAGTACGTGGAAGTCGTCGGGCAGCAACCCCCAGCCCTTCAGCGTGCCGAACAGGATGCCGTTGTCGGCCAGAAGGAAGTTCCACGAGATCGTCCGCAGCACGAACGACACGAAGAACGGCAGCAGGATCAGGAACAGGTAGATCGACTTGCGCCGGCCGCCCTTGAACGCGATCCAGTACGCCACCGGATACCCGATGACCAGCATGGCCGCCGTCGCCATCCCGCCGTAGAACAGCGAGCGGACCAGCTGGGTGCTGTACCTGCCGATGGCGTCGCCGTAGTTGGAGAAGCTGAACGTCATGGCGAAGCCGTCGATGGCGTTGCCGGTCTGCAACGACACCGACGCCATCGCCACCATGGGCACGACCAGGAAGATCGCCAGCCACATCCAGCTCGGCAACGCCAGCAGGTAGGGGGTGAGCCGCCGCATCCGCTACGCCTGCGTGATGGACTGGAAGATCGGGTTGAAGACCTGCTGCGTCTGGTTGGTCAGCGGCGTGTAACCGCGCAGCTTGGCGTAGTCGGCCTCGCTCGGGAACATGAGCGGGCTGTCGACCATGTCCTCCAGCGCCTTCTTGTCCTCGCCCTTGGCCGTCGTGGCCTTCTCCCTGAGCAGGTCCTGCACCGCCGGGACCGGGGTGACGTACTGGATGAACTCGTCCAGCTCGGCGGCCACGGCCGGCTGGTAGAGGTAATCCATGAGCATGAGCGCGTCCACCGGGTTGGCGGCGCCCTTGGGGATGAGCATGTTGTCGGTCCAGATCGTGCCGCCCTCCTCGGGCACCACGAACTTGACGGGCTCACCGGCGAGCTGGCGCTGGAAGACGTCGCCCGACCAGGCCATGGTCAGCCAGACGTCGCCCTTGGACACGGCATCGATATAGCTCTGGTCGTAATATTTCCGGACAATTCCGGCGTCGCGCTGCTCCTTGAGCTTGTCCCCGGCCTTGCGCCAGTCCGCCTCGGTCGACTTCTCCGGGTCGATGCCCAGCGCGAACATCCCGAAGTTCCCGATCTCCTGGGCGTCGGCCATCATGCCGACCCGCCCCTTGTACTTGGGATCGAACAACGACTGAATGCTGGTGATGTCTTCCTTGACGTGCTCGGTGTTGTACGCGATCCCGGTCACGCCGGACGTGTACGGGATCGTGTACTTGTTGCCCGGGTCGTAGGAACGTTCCTTGTACTTCTGCCCGGCGTTGGCCGCGAAGTTCGGCAGCTTGGAGTGGTCGAGCGGCAGCACGTAGCCCAGCTGGAGCATGTTCTGGAGCTGGATGCCGTTGGTCATGACGACGATGTCATAGCCCAGCGACTGCCCGGCGCGCAGCACGGGCTCGGACTTGCCGAAGAACTCGGCGTTCTCCTGGATGACCTCTTTGTACTCGTACGAGATGCCGGTGGCCTGCTGGAACTTCTTCAGCGGGCCCTGGTCCTCGGGCATGTACTCGGGCCAGTTGGCGAAGACGACCTTGCCGTGCTTGGTCTGCTTGGACCAGAAGTCCTGGACGGCGTCGGCCTTGGGCGGTGCGGCCTTCTGCCCCTGCACGCCACAGGCGGCGAGGGCGAGCCCGGCGGCGGAGAAGCCGGCGATCCTGAAGGCGTCACGACGGGTGCGGAGACGGGGGTTCATGAGGTGCTATCAACTTCCAATCACGTACGAGTGCTGCGCCTGCCAGGACAACCACACGGAGTCGCCCCGCTCCGCCGTGGCCGTGGCGTCATGCGCGTTCTGCTGGAACACGGTGATCTCGGCCCCGTCAGCGAGACTCACCGCGTAGCTGTTGTAGGTGCCCAGGTAGACGACCTCGGCCACGGTGCCGCGGACGGAGCTCAGGCCGTTCGCGGGCTCCTCGGTGCCGATGGTGATCTTCTCCGGGCGTACGGTCACCGACACGTCGCCCTCGCGACCGGGCACCAGCACCCGGCCTCCGGCGATCTTCAGCTCGCCGCCGGTGGCGGCGCCGGCGAGCAGGTTGGAGGTGCCGATGAAGCCCGCCACGAACGAGGTCGCGGGCCGCTCGTAGATCTCCCGCGGCCCGGCGAGCTGCTCGACCAGGCCGTCGTTCATGACGGCGATGCGGTCGCTCATGGTGAGCGCCTCGTTCTGGTCGTGCGTGACGTACACGAACGTGATGCCGACCTCGCGCTGGATGCGCTTGAGCTCGATCTGCATGGCCTGGCGCAGTTTGAGGTCGAGCGCCCCGAGCGGCTCGTCGAGCAGCAGCGCCCGCGGCCGGTTGACCAGCGCCCTGGCCAGCGCGACACGTTGCTGCTGGCCGCCGGACATCTCGCGCGGCCGGCGCTTCTCCCTGCCGGTCAGATCGACGATCTCCAGCATCTCGCCGACCCGCCGCTTGATCTCCTCCTGCGGGGTCTTGCGCTGCTTGAGCCCGAACGCCACGTTGTCCCAGACGCTCATGTGCGGGAAGAGCGCGTAGGACTGGAAGACCATGTTGATGTCTCGCTTGTTCGGCGGGACGTTCGTGACGTCCTGGCCGTGCAGCTTCACCAGGCCCTTCGTCGGGGCCTCGAAGCCGGCGATCATTCGCATGGTCGTGGTCTTGCCGCAGCCGGACGGGCCGAGGAGGGAGAAGAACTCCCCCTCGGCGATGTCCAGCGAGACGCCCTTGACGGCCTGAACCACCTCTCCGTGCGAGAGGTATTCCTTGACGACGTCCTCTAGCTCGATGGCACTGGTCATCGTGTGCTATTCACCGATGTAGTGCATGACGTGCTTGACCCTGGTGTAGTCGTGCAGGCCGAAGACGGACAGGTCCTTGCCGTAGCCGGAGTGCTTGAAGCCGCCGTGCGGCATCTCCGACACGAACGGGATGTGGGTGTTGACCCAGACCACGCCGAAGTCGAGCCGGTTCGACATGCGCATCGCGCGACCGTGGTCGGAGGTCCAGACCGAACCGCTCAGGCCGTACTTGACGTCGTTGGCCTTGGCGAGGGCGTCGGCCTCGTCGGTGAACGTCTGCACGGTGATCACGGGCCCGAAGACCTCGTTCTGCACCATCTCGTCGTCCTGCTTGAGCCCGTCCACGATCGTCGGGGCGAAGAAGTAGCCCTTGTCGCCGACCCGCTGGCCGCCGGTGAGTACCTTGGCGTGGGCGGGGACCCGGTCGATGAAGCCCTGCACCTTGACCAGCTGGTTCTCGTTGTTGAGCGGCCCGTACAGGGCGTCCTCGTTGTCCAGGTCGCCGGTCACGGTGCCGGCCGCGGCCTCGGTCAGCGCGGCCACGAACTCGTCGTGCACGCTCTCGTGCACCAGCACCCGACAGGCGGCGGTACAGTCCTGGCCGGCGTTGTAGAGGCCGGCGGTGGCGATGTCGGAGGCGGCCTTGCCCAGGTCCTTGACGTCCTCGAAGACCACGACCGGCGCCTTGCCGCCGAGCTCCAGGTGCACCCGCTTGAGGTCGTCGGCGGCGCTCTTGGCCACCGACATGCCGGCGCCGACCGAGCCGGTGATCGCGACCATGGAGGCCGTCGGGTGGCTCACCACGAGCGCTCCGGTCTCGCGGTCGCCGGTGACGACGTTGAAGACACCCGCGGGCAGCACCTCGCCGAGGATCTCGGCCAGCTTGAGCGTCGAGGCCGGGGTGGTGTCGGACGGCTTGAGCACGACCGTGTTGCCGGCCGCGAGCGCGGGGGCGATCTTCCACACCGCCATCATCATCGGGTAGTTCCACGGCGTGACCTGGCCGATCACGCCGATCGGCTCGTGCCTGATGACGCTGGTGTGCTCGGCGAGGAACTCGCCGGCCGTGGGGCCTTCGAGCGTGCGGGCCGCACCCGCGAAGAAACGGAAGTGGTCGGACGCGACCGGCGTCTCGTCCTCGGCCATGCGGGCGCGCGGCTTGCCGGTGTTACGGCATTCGGCCTCGTTGATCTCGTCGGCGCGCGCGTCGATCGCGTCGGCGACCTTGAGCAGCAGGTTGGCCCGCTCTCCCGGGGTGGTCCTGCCCCACGAGTCGAACGCGGCGGCTGCGGCTGCGAAGGCGGCGTCGACGTCCTCGGGCCCGGAGACGGGGGCCTGTACATAGCCCTCGCCCGTGCACGGGTCGATGATGTCGGAGAATCGGCCGCTCTTCGCGTCCACGAACTCACCATTGATGTAGTTCTGCAGACGGGTGGTCAAGGTCTGACCTCCTCGTGAGGTGGGCTGAGATGCCGCGACTCTTACAGAGTGAAAGCATCCGGACAAGGGATTTCGTGGTGAAGATATCAAATTGCTACGAATTCGCTTGACAGACTGCCCAGAACTGACAACATGTCGCACCAGGACGGCAATCCAGCGTGGACGCCCCCGTAACGCCGGACCGCTAGGAGGATTCCTCTCGATGACGACGCCGCCCCGCGTACGCCGCAGCAACTCCAACGCTGCTCCCGTCGTGCTCGATGATCTGTCGAAACAGATCATCGAGCAACTCCAGGGCGACGGGCGCATGCCGTACGCGGCCATCGGCAAGGCGGTGGGCTTGTCCGAGGCCGCGGTGCGCCAGCGCGTGCAGCGTCTCCAGGACGCCGGCGTCATGCAGATCGTCGCGGTCACCGACCCCCTCACGCTCGGCTTCCCCCGGCAGGCGATGATCGGGGTCAACTGCGAAGGTGACCTGGAGTCGGTCGCGGACGAGCTGGCGGCCATCGAGGAGATCGACTACGTGGTCCTCACGGCCGGCTCGTTCGACGTCATCGTCGAGGTGGTATGCGAGGGCGACGGGCACCTGCTGGAGATCCTCAGCAAGATCCGCGCCATCCCCTCCGTGCGGGCCACGGAGTCGTTCGTGTACTTGAAGCTGCGTAAGCAGACGTACTCGTGGGGCACCCGCTAACCGACCCTCGCGACCGCGCGGACGGGCGCCCCGTCGGCTCCCGGCAGCCGGATCGGCAACATGAAGACCTCGATCGGCCTGCCGCGCTCCTGCGCGTCCAGGAGCCGCTCCAGGCCGGTCAGGTTCTCGGCGATGACGGCGTGCGCGCCGCACAACACCCGGTGCGCGGGGAAGTCCTCGGCCGGCGTGGGATCCACGCTCAGCGCGTCGATCCCGACGGTCCTGACCCCGCGCTCGACGAGCAGCGCCGCCGCCTCCTCGGTGAGGAACGGATGCCCCTGATAGGCCTCTGTCCCCCAGTGCGCCGACCATCCGGTGGCGACGAGCACGATCCGCGCCGGCACGTCCTGGAACGGCGCCGCCCCGATCGGCGAGCGCGGCGCCAGACCCGTGGCGTCCACCACGAAGGCAGGCCCGCAGAAGCGGGACAGCGGCAGCTCGTCCAGCGTCGGCAGCGAGTCGTCGATGTGGAACGGCGCGTCCACGTGGGTGCCCGACTGGGAGCCGAGGTGCAGCCCCAGCACGTTCACACCGTCCCGCGCCACGGTGAGCGCCGGGCCGATCGAGGCCTCGGGATCGCCCGGGTAGACCGGCATCCCGGTCTCGATCGGCACCGACAGGTCGACGAGCTCCATCATGTGACCGCCTCGGCCGCCGCGTCGACGATGGGCAGCACCGGGGTGTCGGCCGCGCGGACCAGCCGCGGCCCCTCGGGCCCGTAGACCTCGCGCGGCTCGGGGAAGGCGGCCAGCAGCGCCAGGTAGAGCAGCCCGGCCGCGGCGAGGCCGAGCGGCAACGAGATGTCGATGCCGCCGGCCAGGTCGCCGAGTGGTCCCACGAACTGCCCCGGCAGGTTGACGAACATCAGCGCCAGCCCCGCCGACACCAGCCAGGCGCCAACCCCTCGCCAGTTCCAGCCGTGTGTGAACCAGTAGCGGCCGCCGCGCTGACGCCGGTTGAAGACCTGGAGGGCCTCCGGGTCGTACCACCCGCGGCGGGTCACGTAACCCAACATCATGATCACCATCCACGGCGCCGTGCACGTGATGATCAGCGTCGCGAACGTCGAGATGCTCTGGGTGAGGTTCGCGGCGAACCGCCCGATGAAGATGAACACGATCGACAGTGTGCCGATGAACACGGTCGCCTGCACGCGGGAGAACCGGGTGAAGACGCTGGAGAAGTCGAGTCCGGTGCCGTAGAGCGAGGTCGTGCCCGTGGACATGCCGCCGATGAGCGCGATCAGGCAGACCGGCACGAAGTACCAGCCCGGCGAGACGGCCAGCAGCCCGCCGACGTAGTTGGGCGCGGCCGGGTCCACGTACTCGGCGGCCTTGGTCGCGATGATCGAGGCGGTGGCCAGGCCGAAGAAGAACGGCAGGATGGTGGCGATCTGCGACAGGAACGCGGCGGCCATCACCCGCGAGCGCGGCGTGCTCGCCGGGATGTAACGGGACCAGTCACCGAGAAACGCGCCGAACGACACCGGATTCGACAACACGATCAGCGCCGCACCGATGAACGACGGCCAGAACAGCGGGTCGCCCACCGGGAGCGTGCCCGGGTAGGACGGGTCGAAATCGCCGGCGAAGGCGAACACCCCCAGCACGAACAGCAACGACGCCGCCGCGACCGCGATCTTGTTGACGAACAGCATGAAGCGGAACCCGTACACGCAGACGATGAGCACGAGGACCGCGAAGATCCCGTACGCGACGCCGTACGACAGGCCGGTGTCGGGCAGCCCGATCAACCGGTGGGCGCCGCCCACCAACGCGTCCCCCGACGACCACACCGAGATCGAGAAGAACGCGATCGCGGTGAGCAGCGACAGGAAGGAGCCGACGACCCGCCCGTGCACGCCGAGGTGAGCCGACGACGAGACGGCGTTGTTGGTGCCGTTGAGCGGCCCGAACAACGCCAGCGGCGCCAGGATCAACGCCCCCACCACCAGCCCGAGCACGGTGGCCGCCAGCCCCTGCCAGAACGACAGGCCGAACAGGATGGGGAAGGCCCCGAGCACGCAGGTGGCGAAGGTGTTCGCACCGCCGAACGCCACCCTGAACAGGTCGAACGGGCTCGCGGTGCGGTCGGCGTCGGGGATGCGCTCGACCCCGTAGGTCTCGATTTCGGTGATGCCGCTCATGTCTGCTTCTCCTGCATCTGCAGCGCCAGCAAGCTGACGAGGTCGTACGCTACGTGGGATGCGGCGATCGCGGTGATCTCCGCATGGTCGTAGGCCGGGGCCACCTCCACCACGTCGGCCCCGACGAGATCGCACCCGGCCAGTCCGCGCAGGATCTCCAGCAGTTCACGACTGGTGAGCCCGCCCGCCTCAGGAGTCCCCGTGCCGGGGGCATGCGCGGGGTCGAGGACGTCGATGTCGACGGACACGTACAGCGGCCGGCCGCCGATCCGCTGCCGCAACACGTCGATCACCTCGTCCAGCCCTCGCCGCAGCACGTCGGCCGCGGTCAGAATGCCGAACCCGAGCCGCCGATCGTCCTCCAGATCCTTCTTGCCGTACAACGGCCCCCGGATCCCGACGTGACTGACGGCCTCGGTGTCGAGCAGCCCTTCCTCCACGGCCCGCCGGAACGGCGTCCCGTGCGTGTACTCGGCTCCGAAGTAGGTGTCCCACGTGTCGAGATGCGCGTCGAAGTGCAACAACGCGACCGGCCCGTGCTTCCTGGCGGCGGCCCGCAGCAGCGGCAGCGCGATCGTATGATCGCCGCCGATGGTGACGAGCTTCGCGTCGATGCTCTCGGCCGCCCCCTCGATCGCCTCGATGGCGGCGGGGATGTCGAACGGATTGGCCGCGACGTCCCCGGCGTCGACCACCTGCACCCGCTCGAACGGCGAGACGTCAAGCGCTGGGTGGTAGGGCCGCAGCAGCCGGGACGCCTCCCGGACCGCGGCCGGCCCGAACCTCGCACCCGGCCGGTACGAAACGCCGGCGTCGAAGGGCACCCCCACGACAGCGACGTCGGCCCGCTCCACTTGGTCGAGGCGTGGCAGGCGGGCGAAGGTGGCGGGCCCCGCGAATCGCGGGACCCGTGAGGAGTCGACGGGGCCAATGTTCATGTCGGCCAGTGTTCGTCATGCCTCTGACCTGGGGCAATTGGAGGTCACATGAAGTATGACGGTGTGTGTTGTGGCCGGCCACAAGCCGACGGCGAAACGGTACGCCGTGGACGGGAACCTAACGACATTGGATGGTCGCGATTTCCCACGCCCCCAGAGGCAGCCGCACCACGCCCTCGGTCACGCGCAAGGACTCACCCGGACGCCCACGCAGATCGGCATGCCGAGCCTGCAGGAGGTCGCCGGAAATGACGACCTCCGTGTCGCTCGGGGTGAGAGCCACCACGCGCAGTTCCCGCCACTCCTCACGCATCCTGAGCGAGGTCATCACGACCCCCTCCCCTGTCACAGACAGTCCCGCAGCGGGTGCGGGCAGGTCCAGGGAACGGTCTCCCAGGCCCGGGACCACCAGCAGATCGTGCCGGAACGCCTCCGCGGCGGCGGGGACCTCCTGCCAGGAGGCACACGGCATGAGCGCCAGGCTCACCGACCGGACGCCTCGCGACTGCGCGGCCGGAGTCGGCAGTTGCGGGCCGGCCGGTTCCGGGCGGAGGGCGTTGCGGTTGCGGGACAGGTAGCCGACCGAGCGCAACAAGGTCAGCGCCAGTTCCCCGTCCACCAGCTCGTACTCCGTCACGTGCTCCAGCAGCGCCGCCACCCCGCCGGCCGCCACCCATGACGAGGCGGGGAAGGTGGGCAGGGGCGTCTCGCCGCAGCCGCCCTCAGCGGTCAGGCCACGGGTGACGACGGCGAACTGGCCTTCGGCATGCGACTCCATGGCCGCGGTGGGCAGCGGGATGTGCAGGCGGACCCGGTGGTCGTCGCAGCGGTTGTCGAAGGCGAGGTGCATACGGACGAACGGCTCGCCGGCCCGAAGCTCGACCCGGGTGGTGACGAGGATCTCCTCGGTACGGGACGTCCGCGAGCCGGCCGGAGCCTCGGGAGCGCCGTCGAGGGCGTCGCCCGCGGCCGGCCACGCGTACGTGCGCCGCACGTCCACCGCCGCCACCAGCGGCCCCGACCAGAGCATCTCCACCTCGACCGACGACGGCTCGGACACGATCAGGTCGGCCGGCGGAGGCGCGTAGTTGTAGGTGTCGCCGACGTCGCCGCCGTCCACGATGCGGCCCGCCCCCGTCACGGTCGTGCCGTCCTGGCCGATCAGCGTCAGCGTGCCGTCGCGGTCGATCGTGACCCGCAGCAGCCCGTTGTCCAGCACCTCTTCGTCCCCGCGCACCGGCAGGGTCGCCGAGTCGGAGCCCATCCAGCACGACGCGTGGTGCTGGATGTTGGGCAGGCCGCCGGACGGCACCGGTGGGTTGAACACCTGCTCGTGCGGCCGGGTCCGGAGGCTGGTGTGGCCCAGCGGCGGCGCCTCCACCATGGCCGCGACCGTACGCCTGGGCTCGGCGAGGATGCGGACGCGGGTCACGCCGTCGAGCGCGGCGCGCAGGTCGGCCACGTCGAAGACGACCGAGGTCTCCCGCGCCACCGTGAACGTCAGCGTGCCGCCCTCGACCGCCCAGCCGGTGATGTGCTGCCCGTACAGCTCGGTCCCGTGGATGAAGGTCAGCGCCGTGGCGGGGTCCATTTCCGCGTCGAGCAGCAGCGTGGGTGCGTACTCGAGCGGCTGTGCCGGCACCGGCGCGCCTGAGGGGTCCACGAGCGGGTCGGTTCCGGCCACGTCCACGATCACGATGCCGCTGCGTCCGTCCGGCGTGGGGTTGACCACGAGCACCCCGTCCGACGGCACGGCCGCCGCCAGCCGGGCGGTCACCATGTCGCGTACGGCCTGCCCGAGGTGCTCGGCCTCGGCGATGCGGGCGGCCACCTGCTGGGCGGTCTCGTCCACGCCGCACCCGGTCACCGAGTCGTGCCCGCTGGCGTCCACCAGGCGCCACCACGCCATGTCGAGGAAGCGCCCAGGCCATTCACCGCCCCAGAGCGCGGCCAGCGGCTCGGCGTAACGCTCGACCATGCGCTCGGCGCGGCCCATGGCCTGCTTGACGTGGGGGCGGATGGAGATGACGCCGGGGAGGATGTTGGCCCGGGCGTGGGAGCGCAGCTCGCCCTGCACGCGCGGCAGCCCATCCACTTCGCCCGAATGGGCCCCGATATAGCCGGACAAGGTGTCCATGCGGGCGCCGATCGCCGCCACCATCTGCGGCAGGCCGCGCACGGGCGCGGAGTGGTCGGTGCCGTACATGGCCAGCAGCGCCCCTTCGGGCCCGTGCCACTCACGCATGGTCTTGACGAACTCGGCCGCCCGCCCGGCCAGCCCTTCGGGGTCGTAGAAGAGGTGGGCGCCGTTGCCGTACCCGCCGGCCGGCAGGTATTGGGTCCGCACCGCCGTTCCGTCGGGCGCGACCCAGGCGAAGGCGTCGGTGGTGACGGAGGACGGCACGCCGCGGTACACGCAGGCGTGCAGTAGCCCGGCCTTGCGCAAGATCTGCGGCATCTGCGCCGTGTGCCCGAACATGTCCGGCAGGTACCCGACCGGCATCGCCCCGCCGAGCTTGTCGGCCCGATCCATGCCCAGCTCGAGGTTGCGGACGATGTTCTCGCCCGAGCACAGGAACTCGTCCAGCAGGATCTGCCACGGCCCGATCGCCAGCCGGCCCGACTCGACCAGCGCGGCGATGCGGTCGCGGTTCTCCGGCCGCACCTCCAGGTAGTCGTCCACGCAGGCCAGCTGACCGTCGAGGGTGAAGTGGTAGCCGGGCTCGCGCTCCATTGTGTCGAGCACCTCGTCAAGCAGCGCCACCAGGCGCAGCCGGAAACGCTGGAACGGCTCGTACCACTCCCGGTCCCAGTGCGTGTGCGGTACGACGACGATCTCCGTGCTCATGCGCCCTCCTCCGTCGGTCGCATGAGCACGACGTGACTGTGTTTGATTGGTCGCTCGCTCCGCTCGCTCATGCGGCCTCCCCTCCCACGGGCAGATCATGTTGTACGGCATAACGGGCGGCGATCCGCTGGGCCGTCACGATGTCCTCCAGAGCGCCGCCCACGTCGGTGAGCGGCGGCTTGCCATCGTTCACGAAAGCATGGAAGGCGACCAGTTGTACTTCGAACGCCTCGGTCACGTCCCGCCATTCGGTTCGGCTCTCGCCGCCGGACACGACGGTGAGCGTCGTCGGCGCGTTCATCAGGTAGGGCGAGGGGAAGACCAGCTCCAGCGTGCCCTTGTCGTGGTGGATGGCCACGGTCTCGCGGTAGGCGGGGTAGTCCTCCAGGTAGTGCCAGCGAAGGGAGAACCTGCCCTGGGCGGGCAGCGGGCCGGAGATCTCGATGGAGCCGGGCGCGGGACCCCACGTCTCGACATACGAAATTTCATGAGGCGACCCGGTAAAGCGCCTCAAGAGCGACAAGTCATGACATATCGAGCCGAGTGCCACCCCGTACACACTCTGCACCGGCGGCGAGTCCCCCACCGCCCGCGACACGAGCGCGCTCTCAGCGGTGCGCAGCGACGCCAGCAGCCCGGCGTCCACGTCCCGCGCCTGCGCCAGGTTCGCGAACGCCAGCTGCGACTCTCCGCTCGGATGCAGCACCGTCACCTCGACCGCCCTGATGACACCGGGTCCGCCCAGCTCGGCCAGCAGTTCCTCGGCCCGGCGCACCGCGGGGTCGTATTGCTTCATGTAGCCGACCATCAGCCGCCCCTCGGGCAGCGCCGCCACCTCGGCCCTGGTCAGCGCAAGCGGCTTCTCGCAGAGCACGGCGTGGCCGGCGGCCAGCGCCCCGCGCACGGCCTCGCCGTGGGAGCCGGAGGCCAGCACGAGCAGGGCGTCGAAGCCGCCGGCGGCGAGCATGTCGTCCAGCGCCGTGTACCGCCCGGTGGCGCCGAGCCGGTCCGCGACGGCGTCGGCGAGCGTACGCGACAGGTCGCACACGGCCGTCACCTCGAACAGGTCGCGACGCCTGGACAGCAGCGGCACGTACACCGCCTGCGTCACCGCGCCGCACCCGAGCAGAGCGATTCTCACAATCCCAGTTCCTTCAGCTTCCTGCGGTTGGCGGCCTGGTCGGCGATGTTCTGGGCGACGGTGCGGCGGCCGGGCAGCGTGTCCTGCTCGATGACGATCCATCCTGCGTAGCCGATCTCGCCGAGGGTGCGCACCACGGCAGGCAGATCCAGCTCGCCCTCGCCGAGTGAGGCGAACCCGCCGCGGCCCATGAGCTCGCGCAGATCGGCCCCGTCGGCCAGGGTCTGGGCGAGGATCTTGGTATCGCCGTCCTTGATGTGCACGTGCTCGACCCGGCCGGCCCAAGCGCGCAGTGCCGCCACCGGGTCTCCCCCGGCAAGCAGCAGGTGCCCGGTGTCGAGGCAGAGCCGCACGTCGGTCAGCTCCAGCAGCCGCTCCACGTCCTCGGACGTCTCCACGTACGTGCCCAGGTGGTGGTGGAAGGCGGGCTCGAAGCCGCGGTCGCGGCAGCGGTTCACCGCCTCCTGCACCCGGGCGGCGTAGGCGGGCCACTCGGCCGCCGGCAACCCTGGAACGCTCCCGCCGGGGCGGGCGAACCGCTCCGGCGAGCCCGAGCAGGCCAGTGTGGGCCGCGGCCGGAATCCCTCAGGGGCCGGCGGCGCGGCGGCGAAGACGTCCAGCGCGGCCTCCAGCGCGGGCAGACCCCGCGCGAACGCCTCGGCGTCGCCGTACCGCAGGTCCACCCAGCCGCCCGCGAGCGACAACCCGCTCTCTGCCAGCCGATCGGCCAGCTCGGAGCCGGTGCCCAGGTAACCGATCGGCCCGGAGTCGATGCCCTCGTACCCGGCATCGGACAGCGCGCGCACCATCTCGTCGGCGCTCAGCGGCGGCGGCGCGTCGCTCAGCTCGAACACCCCGAAGCTCACCGGGGCATTGGCCACACTCACTCGCACAGCGCCATCACCTCGTTCTCGTGGGTTTCCAACCGGTGCGGCCCATCGGCTGCCGGGATCAGCGCCCGATCGTCGCGGATCAGCTGCCTGGCGCCGTCCGGGCGGACCAGGACCAGGCCGCCCGCGTCCAGGGCCAGCAACTCGTCGCCCAGCCTGAGCAGCAGCGGCGCGTCGGGCCCCGCCGAGACGGCGGTGCGGCCGCCCCGTACGCCGTCCAGCACCGTGCTCGTATCCTCGGCCAGCACCCAGGTCGTGGGCCCGCCCGGCAGGCCGTCGGAGCCGTGGCGGTGGAAGTCGCTGCCGCCGATCGCGATCACGTCGTCGCGCCAGGCGTCCGCCCAGGCCAACGGTGCGCCCCAGCGCCGGTCCCACCAGCCGGAGCTCCACACCTCGGCGATCCTGGGCCGGCGGCTGATCGGCAGCAGCCAGGCGCAGTCGCCGCCGAGCGGGTGGTTGACGGAGATCAGGCCGCCCGTGCGCTCGGCGTGCTCGACCCAGGAGTCGGCAGGCTGCCGGAAGTCCACCCACCCGACGTCGCCGAACACGTTCGCGTGACCGCGGTCGGTGGTGACCTCCTGGCCCGGGATGAGCGTGATCTCGCGGTCGATCTTGGACAGCCAGGGGTGGTGGCTGACGGTGTTGTGGTCGGTGACGGCCAGGAAGTCGAGCCCTCGCCCGTGAGCGAGCTCGGCCAGCTCGGCGATGGTCAGGTTGCCGTCGCTGTGCACGGTGTGGGCGTGGAAGTCCCCGGCGAACCACCGCATGCCGTCGAGATCTGGAATGTCGCGACGCGGCGGCCGCTCCCCGTGCGGCGGTTCCTCGGCGACCGGCTCCGGCGGGGCGGCGGACTCCGTGGAGATCTCCAGCGTGTAGTCGAGGCCGTGCAGCGGGATGCGGTGCAACCGCACCCACACGTGCCAGGTCCCGGGCTCCAGAGCACCAGGCAGGTAACCGGGCGTCGCCCAGTCGGCCGTGATCGTGTACTCGTCACGCGCCCCGCCCGACCAGCCGCGGAACCCGCCGGGCGAGCCGCACCCAAGGTCGAGCACACCCTGCGACCGGTCGTAGGACAACCTCACCGTCACGGCGGCGCTTCCCGCGGGCACCTCGAACGGCACCTCCCGAAGCGTCCGCTCCAGCCGGTCATCCAGGCTCCACTGACCTCTCACACCAACTCTCCGTCCCGGTAGACGAGGGCCCGATCGCGCCGGGGAAGGGCGTACCCCTCGTCGCCGAGCGCCGGCTCGCGGCCCTCCGGCACGACGGCCTGCACGGTCACGTCGTTGACGTCGAGGGTCACCAGGTGGGAGGCGCCGAGGTTCTCCACGATGGCCACCTTCCCGCCGAGCGCGCCCTCCGCGGGCTCGGCCGAGTAGGACATGTACTCGGGTCGCACGCCGTACACGATCTTCTCTCCGTCGCTCAGCCGTCCCTCGGCCGAGGACGGGACGGCCACCTTGCACCCTGCCACGTCCAGCCTGTCACCTCGTGCGGCCCCGTCCAGCAGGTTCATGGGCGTGGAGCCGATGAATCCGGCCACGAACGTGTTGGCGGGCCGCTGGAACACCTCGGCCGGCGTGCCGATCTGCCGGATGTGCCCGGACTCCATCACCGCCATCCGGTCGGCCATGGCCAGCGCCTCGGCCTGGTCATGGGTGACGAAGACAGTGGTGACGCCGAGCTCGCGCTGGAGCTTCTTGAGGAACGTCCGCGCCTCCAGCCGCAGCCGGGCGTCCAGGTTGGACAGCGGCTCGTCGAACAGGAACGCCTGCGCCTGCGTGGCCATCACCCGCGCCAGCGCGACCCGCTGCTGCTGCCCGCCGGACAGCTGGCCGGGGCGGCGGTCCATGAGCTGTTCGAGCCCGAGCCGCGCCCCCACCTCGACCGCCTTGTCGCGGCGCGCGGACTTGGCGACCTTCTTGATCCGCAGCGGGTAGGCGATGTTCTCCGTGACGTCCATGTGCGGGAACAACGCGTAGTCCTGGAAGACCATCGCGACGTCACGGCCGCCCGGTTGCACCCCGGTCACGTCGCGCTCGCCGATGACCACCGCGCCACCGGTGGCGGTCTCCAGGCCGGCGATCGTCCGCAGCAACGTGGTCTTGCCGCAGCCGGAGGGGCCGAGCAGGGCGAAGAACTCGCCGTCCGGGATGGCCAGGTCGAGCGCGTCGAGGGCTTTCACACCGCCGGGGTAGACCTTGGTCAGCCCGCGTAGTTCAATGGCGGCCATTTAACGCTTGATCCCTCCGTGGAAGCGGAAGCCGTATTTCTTGCTGACGAACAGGTACATGAGCACCACGGGGACCGAGTACAGCAGCCCGAACGTGGACAACATCCGCAGGTTGGCCTGGCCGCCCTCGGTGTACAACGTGTACGTGATCACGGCCGCCGGCTGCTTCTCGACGTCGCTCAGCAGCAGGTACGGCATCAGGAAATTTCCCCATACGTTGGCCACGGCCCAGACCCCGATGGTCGCCAGCCCCGGCCGTACCAAGGGCACCACCACGTGCCGCACGATCTGCAGCGGCGACGCCCCGAACACCCGCGCCGACTCCTCATAGGACTTCGGCGTCGAGTCCATGAAGTCCTTCAGCATGAAGATCGCCGCCGGCAGCAGCCCGCCCGTCAGGATGAGGATCAGCCCGAGGTGCGAGTCGATGAGGTTGAGCTCCACCGCCAGCTGGAACAGCGGCACCATGGCCGCCGTCCCCGTGATGATCGATGACAGCAGCAACAACGCGTACAACAGCGCATCCCGCCCCGGCAGCCGCACCCGGCTCAGCGCGTACGCCGCCAGCGCCGCCATCGCCACCACCAGAACCGCCGTGCCCACCGACAACACCAATGAGTTGTACAGCGACGGCAGCGCGTACGGATGCTCCACGACCGCCCGGAAGTTCTCCCAGGTGAAGTCGGGCACCGCCACTTCGTACGTCGGGTCCGACGTGAACGGCGCGGTCGCCAGCCAGAGCAACGGGATCGTGAAGAACGCCAGCAGCACCGCGATCAGCGTGTAGAAGCCGATCCGGCCGGCCACGAACCGCGCCGTCATTTCTTGCTCCGCAGCAACCGCAGGTAGAACACCGCCACCACCAGATTGATCAGCAGGATGACCGTGGAGACCGCCGCGCCGTAACCAAGCTCGCCGCTCTGGAGCGCGACCTTGTACACGTGCACGGCCAGGATCTCCGACTTCCCGTCCGGCCCGCCCGCCGTGATCAGGAAGGGGGTGAAGTCGTTGAACGTCCACAGGCTGATCAGCAGCAGGTTCGTCAGGATGTGGCCTCTGATGTGCGGGAACACCACATCCCTTAGCTGCTGCCAGCCGGAGGCCCCGGCCAGGCGGGCGCTCTCCAGGTGCGAAGGCGGCACGTTGCCGAGCGCGGCGCCGTACAACATCATCGAGAACGCGGTGCCACGCCACGTGTTGAAGATGACGATCGACAACATCGGGTGATCGAGCAGCCAGGCGAAGCCGGGCAGGCCGAGCAGCGCGTTGAGCGTGCCGCCGTCGCGGTCGAGCAGCGCCACCCACAGGAACGACACCACCGCGCTCGGCAGGATCCAGGCCAGGATGACCAGGCCCTCGACCAGCCGCTTCAGCGGACCACGCCGGTCACGCAGCAGCCAGGCGATGGTGAAACCGAGCCCGACCTGCCCGATGACGGCCGAGCCCAGGACGAACTGCACGGTCAGCCACGTGGAGTTCCAGAACGCCGGATCGGAGACCGCGTCGATGAAGTTGTCCAGCCCCACGAACTGCGGCTCGGCCGCCGCGATCCCGGTCAGCCGGTAGTTGGTCAGCCCCAGGTAGAGCACCCAGAGCGCGGGGAACACGAGGAAGGCCGCGATGAGCAGCAGCGCCGGGGCCACGAAGATCCCGGCCCTGAGCCGGCCCAGGCCCGCCGCGTCCGAGCTGTAGGAGCGGCGGGCGGGGGCCTGCCCATCGATGATGTCAGGGGGCGATGATGTTGCCTGCGCCACCGACGAGTCCTTCGAGCTTCTTCTGGTACGCGGCCGCCGCCTGATCCGGCGCGGTGCCACCGACGACCGCGGCGGTGGACTCCTGCAGCGCCACCGACACCTGCGGGTAGACGGCCACCGGCGGCCGGAAGGCCGTCAACGGCAGCACCTTGTCCGAGATGAAGGTCAGCAGCGGCTCACCGGCGAGGATCTCCTTGTTGACGTCCGTGCGCGGCGTGATGCGCACGTTGCCGTCCTTGGTCTCCTCCTTCAGCGCCTCCGGCGAGAGCGTGAAGGTCAGCAGCTCGAACGCTTCCTTCGGGTGCTTGCTGTTGGGGTTGAGCGTGCGCAGGGCGCCGCCGGACATGCTGACGAAGTCCTGGCCGCGGAGGCCCTTGCCGGGCTCCATGGCCGGGATGAGCGCGTAGCCGACACTCTGGTCACGGTCGGCCATCGGGGCCACGCCGTCCTTGGGGTTGATGACGCCGCGCCAGAAGTAGTCGCCTTCCATCAGGATGCCGATCTTGCCCTCGGCGAACTGCTGGAACGACTTGTCGCGGCCCTTGGCCTCCTGCTGCAGCTTGGGGTCGCCGAGGCCGCCGCCGTAGATCTTCTGGTAAAAGCCGAGCGCGTCCTTGAGCGGCTGGGACGCGCCGGTCCACTTGCCGTCCTTCTGCACCTCGCCGCCCGCGCCCGCGAGCAGCGGCAGCACGCCCTGCATCGAGGTGGCCTCGCCCATCGCCGTCCCGGCGTTGACCTGGATCGGCACCGGCACGCCCGCGGACTTCAGCTTGGTCCCCGCGTCGAGGATCTCCTGCCAGCTCTTCGGCTGCCAGTCGGCCGGCAGCCCGGCCTTCTGGAAGAGCGTCTTGTTGAAGTAGAGCACCCGGCCGTCGGTGCCGACAGGCAGCGCGTACTTCTTGCCGTTGTACGTAGCCAGCCCCTGCACGGACTCGGGGATCTGCGCCCAGCCGTCCCAACTGTCGGCCTCGGCGCCGACCAGGTCCGCCAGCGGCTTGATGTAACCGGCCTCGGCGAACTCGCCGGCCCAGATGCCGTCGATGTCGATCACGTCCGCGCCCTTGCCCGACTTGAGGTCCAGGGAGAGCTTGGTCTTGTACTGCTCGTCGTCGACGCCGCTGGGAACGAACTTGACCTTGACGTCCTTGCCCTTCGCCTTCTGGGCCGCCTCGAACTTGGGGATCACCCAGTTGGCGACGAAGTCCGCGGCGGCGGCGTTCTTGCCGCCCGCGATGGCGTTCTGGGCGATGGTCAACTCGATGGTGCCATCGCCGCCGCCGGATGACTGGCCGCAGGCGGTTAACCCTATTCCGACCGCGGCGAGAACCGCGGCGACCTTACGCAATGCCATCAAACCCTCCGACAGATCCGTTAAGGAGGTAAGCCATGGGCCAATATGTCATGACATTCATATGACGTAAAGGCCTGATCATATTTCCGGGAGATGCGCCGCATACTGCGTCTTCGACCGGACAGTGGCCATCTAACAACCGAACACTAGACGATGTGAAGAGCGAAGCTCCATGTAGCTACATAATGGACATCAGGATGTCATGACAAGACGCCATAGTGTCGGAGCCGAGCTCGGCCTCGGGAGGTGCGTTGTACGACCTGATCACGATCGGCCGCTGCGGCGTCGACGTCTATCCGCTGCAGACCGGCGTCGGGCTGGCCGATGTCGAGACCTTCGGCAAGTTCCTCGGGGGCAGCCCCACCAACGTCGCGGTCGCGGCGGCCCGCCACGGGCTGCGCCCCGCGGTGATCACCGGCGTGGGCGCGGACCCCTTCGGCGAGTACGTGCGCCGGGCGATCCGCGACTTCGGCGTCGACGACCGCTTTGTGGCCACCTTCACGGAGGCGCCGACGCCCGTCACGTTCTGCGAGATCTTCCCGCCCGACCACTTCCCGATCTACTTCTACCGCGGCGAGCATCCCCCAGACCTGCGGATCACGTCCGGCCACCTGGATCTGGACGCCATCCGCGCGACGAGCCTGTTCTGGTTCTCGCTGACCGGCCTGAGCAAGGAGCCGAGCCGCGCGGCCCACCACGCGGCCCTGTCGGCGCGTACGTCGGGCTGGACGGTGTTCGACCTGGACTACCGGGCCCCGCTCTGGGAGTCGCGTGCGGCGGCCCGCGAGGCGGCCGGCCGGGCGCTTCCGCACGCCAACGTGGCGGTCGGCAACCTGGAGGAGGTGGAGACCGCCGTCGGCGTCCGTGACCCCGAAGCGGCCGCGCAGGCGCTGCTGGACGCCGGGGTTCAGGTCGCCATCGTGAAAATGGGGCCGGAAGGGGTTTTCGCGCGTACCTCCGGGGAGAGCTGTCTGATCAAGCGAGTGGAGGTGGACGTGGTCAACGGGATCGGCGCGGGAGACGCCTTCGGCGGCGCCCTGTGCCTGGGACTGCTGCGCGGCTGGCCGCTGGAGCGCACGATCCGCTTCGCCAACGCGGCGGGGGCGTTCGTCGCCGCCCGGCTGGCCTGCGCCGACGCCATGCCAACGACGGCGGAGGTGGAGGAACTACTGGAAGGCCCGGGGGTGCGTTCTTGAGCGATGTCTCGACCGCGGTGGACGGCGCCGCGGCACCGGTGCGGGAGGCCCGCGCATGACCTACCTTCCGTACGGCACGACCGCGAACGGCCCGTGGTCGGTGGAGATCACCGCGTCCTCGGCCGGGTGGACGTATGCGGGCCTGCGGATCGCGGACCTGACGGACGCGCCGGTGTCGTTCGACACGGGCGAGGAGGAAATGCTGGTCCTGCCGCTGGCAGGCTCATGCACGGTCACCATCACCGAGCCCGGCGCCGATCAACGGCGGCCCACCGAGACGTTCCGGCTGACCGGCCGCGCATCTGTCTTCGACGGCCCGTCAGACTTCGTCTATGTCCCGATCCAGTCGCGGGCGACCTTGCAGGGCGCGGGCCGCATCGCGCTGCCCTCGGCCCACGCCACCCACGCGCTGCAGCCCCGCTACGTCGCCGCCGCCGAGGTCCCGGTCGAGATCCGCGGCGCCGGCCAGGCCAGCCGCCAGCTGAACAACTTCTGCGCCCCCGACGTCTTCGACTGCCACAAGCTCATGGCCGTGGAGGTCCTCACTCCGTCCGGCAACTGGTCCTCGTACCCGCCGCACAAACACGACACCCCCAACCCGGGCGAGGCGGTGCTGGAGGAGATCTACTACTTCGAGGTCGCCCACCAGGGCATCGGCTACCAGCGCGTCTACTCCTCCGAATGCGGCCACATCGACACCCTCGCCGAGGTCTCCTCCGGCGACGTCGTCCTGGTCCCCTACGGCTACCACGGCCCCTCCATGGCGGCCCCCGGCTACGACCTCTACTACTTGAACGTCCTGGCAGGGTCGGCGGAGCAGCGCTCGATGGCCTTCTGCGACGACCCCCGCCACGCCTGGATCCGGTCGTCCTGGGACGACCAGCTCATCGACCCCAGACTGCCGTTCGGGAGGACCTCATGACGACCCGGTTGACCGTCGCACAGGCCGTCGTACGTTTCCTGGCCCACCAGTGGAGCGAGCGCGACAGCGTGCAACGCAGGTTCTTCGGCGGCTGCACGGGCATCTTCGGCCACGGCAACGTCGCGGGCTTGGGCCAGGCACTCGCCACGTCGACCGAGAACCTCCCGTACCACCTGAGCCGCAACGAGCAGGCCATGGTCCACACGGCCGCCGCCTACGCCCGGGCCGCCAACCGCCTGGCGACCTTGGCGTGCACCACGTCGATCGGCCCAGGCGCCACCAACATGATCACCGGCGCGGCCGGCGCCACCATCAACCGGCTCCCGGTGCTCCTCCTGCCAGGCGACATCTTCTCCACCCGCGTGGCGGGCCCGGTCCTCCAGGAGCTGGAGGACCAGCGCTCGTACGACATCTCCGTCAACGACTGCTTCAAGCCGGTCTCCCGCTACTGGGACCGGATCAACCGCCCCGAGCAGCTGCCGTCCGCGCTGCTGGCGGCCATGCGCGTGCTCACCGACCCGGCCGAGACCGGCGCGGTCACGATCGCGCTCCCGCAGGATGTGCAGGCGGAGGCGTACGACTGGCCGGAGGAGCTGTTCGCCGACCGCATCTGGCACATCCCCAGGCCCCGCCCCGAGCGCGCCGCCGTGTTCCGAGCGGCCCAGCTGGTCAAGTCGGCCGCGCGCCCGCTGATCGTCGCGGGGGGCGGGACGATCTACAGCGACGCCACGGAGCAGCTGCGGCTCTTCGCCGAGACGTACGGCATCCCGGTGGCCGAGACGCAGGCAGGCAAGGGCGCGCTCCCGTACGGGCACCCGCTCGCCGTCGGCGCGATCGGCGCCACCGGCACGACCGCGGCCAACGCGCTGGCCCGCGAGGCCGACCTGATCATCGGCGTCGGCACCCGCTACAGCGACTTCACCACCGCTTCCCGGACGATCTTCGCCCCCGACGCACGCTTCCTCAACATCAACATCACCGCCTTCGACGCCGCCAAGCTCTCGGGCCTGCAGCTCGTGGCCGACGCCCGGGAAGGGCTGGCGGAGCTGGCGGAGGCGTTCGGGGGCTGGCGTGGCGTACCGGGCGACTACCGCGAGCGGGCCGCCGAGCTGACCAGGGCGTGGGACGCGGCCGTGGACGCCGCGTACGCGCTGGAGGGCTCGCCGCCGCCGCAGTCAGCGGTGATCGGCGCCGTCAACACGGCCGCGGCCGACGACGGCGTGGTGGTGTGCGCGGCCGGCTCGATGCCCGGCGACCTGCACAAACTCTGGCGTCCGAGCGGCCCGGGCAGCTACCACGTCGAGTACGGCTACTCCTGCATGGGCTACGAGATCGCCGGCGGGCTTGGCGTCAAGATGGCGGCACCGGAACGCGAGGTGTTCGTGCTGGTGGGCGACGGCTCGTACCTCATGATGGCGCAGGAGCTGGTCACGGCGATCTCCGAGGGCATCAAGCTGGTGGTGGTCCTGGTGGACAACTCCGGCTTCGCCTCGATCGGCCACCTGTCGGAGAGCGTGGGCGCGCAGCGGCTCGGCACGTCCTACGCCTACCGCGACGGCCGTCCGCTACCGGTCGACCTGGCCGCCAACGCCGCCAGCCTCGGCGCGTCCGTGTTGCGTGCGGAGTCGGTCGCCGAACTGCGCAAGGCGCTCGACACGGCCCGCGCCGCGGCGGAGACCACGGTCATCTACGTCCGCACCGATCGCATGGCGGACGACGCGCCGTCCTCCGAGGCGTGGTGGGACGTGCCCGTGGCGCAGGTGGGCACGCCGAACGCCATGCGGGAGGCGTACGAGGCGAACAAGCTTTCCCAGCACCCGCACCTCACTCCACCGGTCACAGGGTGAATACGAGCTCCAGCTCGTGCTTGATCGGGATCCCGTCCGCCTCCGCCGGTATGTCCGGTTTGAGGGCCCTGGCCCGGTCCACCCCGTTGCGATGCAAGGCCACGAGGTCGAACCCGTAACGCTGGTAGAACCGCAGGGCATGCGTGTTGTCGTTGGTGGTGATCAACGACAGCCTGGCGACACCCCGCTCCACCGCGACGGCCCGCACCGCATCGAGCGGCGCCTTCCCGACCCCCTTGCCGGGCACCACGGCGTCGATCGTGATGATCTCCACTGAGCTGTCGCGTTCGGCATAGGTGATCACCCCGGCCACCTCATCGCCGATCTCCGCGACGAACCCGGGCTGGGCGGCCGCGTCGATCAGCTCGCCGCGTCCCAGGGCCACCACCGTGATGCCGCCCCAGCTGTCTCTCAGCACCTTGGACACCGCTTCGAGATCGCGAGGCTCGATGGGTCGTACAGAGAGCGTCATAAGCAGCATTATGTGACTTATGAGATGGGTAACGTTCGATTGCTTCGGCACTCTTGTCGACTCGCGACACGGCCTGCTCACCAGCGCCGAGCTGATCGCGCCCGGCCAGGGTGCACGGCTGCTGGAGGCCTACAACCGGCACGAGCACGCCGTGCAGGCCGAGTCGCCGACGCTCCGCTATCGGCACGTCATGGCCGAGACCCTCAGCAGGGCGTGCCAGGAGGAGAAGGTGGAGCTGAACGAGGACGACGCCACCGTGGCGGCGGCGACGCTGCCGTACTGGCCGGTGTTCCCCGAGGTCGGCGCCGAGTTGTCGACGCTGCGCGCGGCCGGGTGGAACCTGGCGCTGCTCACCAACTGCGACCGCGACCTCATCGCCGAGACGCTGCGGCGTCTGCCCGTGCCGTTCGACGCGGTGGTGACGGCGGAGGACGCCGGCGACTACAAGCCGTCCAACGCGCACTTCGAGGTGTTCAAGCGGGCGCACGAACCGGCGGCCTGGGTGCACGTGGCGCAGAGCTACTTCCACGACATGGTCCCCGCGCACCGGCTGGGCATCCGCCGCGTGTGGATCAACCGGATGGGCCGGCGCGCCCCGGACGAGACGATCATCCAGAAGGCCCTACCCGACCTGCACGGCCTGCTCACAGCCGTGCGGGACGGCTAGCGGCGCTGCTCCAGCACGTCCGCGATGCTCGCGAGGAACGAGTCCACATCCGCGATCAAGTAGCCGGCCCTGAACAGCACGGTCGAGAACTTCGCCTCCCGCACCTCCTTCGCCGTCACGGGGAAGTCGGTGGTGCTGCGTAAGGTGGCCACGATGCGGTCCAGGAAGGCGTCGACCTCGTCCTCGTTGTAGCCGCTGCCCATCCGGCCCGGGCGGAAGGCCACCCTCTCGACGCGTGCCGCCTGGCCCTCGAACCACTCCTCGCGCAGCATGTCGCCGGTGGGCTCGGCCATGGCCAGCCGTACGGGCCGCTTGGCCTGGGTCTCCAGCGCCACCACGAACGCTTCCAGGGCGAAGTCGACCGCGGTCTCGTGGTAGCCGCCGCGTTTGGCGCGGAAGGTGGCCGTACGCACCTCGTCGGCGGTGATGGGCTCAAAGGTGTGCGAGCCCCTGCCCAGGGTCGCCTCGATTCGCCCGATCAGGGCGTCGACCTCCGTGGGGTCATAGCCTGAACGCATACCCATGACGCGCGGAAAGCGGTTCAAGCTCACACTCCTCTTGATTCGTGCTGGGGGCACCTCCATTGTGGGGCTCTTTATCCCAAGCATGCGACCCGGCATATAGCGTTACACCACCATGCGTCTGTCCCACGTCTCCTTCCGCTACCGAAGACGTGATCATTTCGTCATCCACGATGCCGACGCGCATCTCGCGCCCGGTGACGTGATCGAGTTGAGCGGCGTCAACGGAGCGGGCAAGTCGACCCTGCTCCGGCTGCTTGCCGGGCTCTCCGCGCCGACGAAAGGCACGATCACCGGCCGTCCGGACGTCGTCGGGTTCGCGCCCGACCGCTTCCCCACCGACCAGCCGTTCACGGTCACGGCCTACTTGCGCCACATGTCCCGCGTACGCGGCGGCGCCCGCTGGGAGCCGTGGACCGAACGGCTGAACATGGAGCATCTCCTGGCCGTGCCCCTGGGCGAGCTGTCGAAGGGCAGCGCGCACAAGGTCGGCCTGGTCCAGGCGCTCATGGCCGATCCCGGACTGCTGATCATGGACGAGCCGTTCGCCGGGCTCGACGCCGGCACGCGCGAGTCACTGCCTTCCATCGCCGCCGACGTCGCGGCACGCGGCGGCATCGTCATCGTCAGCGACCACCAGGGCGGCCTGCGCGCCTTACCCGGCCTCCGTCACTGGTCGCTGCTCGACGGCCATCTCAAGGAGAGCACCAGCGCCGCCGCCCCCGCCCAGGAGAACAGCGCGACCGTGGCGGTCACCCTGCCCGCCGCCGACCTCCCCCACTTCCTCGCCAGGATGCGCGACGCGGGCTATCAGGCCCGCGAGATCGAGGAGACCGGATGATCATCGCCCTGGCCGGCTTCCGACTGGCGGCCTACATCCGCTCCCACCGCGTCTACCAGGCCCTCCTGCTCGCTCTGGCTATGCTGGCGATTCTGCACGGCAGCCGGGCGCCACGCGGTGAGGAGGCGGGCGTACTCACCGACGGCGCCGTACTGATCATCCCCATCCTGGCCTGGGCCGCGAGGAGCCTTCTCGACACCGAGCCCGACCGCCAACGTGAGATGTCCGCGGTCGCGGCCGGCGGCCGGGGCAGGGAACTGGCCGCGGGGCTCGTGGCGGCGTTCGCGACGTGTGCCGTCTTCGCCGGGATCGGCCTGGTGGCGGCGCTCCTGCTCGGCGTGAGCTCTACCCCGGAGCCCCGCCTGCTGGCCGCCGCCCTCGCCCTGCACGGGCTGGCGGCCCTGACGGGGACCGCGCTCGGCGCGCTGACCAGCCGCGCCATCCTGCCCTCACCAGCTCTGTCGATCATGAGCCTGGTGCTCGGGTTCCTGCTGATGTTGTTGCTGAGCGCCTCACCGCTGTACTGGCTCACGGTCCCGGTCGTGCGCTGGATGCGGGCCGCGAACGACGGCGACCTGATCTCCCGGCTCCCCGAGCTGGGCGCCGTCTCACTCGCCTGGTGCCTGCTCGCCCTCGCGTTCTACCTCTGGCGACGCCTGAAGGGCTGACCTACTCGGCGGCGGCGAGCTGCCCGCAGGCCCCGTCGATCTCCCGCCCGCGCGTGTCGCGTACGGTGACCGGCACGCCGTGGAACTCCAACCGCCGGACGAACGCCCGCTCGTCCTCCGGCCGCGACGCCGTCCACTTGGACCCAGGGGTCGGATTGAGCGGGATCAGGTTGACGTGCACCAGCTTGTTCTTGACGAGCTTGCCCAGCAGGTCGGCCCGCCACTCCTGATCGTTGATGTCCTTGATCAGCGCGTATTCGATCGAGACCCGCCGCTTGGTCTTCGCCGCGTACGCCCACGCGGCGTCGAGCACCTCCGACACCTTCCACCGCGTGTTGATCGGCACCAGCGTGTCACGCAGCTCGTCGTCGGGCGCGTGCAGCGACAACGCCAGCGTGACCGGCAGCCCCTCGTCGGCGAGCTTGCCGATGGCCGGCACCAGGCCGACCGTGGAGACCGTGACCCCGCGGGCCGAGATGCCGAGCCCGTGCGGCGCGGGCTCGACCAGGCGGCGGACCGCGCCGATCACCTGCTTGTAGTTGGCCAGCGGCTCGCCCATGCCCATGAACACGACGTTGTTCACCCGCCCAGGCCCGCCAGGCACCTCGCCGGCCGCCAGCGCCCGCGCGCCGGCCACGACCTGCTCGACGATCTCAGCCGTGGACATGTTGCGGGTCAGGCCCGCCTGGCCGGTGGCGCAGAACGGGCAGTTCATGCCGCAGCCGGCCTGCGAGGACACGCACATCGTGACCCGGTCGGGGTAACGCATGAGCACCGACTCGACCAGCGCGCCGTCGAACAGCCGCCACAGCGTCTTCCGCGTGGTGCCCTCGTCGGTGGTCAGCTCCCTGACCGAGGTGAGCAGGGTCGGCAGCAGCACGCCGAGCTTCTCACGGGAGGCGGCGGGCAGGTCGGTCATCGCGCCGACCTCGGTGGTGAGGCGCTCGAAGTAGTGGCGTGAGAGCTGGTCGGCGCGGAAGGCCTTCTCACCCAGCTCGGTCACCGCGGCCCGCCGGTCGGCCATCGACAGGTCGGCCAGGTGCCGTGCGGGCTTGGCGCGGCGCGGCGCGACGAAGGTGAGCTGACCAGGTGGCTGGGACACGTTACGACCTTTGCTTCAAGCGTTTCCGACCAGGGTAATGAACGTTCGGATCGGAGGTGGCATTCCTGGCGAACGAGAAGCCTGCCAAGCAGACTGCCGCTACGGTCTCGACCTGGAACGACAGTAGGGCGGCAGCTGATTGTGCAGGTTTCCTATTCGGTGACGCCACCGCTCGCGTCATGGTCTCCGGCGGATCTACAGTGCTCACGTATGGCGATTTTCCGGGCGGCATCAGGCGCGGGTGGCGCCGAGGTCGTCCTCGCCGCCGGCAACCCGTACGGCAGCCGGACGCTCGTGGTCGAGCGGGACGAGGACTCCTCGGTAGCTTACCTGTGCTCGCCCGCCGGAACGGTCCACGGCGCCGTCTGGCTCGCCAACCACCGCCCGGGCCCCGCCGTCGTGGACCTGGCCAGGATCAACGCCGGCCTGCCGCCGCTGATGCCCAGGCACAACACCCTGCACCCGGACGGCCGCCGGCCGCTCGGGCAGCTCACCGCGCTGTGGTTCGAGGAAGGCGACGGGGTCGCCCTGTACGAGGACGACGGCCTGCTGGCGGTCATCCCCGGCTGGGCCGACATGAGCAGGGGCATGCCGGGGTACGCGCGCGACGCGGTGGGCGAGTCGCCGTTCGCGTGGGCGCTGTCGGAGGCGTTGGAGGGGCTGGAGCCGCGCATCGCCAACGCCAAGTCCTACTGGCGCTGGCGGCACAGCGAGGGGTCGTGGCCGTCGTTCCAGCAGTTCGTGATGGGTCATCTGGACCGGGTGCTGGGACCGGCGGGCAGATATTGGGACGCCAGCGGCGAGCGGCTGCCGACCGTCGGGATCACCGAGCGGCCGCCGCACCATAAACGGGACTTCACCGTGCTGTCCACGGTGGGGATGAGCTGCCAGCGGATGCCGACGGTCGAGCAGTGGATCGACAAGCCCGGCGCGTACGCCAGGATCGAGCTGGCCGTGGCCACCCGCGAGGACCCCAGGGACGCGGCGCTGCTGCTGGTGTGGTTGTCGCAGTATCCGTGGCACTCGGTCACCTGGCTGGGCCACGGGCACACGGCCAAGTGGTATCACGAGCCTTCGACGTTCCCGCTGGGGCCGCAGTACTCGGGTGTGCTGATGCAGGCCGACGTCCCCCACATGCCCGACATGTCAGGATTCGCCTTCGGCGGCGAGGCCGTACGGTGGCTCTGGCTGACCCCCGTCACCAGGGCAGCACTCGAAGCCCTGCACCGCTAGAAAGACGCTCGAAGCCCAGCACCGCTGGAAAGACGCTCGAAGCCCAGCACCGCTAGAAGAACACCGTCATCAGCAGCCAGACCGGCACCAACGTCGTCACCAGCGAGTCCAACCGGTCCATCAGCCCGCCGTGGCCGGGCAGGATCGTCCCCAGGTCCTTGATGCCGAGATCCCGCTTGATCATCGACTCGATGAGGTCGCCCACGGTCGCCAGCAGCGCGGCCAGCGCCCCGATCAGCGCCCCCTGCCAGAGCTCGCCGCCGACCAGCCACGTCACCAGCCAGGCCCCGACCGCCGTGCACGCGACGAGTGACCCGGCGAACCCCTCCCAGGTCTTCTTCGGGCTGATGGCGGTCATCTGGTGCCTGCCGAACAACACGCCCGCGACGTACCCGCCGATGTCGCTGGCCACGGTCACCGCGATGAAGATCACCACACGGTGGTGGCCGTCGTCCTCGCGCAGCAACATGGGCACGAACGCAGCCAGCAACGCTGGATAGAACAGCGTGAACACCGACGCCGTCGCGTCGCGCACGTACCCGTCCGTGCCGGCGCTGAACATGCGCCAGATCAGCAACACCAACGCGAACACCACGAACGTGGCGAGCAACCAGACCGGCCCGCCCCAGTACGCCGCCGCCTGCATCGCCGCCAGGCCGCCGACCACGGGCACGGCCGGCACTTTGATGTCCCGGGTGGCGAACGCCCTGGTCAGCTCCACCACACCGACGCCCACGGCGCCGACGACCACCAGGAGGAACAGCTCCTTGATCGTGTAGAGGGTGCCGATGACCAGTGCGCCCAGCACCACGCCGACGGCGATCGCGGCAGGCAAGTTCCTTCCGCTACGGCTGCCGCCGCTCGGGCTGGTGCCAGCCGTACTTTCTTCCACAGAGTTCTCCATGAGCCACGGCCCCCGCCACCTCGGGCGAGGGCCGTAGATGCCAGACCGGCTATGTGCGGTGTGCCGAC
Source organism: Nonomuraea sp. 3N208 (assembly GCF_052245935.1). NCBI lineage: Bacteria > Bacillati > Actinomycetota > Actinomycetes > Streptosporangiales > Streptosporangiaceae > Nonomuraea > Nonomuraea sp. 3N208. Next base: position 425,483 of record NZ_JBQQBR010000001.1, on the reverse strand, counting down.
GCTCAGACCTCGAGCAGCTCGGTTTCCTTGTGCTTGAGCAGCTCGTCGATCTTGGCGACGTGCTTCTGGGTGATGTCGTCGAGCTCCTTCTCGGCCCGCCTGACCTCGTCCTCGCCCGCGTCGCCATCCTTGATCATCTTGTCGAGGATCTCCTTGGCCGAACGGCGGATGTTGCGGATGGAGACCTTCGCGTGCTCGCCCTTGTTCCTGGCGACCTTGATGTACTCCCTGCGGCGTTCCTCGGACAGCTCCGGGAACGTCACGCGGATCACCTGACCGTCGTCCGTCGGGTTGACACCGAGGTCGGAGTCGCGGATGGCCTTCTCGATCGCGCCCATCGAGCTCTTGTCATAGGGCTGGATCAGCACCATGCGCGCCTCGGGCACGTGGAACGACGCCAGCTGCTGGATCGGCGTCGGCGTGCCGTAGTACTCGGCACTGATCTTGTTGAACATCGATGGCGTGACGCGGCCCGTCCGGATGCTCGCGAAGTCCTCCTTCGCGACCGAGACGGCCTTGTCCATCTTTTCCTCGGCTTCGAGGAGGGTTTCGTCGATCACAGCGGCTCCCTGTCGTCTACTAGCTGCCGGTGTCGGGCTCGCTCCGTCATTTGCCTGCGGGACTCACCAGCGTGCCGATTTTCTCACCGCGTACGGCTCGCAGGATGTTGCCCTCGCCCATCAGGTCGAAGACCACGATCGGCAGATCGTTGTCCTTGCACAGGCTGATCGCAGTGGCGTCCATGACCGCGAGGTCGCGCAGCAGCACCTCGCCGTAGTCGAGATGGTCAAACCTGACCGCGTCAGGATTCTTCCGTGGATCGGAGTCGTAGATGCCGTCCACCTGCGTGCCCTTGAGCAGCGCCTCGGCGCCGATCTCCAGGGCCCGCTGGGACGCCGCGGTGTCGGTGGAGAAGAACGGCGAGCCGAGCCCGGCGCCGAAGATGACCACGCGCCCCTTCTCGAGGTGCCTGATCGCGCGGCGCGGCAGGAACGGCTCGGCCACCTGCTGCATGGTGATCGCGGTCTGCACGCGGGTCTCGACGCCCCGGCGCTCGAGGAAGTCCTGCAGGGCCAGGCAGTTGATGACCGTGCCGAGCATGCCCATGTAGTCGGCCCTGGCCCGGTCGATGCCGCCCTGCGACAGGGTGGCGCCGCGGAACATGTTGCCGCCGCCCACCACGACGGCGACCTGCACGCCCTCGCGTACCGCCTCGGCGATCGAGTCGGCCAGGTGATCGACGACGCCCGGATCGATGCCGAGCGGCTCGCTGCCGGCGAACGCCTCGCCCGACAGCTTCAGCATGACCCGCTTCCACCTCAGGAGGTTGGGCGGGTGTGGAGATGAGGAAGCCGCCGCCCGTGTGGATTCGTGGGCTGACTCCCGGTGGTCCTGCACGGCGGCGGCCTCCTTCATTCGGTGGATCGTGGGGCTGGTGGCTTGCCTGAGCCGTTGGGCTGTCGGCTTGCCTAAGCCTAAGCCTGGCCGACCTTGAATCGGACAAAGGCGAGGACCTCGACGCCGTTCTCCTCGGCGTACTTGCCGACGCTCTTCTTGTTGTCCTTGACGAACGCCTGCTGGAGCAGCGTGAAGTCCTTGTACCAGCCGTTGACCCGGCCCTCGACGATCTTGCCGATCGCCGCCTCGGGCTTGCCCTCCTCGCGGGTCATCTCCTCGAAGAGCTTGCGCTCCTTGTCGACGACCTCGGCCGGCACCGAGTCGGCCTTGAGGTACTGCGGGGCCATGGCGGCGGCGTGCTGGGCGATGTCCTTGGCGGCCTCGGCGTTCGGCTTGTCCAGCTGGACCAGCACACCGACGGCCGGAGGCAGCGCGGGGTCGGTCTTGTGCATGTACGCACCGATGTAGCCGCCCTCGAGCACCGCGAAGCGGCGGATCTCGATCTTCTCGCCGAGCGCGGCGTTGGCCAAGTCCAGGTGCTCCTTGACGGACTTGCCGTCGAAGGAGGACTCCAGCAGCGCGGCCACGTCGGCGGGCTTGGTCTCAAGGACGTGCGCGACGACCTGGCCGGCCAGCTCCTGGAAGCGCTCGCCCTTGGCCACGAAGTCGGTCTCGCAGTTGACCTCGAGCAGTGCGGCGGAGGAGTCGCCGTCCTGCTTGAGCGCGACGAGGCCGTTGGAGGCGGTGCGGGCCTCGCGCTTGCCCACGTCCTTGGCGCCCTTGAGGCGCAGCAGCTCGATGGCGCGGTCGAAGTCGCCCTCGGACTCCTCGAGCGCCTTCTTGCAGTCCATCATGCCGGCAGCGGTGATCTCGCGAAGCCGCTTGACGTCGGCCATGTTCACGGAAGCCATTGCTCTTATTCCTTGTGGGATTTCGTCGTCATGGGATTCGTCGTCGTGGAGCGGGCGGGCGCCGGGGATCCGACGCCCACCCTTGGTTGTGCACGGCAGGCGGGTGCCGTGCGAAAGCCATTGCCCTGCTCGGGCCAGGGTCGGTTGCGCCGCTGCTCCGCTGGCCATACTGCCCAGCATCACCGCGACCTACCACCTGAGCTCGGCCACCACCATCGGCATGGCCTGCGGCGCGCCGCGGCGGGACCTCGCGGCCACCCGACCGGAGCTCACCACCCCGGCTGAGTGCCCCGGTCCGGCCGACCACCGCCTGCCTCACCGCACTCCTGGTCTGGCTACCAGCCTGACCAGAGTGCCGCGGGCCCGGCTCGCCGGTCGTAGCTCAGCCGTTTGCCCAGTCCGGACACGTGCCTTGCGCATCGCCCAGCCGATCGGTGATTCGCCGTTATTCAGATGTCAGCTTGCCTTGCTTGCCCTCACCCGAGCCCGTGGCGACGACCGCGGCCACAATCCTGACCTTATGGTGCTCACTATCAGGTCAGGCCTGCCGCTCGCGGTCCTCGCCGTCGCTCGGATCAGGCCTGCTGCTCGGTCTCGCCCTCGGCGGCGGCCTCGGCCGGAGCGGCCTCCTCGGCGGCAACCTCGGCGGGAGCAGCCTCCTCGGCAGCAGCCTCGGCCGGAGCAGCGTCCTCAGCGGCAACCTCGGCCGGAGCAGCCTCCTCGGCAGCAGCCTCGGCCGGAGCAGCCTCCTCGGCGGCGGCCTCCTCAGCCGGACGCTCGCCGGTGCCCTGCTCGATGAGCTCGCGCTCCCACTCGGCCAGCGGCTCGGCGGCGGCCGGCTTCTCGTCACCGCGGGCGGCGCCGGAGCGGGCCATCAGACCGGCCGCGACACCGTCGGCGACGACCCTGGTCAGCAGGCCGACGGCGCGGATGGCGTCGTCGTTGCCCGGGATCGGGTAGTCGACCTCGTCGGGGTCGCAGTTGGTGTCGAGGATCGCGACGACAGGGATGCCAAGCTTCTTGGCCTCACTGATCGCGATGTGCTCCTTCTTGGTGTCGACGATCCACACCGCGCTGGGCACGCGGCCCATGTCGCGGATGCCGCCGAGCGTGCGCTCGAGCTTGTCCTTCTCACGACGGCGCATGAGGAGCTCCTTCTTGGTGAGCCCCGAGGCCGCGACGTTGTCGAAGTCGAGCTCCTCGAGCTCCTTCAGACGCTGCAGCCTCTTGTGCACGGTGGAGAAGTTGGTGAGCATGCCGCCCAGCCAGCGCTGGTTGACGTAGGGCATGCCGACCCTCGAGGCCTGCTCGGAGATGGCCTCCTGAGCCTGCTTCTTGGTGCCGATGAACAGAATCGTGCCGCCGTGGGCGACGGTCTCCTTCACGAAGTCGTACGCACGATCGATGAAGGAGAGCGACTTCTGCAGGTCGATGATGTAGATGCCGTTGCGCTCAGTGAAGATGAAGCGCTTCATCTTCGGGTTCCAGCGCCGGGTCTGGTGACCGAAGTGAACGCCGCTCTCGAGCAGCTGTCGCATGGTGACGACGGGGGCCATTTGATGGTCCTCCAGGTCTGGGCGCCCTGCGGATGGGCGCGGTTCTCGGTTGTGCCGCGGCAACACGTCGGCTGCCGCCCTGATGCCCCGAACCCGCTCCAGCCGGGCCGTGGGCCCGGACCGATGGCGCGGTCCGCAGTGGGGCATGCGAAGTCGGCCTGTGGTGACAGGCCATCGAAAAGTCTACCTCCCACACCGCCCCTGGCTGACCGTCTACGGTCAAACGGACATTCCCACCCCATGCCCCTCGATCTGGCATCGCATCGGGCAGCCCGGGCGTTCCCCCGGCCCCCAAGCGCGGGTCACATCAGCCGATACCGAAGACCAAGGCACCTCAAGCACGAGTCACATCAGCCGACACCGGCGCCCAAGACACCTCAAACCCGAATCCCATCGGCCGACACCGGCGCCCAAAGCACCCCCAACCCGGATCCCATCAACCGACACCAGCGCCCAAAGCACCCCCAACCCGGATCCCATCAACCGACGCCGAAGATCAGCGCGAATCATGATCCTCGGTAGGCAGCCCGGGAACCGACCTCTTCGCGACCGGGAACAGATTGATCTGCACCTCGGCGATCCTGGCTCCGCTCGGCGCGTCCGTCTCCTCGCGGTGGCAGGCGACGTACGGCTCGATGAGCTTCTGGATCGCCTGGTTGAGCCGCGCCATCTCCTCGGCGTCGACCCTGATCAGGCTTCGATTGAACGAGGTCGCGTCGCGCCACTCCTCCGGCTCGCGGTCGATGCCGGCCAGCGCCCGATCGGCCTCCTCGTTGGCCTGGCGCCGGAACGCCAGCATCAACGACAGCTTGGCGTCCCGGACGTCCGACTGGTCGCCAGGCCGGACACCGACGTGGATCGATCGATCGACCGGCCGCCACACCCGCTCCCTGCCGTCGCCCCGGGGCGGCGCGTCCTCGACGAAGCCGTACTTGGCCAGCATCCGCAGGTGATAGCTGGCCGCGCTGGGCGTGATGCCCGCGATCTCCGCCACCTCTGTGGCGGTGGCGCTGCCCGCGACGCCGAGCCTGTTCAGGATCGTCAGCCGCGCCGGGTGGGCCAGCGCCCGCATCGCCTTGGGATCACTGACCGCGTCACTGTCCCGACTCATGCACCAAAGGTACCTGGACAAGATCTGAAGTATTGCCTTCAGAACTATGAAGGGATACCTTCATAAATTATGAAGCAATCCCTTCATAACTCCCCTTCACCCCCTGTCGATCCACCACCCCTCCGCAGGCAACGCGACTACCGCCTGCTGTGGGCCGCCCGTACGATCTCCATCACCGGCTCCGAGGTCTCCAAGCTGGCCATCCCCCTGACAGCGGTGACCCTGCTGACCGCCTCGCCGACCCAGATGGGAATGCTGACCGCGGCCGCTTCGGTGCCCGCGCTCCTGTTCGCCCTCCAGTCGGGTGCCCTCGCCGACCGGCTCAGGCGGCACCGCCCGCTCATGATCGCGTGCGAGCTCGCCTCCTGCGTGGCGGCCGCCACGGTCCCTCTGCTCTGGCTCCTCGGCCACTTGAACGTCACCTGGCTGATCGCCATAGCGCTGGTGATCGGCACGGCCGGAGTGCTCTTCAAGGCGGCGAACTTCCCGCACCTGGCAGCCGTGGTACCGCCCGCCCAGCACACGGAGGCGATGGCCGGCTTCCACGCCTCCTACTCGGTCGCCTCGGTCGGTGGCCCCAGCTTGGCCGGCCTCCTGGTCCAGCTCCTCACGGCCCCACTGGCCGTACTGGCGGAGGCATTGTCCTTCCTGACCTCGGCCCTGCTGCTGCGTGCCATCCGCACCCCGGAACGGAACGAACCCGCCCCTTCCCGGGGGATGTGGCGCGATGTCACGGCGGGCTTACGAGCCACCCTCACCCATCTGGTTCTCCGTGCCCTCCTGGCAGCCGGCGTCACGATCAACTTCTTCGCGATGGCGTACACGGCCGTTTACATGCTCTACATGGTGAACACCCTGGGCATCCCCAAGGGCATGATCGGCGCCCTCATCGCTCTCAACGGCATGGGCGGTCTACTGGGCGCCTGGATCACGGCCCGTCTCGCCAAGCGCTACGGCGAGAACCGCATCCTGCTCGCGACGGTCATCTTCTTCCCCATAGAAATCCTCGCAGTAGGTCTGCTGACCGGCCCTCTCTGGTGGAAGCTCTCCCTACTGGCCGTCACCGGAACGATCACGGGTGGGATAGTGGTGGCCTTCGCCACGTGCATGGGCGCGATCATCCTCCGCGAGACATCCCCGGAGCTCCGCGGCCGGGTGAACGCCACCACGACGTTCGCGGTCCAAGGCGTTCTTGCCCTGGGCGGCCTGACCGGCGGCGTCGCCGCCGATTTCCTCGGCCTGCGCCCGGTCATCCTCCTCTGCGCAGCCGGCATCGCCCTGAGCACCGTGTGGATTTGGACGTCCCCACTACGCCCCCGCCACCGCCCTCCAGCCACGCCATCCCGAGAGCAGAACCGCTTCTGAACGACCTCCTGGAACTGAAGCACCGCCTCTAGAACGGCCCGCACTCATCCCCTAACCGAGACCACGTCACCGCAATCCACGCAGGTACCGGCCGCGCCGCACAACCTCAGCCCCCGAGACTGCCACCGGCACAACGCCACCCACCCCACACCCTTACGACCCAGCACCTAGCAGCTAAACATCCCACCCCGACACCCAGACACCCAGACACCGCGACACCCCGGCACCCCGATACCCCGGCACCGCGACACCCCGGCACCGCGACACCCCGACACCCCAACACCATCACCCCGACACCGCGACACCATCACCCCGGACGACCGCAGACTCCGAGACCCACCCCACCGGGAGGATCAGCAACCCGACATCCGCGCCAAAGTCCACAAGCCCAGACGACGTGACCCTCCACTCCACGCCACAAGACCCACAACACGAGACCACCGCACGGGTGCACGACGTCGCGACCGAGACCACCGCACGGGTGCACGACGTCGCGACCGAGACCACCGCACCCAGCACGCCTGCGACCCCACCCACCATGTCGGGCCTCTGGGAGTATCCACAGGCCATCCACCCCTGGCCGCTTCATCAACAGAACGACGTTCGCCCCAACGCCGTCCCCGCCGTCTCGATCAGACTCCCGCCATGAAGTCCCGAACCGCCGCAGTGGTCGCCACCATCCTCGCCGCCGCGATCCTCCCCCTGACCGCTCCCCCGGCAAGGGCCTCACCTCCCACCTGGCGCTGGCCTCTGGACGGACACCCCCGAATCCTCCGCCGCTTCGCCCCGCCCCCCGAGCCCTGGCTCGCCGGACACCGCGGCATAGACCTGGCCGCCCCCGCCACCACTCCTGTCCTGGCAGCAGGCCGAGGCACAGTCCGCTTCGCCGGCCCCGTTGCGGGAAAGGGCGTGGTCACCATCGACCATGAAGGCGGCCTCCGCACGACGTACCTGCCGGTCGCGGCATCGGTGAAACGCGGCGAGTCCGTCACCCCAGGAACCGAACTAGGCGTCATCGAAGCCCCAGGAGACCACTGCCCGGAGTCATGCCTGCACTGGGGCCTCCTCCGCGAGACCCGCTACTTGAATCCTCTGATCCTCCTAGGCCAAGGCCCCATCCGCCTCCTCCCCTACTGGTCCCCTCGTCTTCCGCCGGCAACGACGACGCCACCACCACCACAGATCAACAAATCGCCAGTGCCAGCACGCGTGGAAGCAACGACACCTCCCACATCGATCGCCCCCAAACCCCCGACGACCTCACGCCAGTCGCCGTCACACACCCCCACCTCGCCCAGCCCTCTGAACGGCTATCACCTGAGCAGCTCAACCTCGGCCAACCCAGTACCCACCATCGCCATGGCCGGCGCACTGATAGGAACAGCCTTTCTGATCACTGCCCTACGCCGACGACGCCGTACCCCAGCCAGCGATCACAGCCCGAGAAAGGGCCTACACCGCAAACGCCGCCACAGCCGCCATGCCCGAGGAGCCCGCAATCAACGCTCCTCACCCTCACCACCACCCTGACCGGCGGCAGCAAGCGCAACCCACGAACACCGACGAAGTGAAAGTTGGAAGGGGGTCATGCCCTCGGATGAGCTTGCCTGTACGCGGCCCGCAGGCGCTCGATCGAGACGTGTGTATAGATCTGCGTGCTGTTCAGGGACGCATGCCCCAGCAGCTCTTGAACACTACGCAGATCCGCGCCCCCCTCCAGCAGATGGGTCGCCGCAGTGTGCCGCAGGCCATGCGGTCCCATGTCCGGCGCCCCTTCCACCTGCGCCAGCCGCGCATGCACCACCCGCCGAACGGTCCCCGCATCGATACGCCCACCCCGCACCCCGAGGAAAAGCGCCGGCCCCGACCCCGGTCGAACCCACAGCGGCCGCCCGTAGATGCACCACCTGTCCAACGCCCGGAGGGCAGGCAATCCGAACGGCACAGAACGCTCCTTGCGCCCTTTGCCCAACACCCTGATGACGTGCCGGTCCCGATCCACGTCGTCGACATCGAGTGCGCACAGTTCGCTCACTCGCACGCCGGTGGCGTACAGCATCTCGAGGAGAGCCTGATCCCGCAGTTCCTTGGGTTCCACCGTCGCAGGCTCGGCCAGGACGGCCTGAGCCTGCTCCTGATCGAGTACGGAGGGCAAGGAGCGAGGCGCCTTGGCGCTTCCGAGGAGCAGGCCGGGGTCTACGGGCAACCAGCCCTGACGATGGCAATAGGCGGTGAACGTACGAGCACAGGCCGCCCTACGGGCCAGCGTGGCTCGCGCCTTCCCCGCCCCATGCTGCTCGGCCAGCCACGCCCTGAGCACCCCGATGTCCAGGCCCTCGATCGGCCCGTTCAAGTGATCGAGCAGGGAATTGACATCTGCCAGGTAGGCGCGGACGGTATGCGGGGAAACATCGCGCTCGAACCGCAAGTACCGACCAAACTCGGCCACCACCTCGTCCCTGCCCACTCCCGGCCTGCCCTTCACCGCCACCTAGAAAACGATCGTCCCACCCTCACCCAACCGCAAACACGACCTCGCGAACAACCACGCCGTAACGGTCCCACCTACCCCATCACCGCCTGAGCCCCACGGATTCTCCCCGGCCAAGAAGCGAAGAGCGCTCGACCAGGCCACCCGCGATACCCGGGCCGTCGCCGACAAACTCGACAGCGAGCCGGACCAGCACGCACCTTCTTGCGGTCCCGCGACGCACCCGCGCGACTGAAAGCGCCACCCGAGCGGTGCCACCAGCTCATGCGCACAGTGTCACGGGTGAACGTGGCAAATGGAGAACCCGATGAACTGGTGAGCACGGTGAGCTGGTGAGCGTGGTGACGTGCCTACGCTCCACGCGGTCATGACGGACGATTCACCTGGCCGGACCCCCGCTGTCCAGCGAAAATGGTGCGGGCCACCGCACGATCCTCCGAAGGCCTGAAACCAAGATGAGGAACATAAAGCGATGGCCGCAGGCATCAGGCTGCCTCCAGGCTTGGCCGCCGCGGAGGCAAATGAAAACCAGTGATCCCCACTTCTTCGCACCTCTGCCAAAGGCGCGCCAGTTTCGCGCGTCGTTGGGACCCTCAGCCACCGATGCCCCACCCATCCTCAATCAGCGCCGCAACCGTAGGCCTGCCGCCACCTGCATGCCGCCCTCTCGACTCACGCAGCCACCATCCCCGTACCAGAGGCGGCGCCACTAGGCGAGCTGTCTCCCCGCGCGCACGATCCCACCGGCCCATCCACCCTCGGGGTCTGCGATGCGCCAAAGGCCACACCGTCGGCTAGGCAGACCTCGCTCTCGAAGCCGACTCGCAGCCCGCCCACCATGCGGCCACCCACACCCGCCGGCATTCCCGCACACCGTCGGCTCTGCCTCAAGCCGCGTCTCACGCACCAGGCGCCCACCTCCACCTCCCCACCGCCAGATCCTCACCCAGGCAACTCTGATCTTCCTTCTGACCGTCATGTTTTCGCCCCTTGAGAACTGTCTTCTGGAGCGGGAAGGCCGTCCTCGTGGCGTGCGAGATCGTCGTCGTCCGGGAACGGTGGATCCTCGGTTGGATCCGCGTACTCCACTATCCGCGGAGGCTCCAGGACAGCGGCTTCCGATGCCTTCCGATACGTGGTCCCTTGTTTGCGGAGACGCCAGCCATCAGGGGAACGCTCGATGTAGCCTGCCGCGGCCAGGCCGCCCAGTGCGCTCATGGTGGCGTCCAGGCCCAGCCCCGCTGCGACCGCTATGGAGGCCGGGCCGGCACCGCCTCGGGTGGGGATCGCGTCCAGGACCCTTCTCGTTGGCTCGTTCAGCTCGTCCCTCGGGACCGCCGGGGCCCGGGTCTGCGGGGCCAGGTCGTCGCCTATCACGCCGACGAGTTCGATCATCTCCTCTGCCGAGGTAACGCATACCGCCTTGCGTTCGCGGAGGAGTCTGTGGCATCCGGCTGACATGCGTGATGTGACAGGGCCAGGTACGGCGGCCAGGTGCCTGTTGAGTGTCAGGGTGTGGGCGGCGGTGTTGAGAGCGCCGCTGCGCAGGGCCGCCTCGACCACGACGGTGCCCCTCGACAGGGCGGCTATCAGGCGGTTCCTGATGAGGAAGCGCGCCCGGGTCGGATGCACTCCCGGCGGGCATTCGCTCACCACCACACCCTGGTCTCTGACGGCCGCGAACAGGGTGTCGTGGCTAGTCGGGTAGCAGATGTCCACGCCGCAGGCCAGGACGACGACTGTCGGCGAGTCGGCGACCAGAGCTCCTCGATGGGCCGCGGCGTCCACCCCGAAGGCACCGCCGGACACGACAGTCCAGCCGGACTCGCCAAGGCCGACGCCGAACTCGGCCGCAATGTGCACACCGTAGGCGGTCGCGGATCGGGCGCCCACCACGGCCACAGATTTGAGGCAGGAGAAGCGGAGGTCCGCCGTGCCGTGCAGCCATAGTCCAAGGGGACGGCTGGGACCGAGTTGGTCCAGTTGAGTAGGCCATTCCGGGCTGCCGGGAATGATCAGGCGGGCCCCGGCTTTCTTCCCGGTTTCGAGATCGGCGGTGGGGTTTGCGGCAGCCAGCCGCGCATGCCAGGCGTTCAGACGAACCGTCAGGTCAGCGGGACGCTCCTGCTGGGCCTCCTGGACTGTGAAGTCCGCTGGAAGCGTACGGGCGCGGATCGACTCCACCGCACCTGCGGCTCCATACTGCGCCACGAGACGACCCATGATCGGGTCACCGACGTCCGCTGCCCGCATGAGCGCGGCTCTTGCCTCGTACTCGGCGGTCTTAGGATGCTCGACCACCTCAAGACACTCGACAGCAGCCTCGAAGTGTCCGACCCCCTCAGGATTGTCACCGACGTCGTCCGGCAGCCTCTCCACACATCCGGCCACATGACGCTCTATGCCCTCGTGAGGCAATTTGACCTCACTATGCTCTCTGACTTCGCAACGTTGGACGGCCTCAGGATGCTGACGGGCCTCACGACGCTGACCGGCCTCAGGATGCTGACGGGCCTCACGACGCTGACCGGCCTCAGGACGCTGACCGGCCTCACGACGCTGACCGGCCTCACGACGCTGACCATCCCCAACATCGAGGGGCTCCTGATCGACCGGGTTGCGATCACGTATTTCAGCCTCGACGCCTATCGCCGAGGCGGTTCGGAGCGCGGCTGACGCCCCAGCAGACGGCATGGCAGGGGCCCCGTCTGATGGCGCAGCCGACGGCACGGTAGGCGGCACGACCAGCGCCCGGGTCAGCGGCCCAGCAGACGCCACAACTGGCGCCGCAGCTGACGGCCCAGCCGACGGCACGACTGGCGGCCGAGTTGGCGGCCCAGCTGCTGGCGCAGCTGACAGCCCGGTAGGCGGCACGACCAGCGCCCGGGTCAGCGGCCCAGCAGACGCCACAACTGGCGCCGCAGCTGACGGCCCAGCCGACGGCACGACTGGCGGCCGAGTTGGCGGCCCAGCAGACGACACAGTTGACGGCTGGGCTGGCGGCGCGGCTGGCGTCCCGGCAGCTGGTGGTTGTTGGGGCGTGTGGGTGGTAGCCCGTGACGGGTGGTCCGACGGTGGCGGTGAGGGGACGAGCTGAGGGCGCTGCTCATCCCGTTCAGGGTGTGAGGTCGCGGGTGGGGTCATGACCCTTTCCTGGGCTTGGGGTGCTGGGCCGGGGGTTGTGGAGGTGGTAGCGCGCATTACGACGTCACACCTAGCCAGAAGTGGAGAGCGGCGGTGGTTTCGTCTTCCTCGGGACAGTCCTTGTCGGCCAGGTCGGCGAGGGTCCAGGACACGCGGACCGCGCGGTCCAGGCCGCGGGCAGTGAGGGTGCCCGAGTCGAGGCAGGACGTCATGGGCTTCATGGCCTTCGGGGACGGGCGGTAGTCGCTGTGGAGGACGGATGAGGGAATTTCGGCATTGGTCCGCCATGGAGTGCCGGCCAGGCGTTTGGCGGCTCGTTCACGGGCCACGAGGACGCGCTCGGCCACTGTCGCGCTGGATTCCGCGAACTGGCGGTCTGCCATGAGCTCACGTCTGGAGGCGCGGGCCACGGTGACCTTCATGTCCACGCGGTCGAGCAGAGGGCCCGACAGCCTGCCCAGGTAACGACGCCTGACCGTGGGAGAACATTTGCAGGTTTCCCCTTGGTCTTCGGATTGGGCGCATGGGCAGGGGTTCGCGGCCAGGACGAGCATGAATCTGGCCGGGAAGGTGACGGAGCCCGCCGATCTGGAGACGGTCACGCGGCCCGACTCCAGCGGCTGCCGCAACGCGTCCAGCACGTGGCGTGGGAACTCAGGGGCTTCGTCCATGAACAAAACTCCACGGTGCGCGAGCGAGACCGCCCCGGGGCGAACGATCGTGCTGCCACCGCCGATGATCGCGGCTGCGGTCGCCGTGTGGTGCGGGCTGACGAACGGCGGCCTGCTCATCATGGGCGCGTTCGCCGGCAGGACGCCGGCGACCGAATGGATCGCCGTGACCTCCAGAGCATGATCGAGCTCCAGGTCGGGCAGGAGGGTCGGGAGCCGCTCCGCCAGCATGGTCTTACCGGTGCCGGGCGGGCCCAGCATCCAGACGTTGTGGCCGCCTGCGGCGCACACCTCCAACGCTCGGCGCGCGACCGGCTGGCCAACGACGTCCGCCAAGTCGATCGCGGGATCCGTGGTGGTGGAGGACGGCTCGACGTACTCTTCGACCTGAGGTTCGGGCCCCTCCTCCCCCTTGCGGAGCCACTCCACCAGCTGGCGCAGGCTGGCCACCGGGATCACTTTCACGTCGGGAACGAGGGCCGCCTCCGCCGAGTTGGCGGACGGGACGATGACGGTGGCATCTCCGTGCTTCGCCGCGCCGAGTACGGAGGGCAGCACCCCGCGTACCGGCCTGATGCGGCCGTCGAGGCCGAGCTCCCCTAGGAAGAACGTCTCGCCTACGCGCTCGGCGGGGACCACCCCGGCGGCGCCCAAGATCGCCACCGCTATGGCCAAGTCAAACTGGGATCCGCGTTTGGGGAGGCTGGCCGGGAAGAGGCTGACGATGATGCGGGCGTCGGGCCATGGGTACGTGCTGTTGACCACCGCCGATCGGACCCGGTCGCGAGCTTCGCTCAGAGCTGTGTCCGGGAGGCCGATGAGGTGGATGCCCGCCAAACCGTTGCCCACGTCGGCCTCGACCTCGACGGTATGGCCCGTCACGCCGACGAGGGCCACGCTGCGGGTGCGGGCCACGGCCATCTAGATCGCCCCCCGTATGTGACGAAGGGCGAAGTCGCCGGCGAACCGCTCCAAGGCGATCACGTCCACACGCACGGCGTCGAACGTGCGGGACTGCGTGGCCAGCCACTTGGCCGCGAGCATCCGGAGTCTGTCCAGCTTGGCCGGGCTCACCGATTCCAGGGCAGTGCCGTGGGATCTGCTCGATCGGGTCTTGACCTCGACGACGATCAGGTTGGGGCCTTCTTCGGCGATGATGTCGATCTCGCCGTGGCGACAGCGCCAGTTGCGTTCGATGATCTTCATCCCTTTGGCCTCCAGGTAGGTCACGGCTAGTTGCTCGCCTTGCCTGCCGAGTTCGAGGTCGTTCTTCGTGGCCATGCGCCACCTCCGTCAGGTCGGGTGAGGTCGGCTTCGATCCGGTCCGGTACGGGAACCGACCTTGGCGGATGCGGGGTGGTGGCCGTTGAGCCGAGCGCGATTCTGGGGATTGCCGGGCCGTGTGTAGCTGCGCCCTGTGGATAAGTAGGCGCTGTCCGTTGACACGTACGTGAGGGAGAAGGGCCAGAGCGGTGCGGCGGACGGCAACAACGGACACGGCGTCCACGTGAGATGAGGCTGACAGGCCAACGCCGTAGGCATCGAGAGCGGGACGTGGCGCGCATGGGAACGTCTCAGCGCCTGAGGCAGGTCACGGCACCGGCACGTGAACTGGCCTCAGCGCCGAGGCAGGCGCCCGGATGCGCTGAGCCTCCATCGCGCAGACAAGCGGCCGCACAAAGTGGGTAGGCCATGCCAACGAGTGGGAATCCGCATAAGCGGTGGCGCGGGGGCAACCGGTGGGGCCCGACAGACGGGCTAGCGGGCGGCGGCAGTCAGCGGGCCGACGTGCGGCGGGCAGCGAGGCCTGCGGGCACCTTTCGGGCAGCGGAACCTGCGGGCCGCCGGACTGCGGGCACCTTGCGGGCAGCGGGCGGGCGGCGGGCGGCGGGCGGACCCTCGCAGGCGGTTGCAGCTGAGCGCACCCCGGCCCAGCGCTCAGCAGCCCCGTCCAGCGCTCAGCAGCCCCGTCCAGCGCTCAGCAGCCCGGATCCAGCCTCAAGAATCTGACTAGGGCAACCGAACAGGCCCGCATCAACTGCACGCGACGCAACCCCCGGCGACCTGCCCGCGACCAGCTAACCCGCGCCCACCCCGACCGGCCAACAGCCCCAGCCACGACCGACCGGACTACCCCGAGAACCCTTCCTTCGGCATCTCCAGATCGGCCTTCGCCAACTCCTCCACGTTTACATCCTTAAACGTGACCACCCGCACGTTCTTCACGAACCGCGCCGGCCGATACATGTCCCACACCCAAGCGTCCTGCATCTTCACATCGAAGAAGACGTCGCCGTTCTCCGCAGTACGGACGTCGAGGTCGACCGAGTTGGTCAGATAGAAGCGCCGCTCAGTCTCCACGACGTATGTGAACAAACCGACGACATCACGGTATTCGCGGTAAAGCTGCAGCTCCATCTCGGTTTCGTACTTTTCGAGATCCTCTGCGCTCATCGCGGTCCTCCTGTCGTACCGGTCCCCCGGTTTGCCTGCTCAGGCAACCCCGGCCCCCAATTCATTCTCACCCATCTCCCTGGCCACCGTGACGAAGGAGTAACGGTGATCGGGACATGGGCCGTGCGTTTCCAGCGCCAGCCGGTGCCCAGGTGTGACATACCCCTTGTGCTCGGCGAAGCCGTACTGCGGGAAACGTTCGTCGAGCGCCACCATCAGGCGGTCCCTCGTCACCTTTGCCACGATGGACGCGGCCGCCACGCACGCGGCCACCTGATCCCCCTTCCACACGGCGAGCGACGGCGCGGGCAGCCCGGGCACCGGGAAGCCGTCCGTCAGGATGTACTCCGGGTCACAGGGCAACTGTGCAACAGCTCGCCGCATTCCTGAAACGTTGGACTTGTGAAGACCTTTGGCGTCGATCTCCCCTGGCGGGATCACCACTATGCCTACATGGGAGACACGCGTGATCCGATCGTAGAGGCTTTCGCGCACCACCGGCGTGAGCAGCTTCGAGTCGGCCAGGCCGTCGATCTCCCTGCGCAGGATCACGGCCGCGACCACGAGCGGGCCGGCGCAGGCGCCGCGGCCTGCCTCGTCGACGCCGGCGATCGGGGTGAGGCCGCGACGGGCCAGCGCCCGCTCATAGGCGTAGAGTCCGGAATCGCGCCGGACGACGCTCGGTCGAGGGCGGAACGCAACTGTCATGACAGAGGCAGCGTACGCCCCATTCGCCGCGGCCCGCGACCGAAAGCCCCCTCTACTTGACCTTGTCGAAAATGTCGGGCCGGGAGAAGAGATAGCCGCGGTTGAGCGGCCAGTAACGCACCACTGCCTTGCCGACCACCGCGTCTTCCGAGATGAAGCCCTTACCTGGCTCCTCCATGTGGGCCCGGGAGTCGGCCGAGGCGCTGCGGTGGTCACCCATCAGCCACAGCTTTCCCGCTGGCACCGTGACGTTGAACTTATCGCCAGAGGCGAAATCGCCGGGGTAGAGGTAGGACGTCTCGTCCAGCGGCGTGCCGTTGACCGTGATGCGCTTCTTGGCGTCGCAGCACACCACCTTGTCGCCGCCGACGCCGATGACACGCTTGATGGTGTCCTCGCCGTTCCAGCCCTTGAACACCACGATGTCGCCGCGCTCCGGCTTGCCCGCGAGCTTGTTGACGAACACTCGGTCGTTGATCAGCAGAGTGTTCTCCATCGACTCGGACGGGATGTAGAACGAACCGACCACGAACGCTTGCAGCAACAACGCGATGCCGACGCCCATGACCAGCAGCAGCACCGTCTCACGGAAGCCGCCCTTCTTCTTCTCTTTCCCCACGCCCCCCGCCTTCTTGGTGACGGCCATCAACGCCTCCTCCGCAACCAGCGCCGACGAACCAGGACCAAGGGTATGGCCAGCCCGAATCCGGCGACCATCGGCATCGCCCCGCCGAGCGCCTGGAGCGCGGGCTGTGCGAACGTGGCCGGGATGTCGATCACGCTCGCCCGGTCGAACGGCCAGACGATCACGAACGCCCGCCCGATGACCTGACTTTCGGGAATGGAACCGCCACCCGGGTCGCCGGTGTGTGAACGCGAGTCGAGCGAGACCGAGCGGTGGTCTCCCATGACCCACAGCCGCCCTTGCGGCACCATGATGTCGAAGAACTTGTCGGAGGGCACGTTACCCGGGTAGAGGTAGCTCTCCTCGTCGATGGGCGTGCCGTTGACCGTGATGCGTCCCTTGGAGTCGCAACACCGGACGTGGTCGCCACCGATCCCGATGACCCGCTTGATGTAGTCCTTCTCGCCGGGCACGAGGCCGAACGCCGTGCCCACCCACCGGAAGAACCCCGCGACCGCGTTGGACGGCTCCTCCAGTTGGAATTCGCCGTCCCAGGAATCGACGCCGGAGAACACCACCACGTCGCCGCGCTCGATGTCGCGCGTGTGGTAGACGAGCTTGTTGACCAGGACCCTGTCGTTCGTCAACAGGGTGTTCTCCATCGACTCCGACGGGATGTAGAAGGCCTGGACCACAAACGTCTTGATGATCAGTGCCAGCACCAGGGCTACGACGACAAGAACGGGAAGTTCTTTCCAGAACGACCCTTTCTTCTCCTTCTCTTTTTTCTCGCCCTTGGCAGGCTTCTGAGTCTCTTCGGCGACCACGTCCACCTCGTCTTCGACAGGGCGGCGCGCCGCGCCGTGCTCCTGGCTCTCGCTAGTCATCGCTGACGAGCCTAGATGATGATTCGGCTCGATAAGCCGGGACCGACGTTACACCGAGCACGAGTCGCTCCACATAAAGGAAACGGCCCTGTAAAGCCGAATGGCCCGCCCCGGGGGGCGGGCCATTCGGGGAAAGACCAGGGCTACTTGGCGGCCGTCGTCTCGCGCTTCTCGCGGATGCGAGCGGCCTTGCCGCGCAGGTCGCGCATGTAGTAGAGCTTGGCCCTGCGCACGTCGCCGCGGGTCACGAGCACGACCTTCTCGATGACCGGGCTGTGCACGGGGAAGGTGCGCTCGACGCCGACGCCGTAGCTGACCTTGCGGACCGTGAAGGTCTCGCGGGCGCCGCTGCCCTGCCGGCGCAGCACGAAGCCCTTGAAGACCTGGATACGGGAGCGGTTGCCTTCGACGACTCGTACGTGAACCTCGAGCGTGTCACCGGGGCGGAAACCCGGCACGTCGCTGCGCAGGGTCGCCTTCTCGAGCTCCTGGATCTTCGTGTGCATGAGAGCTGTCCTCAAGTCCTCGTAAGCACGCGGAGGTCCACCCGGCCTTGGCTCGCGGCGGACACGCCTGCTGATGTGATGAACCCGGGATCGTTTCCCGGGCATGACAGACCAACCAATGGAAGGTTGGCAGCGATTCAGTTTGCCATATCTTCCGGCCGTACGCGAAACGAGAGCTCCTCCAGGAGCTTCCTGTCGTGCTTGTCGAGCGCGCCGGGGTCGAGCGCCGCCGCCAGTTCGGGCCGGTTTCGTACGGTACGGCGCAGCGCCTCGTCCCGTCGCCACCTGGCCACCTTCCCGTGGTGCCCGGAAAGCAGCACGGGAGGCACCTCATGGCCCCGCCAGACGGGCGGCTTGGTGTAGACGGGGCCCTCGACCAGGTTACGCATCGACCCGGGCGCGAAGGAGTCGTCCACGGCCGACTGGGCGTTGCCCAGCACGCCGGGCAGCAGCCGGCCGATGGCCTCCACCATGACCAGCACCGCGACCTCGCCGCCGGCCAGCACGTAGTCGCCGATGCTGACCTCGTCCACGCGCAGCCGCGTGGCGTACTCGGCCATGACTCGCGCGTCGATGCCCTCGTAGCGTCCGCATGCGAACAGCAGCCACGGCTCCTCCGCCAGCTCCTGCGCAAGCTCCTGGGTGAACGGCCGCCCGCTCGGCGTCGGCACGATCATCCGCGGCGCGCCGCCCCCGATCACCGCGTCGATGGCCTCGCCCCACACCTCGGGCTTCATGACCATGCCGGGACCACCGCCGTACGGCGTGTCGTCGACGGTCTTGTGCACGTCGTGGGTCCAGTCGCGCAGCTGGTGCACGCGTACGTCGAGCGTGCCGCGATCGCGTGCCTTGCCGATCAGCGACACGTCCAGAGGCGCGAAGTATTCAGGAAAGATCGAGATGATGTCGAGCCGCATCACAGCAAGCCCTCCGGCGGATCGACGACCAGCCGCCCGCCCTGCAGGTCAACTTCCGGCACCAGAGCCTTGACGAACGGGATGAGCGCCTCGTCCGCGCCCTTCCTGGTGACGACCAGCAGGTCCTGCCCGTGATGCAGGACGTCGGAGACCTCGCCCACCGGGTCGCCGGCGACGGTCTCCACCGCCAGGCCGATGAGCTGGTGGTCGTGGAATACGTCGGGGTCGTCGGACGGCTCCACGTCTGCCGAGTCGATGACCAGCATGGTGCCCCGCAGCTCCGCGGCCACGTCCCGGTCGGTGACGCCTTCGAACGCAATCAGCAGGACGTCCTTGTGCCAGCGCCGGCCGGCGACGACGAGCGGCCCGCGTTCGGCGGGGTCGGTCGCGATGGACGTGCCGACGTTGAAGCGCCGCTCGGGTTCGTCGGTACGCACCTCCACGGTTACCTCACCGCGTACCCCGTGCGGACGGCCTATCCGGCCGACGACCAGCTGCACGTGATGTGCCCTTTCTTAACGCAAGCGCCCCCATCGGTCAGCGAACCGATGAGGGCGCGGAAACCTGACGCTAACGGACTGCTTCGTGCAGATCGAGCAGGTCGACCCGCACGTACTTCCCGTCGGCCAGGGCGTTCACGACCGTGCGCAGCGCCTTGGCGGTGCGCCCGCCGCGTCCGATGACCTTACCCAGGTCCTCGGGGTGCACCCGGACCTCCAGGACGCGCCCGCTGCGAATGCGGCGTGCGCGGACCCGGACATCGTCAGGATGTTCGACGATGCCCTTCACGAGGTGCTCGAGAGCCTCCTCGAGCACGTCAGGCCTCGCCCTCGGTCGGGGTCTCGACGGGGGCCTCGGCCTCTTCCTTCTTCTTGGCCCGCTTCGGCGTGGTGGCGGCCGTGCCGGTGTCGCCACCGGACAGCGCCTCCTTGGCCGCGGCCTCGTAGATGGCGTGACGGTCCGGCTTCGGCTCGGCCATCTTCATGGGCGCCGGGGCGGGCTCGCCCTTGAACTTCTGCCAGTCACCGGTGAGCTTGAGCAGCTTGAGCACCGGCTCGGTCGGCTGCGCGCCGACCCCGAGCCAGTAAGCCGCACGCTCGGCGTTGACCTCGATGCGCGAAGGGTCGTCCTTCGGGTGGTACAGGCCGATCTCCTCGATCGCCCGGCCGTCACGCTTGGTGCGGCTGTCGGCGACGACGATACGGTATTGAGCGTTGCGGATCATGCCGAGCCGCTTGAGCTTGATCTTGACTGCCACGGGTGTGGTCTCTCCTGCATTCGAGCGTGGGTGAACGGCGCTTCGCCGAGTGGGGCACGGCTGGACGACGTTCCAGGGACAGACGCGGCCGGCGGGAGGTGAGAGGGCACCCGCCTTGGTCACGGTGTTCCAACATGTCATTGTGCCAGATCGACGGCACTGCCTACGACCGCATGCGGAACGGTGCCGCAAAGGCTCGGCAACAATCCCGCTTCGCCCGCCGCCCCAGACTGACCGCCGCCCATCCCTACCTCCCGGAAGGGGGCGGCCCGGCAGGAATGGCGGACCATCGGGAAGCCCCGCACCCCGAAGACGTGCCTTCGGGGTGCGACAGGCGGTTACTGCTGGCCGGGGAGCTTGAACTTGGACGGGTCGAAGCCTGGCGGCAGGTCCATCCCCGGAGGCAGCTTGCCGTGCAGGTTCCCCAGCATCCCGCCCTGCTTGGGCTGCGCCGGAGCATCGCCGGACGACGCCTTCTCCAGCGCCGCCTTGCGCGGGTCACCGCTGACCCGCCGCCCCTTCTTGTTCTTCTTCTGCGCCTTGGCCGCCTTGCCACGCCCGCCCGGCATGCCCGGGATGCCCATCCCGCCGGCCATCCGCTTCATCATCTTCTGCGCCTCGAAGAAGCGAGTGACCAGGTTGCTGACCGCGGTGACCGTGACGCCGGAGCCTGCGGCGATGCGCGCCCGGCGCGAGCCGTTGAGGATCTTGGGGTCCTGGCGCTCACCCGGCGTCATGGAGCGGATGATCGCGGCGATGCGGTCGAGATCGCGGTCGTCGATCGAGTTGAGCTGGTCGCGCATTTGCCCCATGCCGGGCATCATGCCGAGCAGATTCTTGATCGGCCCCATCTTCTGGACCATCATCATCTGCTCGAGGAAATCCTCGAGCGTGAAGCTCTCGCCCGACGTGAGCTTGCCCGCCATCTTGGCGGCCTGCTCCTCGTCGAACGTCTTCTGCGCCTGCTCGATCAGGGTGAGGATGTCACCCATGTCGAGGATGCGGGAGGCCATCCGGTCCGGGTGGAACGCGTCGAAGTCCTCGAGCTTCTCACCCGTCGACGCGAACATGATCGGCCGGCCGGTGATGTGCCGGACCGACAGCGCGGCACCACCGCGGGCGTCGCCGTCGAGCTTGGTCAGCACGACGCCGTCGAAGCCGACGCCCTCCATGAACGCCTGGGCCGTGGTGACGGCGTCCTGGCCGATCATGGCGTCCACGACGAACAGGACCTCGTCGGGCTGGACCGCGTCGCGGATGTCGGCGGCCTGCTTCATCATCTCCTGGTCGATGCCCAGGCGGCCGGCGGTGTCGATGATGACGATGTCGTGCTGCAGGCGCTTGGCCTCGTCGATGGAGTTGCGGGCCACCCCGATGGGGTCGCCGATGCCGTTGCCCGGTTCGGGCGCGTAGACGGCGACCTGCGCGCGCTCGCCCACGACCTGGAGCTGCTGCACGGCGTTGGGGCGCTGCAGGTCGGCGGCGACCAGCATGGGCACGTGGCCCTGCTCGCGCAGCCACCTGGCCAGCTTGCCGGCCAGGGTGGTCTTACCGGCGCCCTGGAGACCCGCGAGCATGATGACGGTCGGCGGCGTCTTGGCGAAGCGGAGCCTGCGGGTCTCGCCGCCGAGGATCTCGATCAGCTCGTCATTGACGATCTTGACGACCTGCTGCGCCGGGTTGAGCGCCTGGGAGACCTCGGACCCGCGGGCGCGCTCCTTCACCTGGGCGACGAACGCCTTCACCACCGGCAGCGCGACATCGGCCTCCAACAGGGCGATGCGGATCTCACGGGTGGTGGCGTCGATGTCGGCGTCGGACAGCCGGCCCTTGGCTCGGAGGGAGGAGAAGACCGATGTCAGCCGGTCGGATAGCGTCTCGAACACGTGGTTGGCCAGTCCTCGAAGCGAATGTACGTCGGAGACTCCAGCCTATCCGCTCTCCTAGCCGCTCCAGCCTGGCACGGCCATGCGAACCGTGAGCGCGTGCTCGACGAGGTTGATCAGAGCGCTTTTGACCGAGTCCTTCGAGCGCGCGTCGAGCCGCACCATAGGGATGTGCGGCGCCAGCGTCAGGGCGTCACGCACCTCGGCGTCGCTGTGCGGATACTCGCCCTCCCAGCCGTTCACCCCCACGATGAACGGCAGCTGCGCCTCTTCGAAGTAGTCGATGGCCGGAAAGCTGTCGGCCAGGCGGCGGGTGTCCACCAGCACGACCGCACCGATCGCCCCTCGTACCAGATCGTCCCACATGAACCAGAACCGGTGCTGTCCAGGCGTGCCGAACAGGTACAGGATCAGGTCACGGTCCAGCGAGACGCGGCCGAAGTCCATGGCCACGGTCGTCGTCGACTTCAACGGCGTCATGCCCAGGTCATCGATGCCGGCGGAGGCGTCGGTCATGACGGCCTCCGTGGTCAACGGCATGATCTCCGACACCGCGCCGACGAACGTCGTCTTGCCCACGCCGAAGCCCCCGGCCACGACGATCTTCGTCGAGGTCAGGCCGGGGCTAGAGCCTGCGAAGTCCACTGAGCACCCTTTCCAGCAGGTTGACGTCCGGTCTACCCGCATCCAGCTGCGGCTGATGCACTCGTACGAGGCCTTCTGCCGCCATGTCCGCGATCAGCACCCGCACCACGCCGAGCGGGATCCGCAACAGCGCCGAGACCTCCGCCACCGACCTGACCTGCAGGCACAGCTGGCTGATCGCCTTGTATTCGGGCGTGATGTGCGAGAACTCCCGATGCTCGGCCGTCGCCGAGGACACCAGCGCCTCCATCGCCAGCTTCACCTTGGGCGCGGTACGCCCGCCTGTGACGGCGTAGGGGCGCACCGGCGAGGCGGGATCCGCGCTGGGGGGCTGGGGCGGTGTGGGTTCCCAGCCGCCGCTGCTCCATCCGCCGCTGTTCCACGGAGGGTTGTTCGTCACTCACATCACCTGGACTGGCTGGCGCGCAGCTCCGCGCGCACAGCCGGAGTCAGCACCTGACCGGCGCGATCGACCATCAATGTCATCTGGTACGCCACCAGACCCATGTCGCAGTCCGGTGCCGCCAGCACCGCCAGGCATGAGCCGTCGCTGATCGACATGATCAGCATCAGGCCCCGCTGCATCTCGACAATCGTCTGGTTGACCGCGCCGCCTTCGAACACCCTGGCGGCGCCCTGCGTCAGGCTCACCAGACCCGACGCGATGGCGGCCAGCTGATCAGCCCGGTCAGCCGGGAAACCCGACGAAGCCGCAAGCGGCAGCCCGTCCGACGAGACGACCACCGCGTGCGCGACCCCGGGAACCGTACTGACGAAGTCGGTGATTAACCAGTCCACTCCGCGTGCCGCGTGGCTCAGGTCGTTCATTCGCCCTCCTGCGCCGGTCGCATGAACGACGGTCGGCTGTGTTTGATTGGCCGCTCGCTTCGCTCGCTCATGCGCCCTCGTCCCTACCGTGATTCCTGGGGCCGGACCCGTACGCCCTGCCCTCGCTGATGTCGTCGCGTGCGGCTCTGAAGCCTTGCTGGAAGCTCGAAAGGCGGCTGCGCACCCGGTCGGGCGAGATCGTCGGCATGGGTGCGACGCCCTTCGGCGCCGAGACGGCCTCGGCGGAGCCGGGCACCAGGTTGGCCTTGGGCACCCGCTTGGGCAGCCCGGCCGCGGTGGCCCCGTCGCGTGCCGGCTCGACCACGGCCTCGGCGGCGCTCCAACCGGCGTCCGCCTTGGTCGAGCCCCACGTCGCTCCGCTTTCGCCGCCCTGCTCGAACCAGGCCGACTCGACCGAGGCGAAGATCGGCAGGTACTCGTCCCCGGCCGAGGCGGGCTTGACCGCCGGCATGGGACCGGTCGCCGCGGACTCGGTCTCGGGGAAGTCGTAGCGCTGCGACGCGGGGGCAGGATGCTGCTCCGGGCCGCGCGTCCACGGGCTGGGCTCCTCGGGCGGCAGGCCGCCCCGCCGGGGCAGCGCGGTGGTCTCCCCCGTCACGGGCCCGCGCGAGGAAACCCACACGTCCGACGAGGGAGCCGAGTTGTTCGCCATCCAGTTGTCGCCGGTCGCGGGCCATTGCGGCGCTGACGACCAGGGACTGCTCGACGCGGGCTCCGCCGACGGATACGACGGGAATGACGGGTGTCCGGGGCCGGGCTGATAGCCGCCCGGCGGCCACGGGCCGGCCGCCGCGGGCTGCGGCGTGTGGAAGGCCTGCTCGCGAGCGGCACCAGCGCCGGCGCCGGCGATCGCGGGCGCGGAGCCGGCGTGCGCGGGAGGCTGCGCGCCGAGCAGGGACTCGGGGATGAGCACCATCGCGGTCAGCCCACCGGAGCCGTGCGGGCGCAGCTGCACCCGGATGCCGTGCCGGTGCGCCAGCCTGGCGACCACGAACAGGCCCATCCGGCGGGACACCGAGACGTCCACGGTGGGCGCGTCGATCAGGCGCTGGTTGGCCTGGGCGAGTTCCTCCCCGGTCATGCCGATGCCGGAGTCGCTGATGGACAGCATGATGCCGCCGCCGTCGATCCTGCTGCCCGAGACGGGCACTCGGGTCTCGCGGGGGGAGAACGACAGAGCGTTCTCGATCAGCTCGGCGAGCAGGTGGATGACGTCGTTGACGGCCTGTCCGGCGATGGAGACGCCTTCCGGCACCTCCAGCACGACGCGCTCGTAGTTCTCGACCTCCGACAGCGAGGCGCGGGCGACGTCCACGAGCTTGACGGGCTGGCTCCAGCGGCGCGGCGGCTCCTGGCCGGCGAGGACCAGCAGGTTCTCGCTGTTGCGCCGCATGCGGGTCGCCAGGTGGTCGAGCTTGAACAGGTTGCCGAGCCGCTGCTCGTCCTGCTCACCCTGCTCCAGCCCGTCGATCAGGGTGATCTGCCGCTCCACCAGCGTCTGGCTACGCCGCGACAAGTTCACGAACATCGCGTTGACGTTGCTGCGGAGCTTGGACTCCTCGCCGGCCAGCCGCACCGCTTCGCGGTGCACCTCGTCGAAGGCCCGCGCCACTTCGCCGATCTCGTCCTTGGAGTTGATCTCGATGGGCGGCACGCGGAGTCTGTCGGGGTCGACGTCGGTCTCGCGCAGCTGGCGCACCAGGTCGGGCAGCGTCTGGCCGGCGATCTTGAGTGCGTCGCCGCGCAGGCGCCGCAGCGGCCGCACGAGCGAGCCGGCCATGATGGCGGTGATCGCGAGCACCAGGAGCAGCAGGGCGACGACGATCGCGATGTTGACCGCGGCGAGCTGGCGGTCGCCGCCGGCGAGGTCGGCGCTCCGGGTGGCCACCTGGTCCCCGAGCGACTTCTGGACCTGGAAGAGCCGGTCGACGGTCTCGCTGATGGCGTCGAACCAGCGGTCGGTGTCGCTCGTGGTGGAGGTGTCGAGCCTGCGGAGGTAGGAGCTTCCCGCGCTGGTGTTCGACGCGACGCCGATGGAGTTGCTGTGCAGCAGCACCGCGCGGTCGATGTAGAGCTCGGCACGGCCGATCTTCACGTTGGCGACGGTGTCGTCGAACATCTGGCGCTGCGCCAGCGTGGCCGCCGCCAGGAAGGCGGCGCGCTCGCTGTCGCGCCGGGAGCCGGCGTCAAGGAACGCGCTGAACTCGGACGCGTCGAAGGACTCTCTGACGAGCGCGATCGTCAGCAGCGCGCGCTGCTTGGACGCCTCTTCCTCGGCTCGGGCGATGGCGCGCTGGGCCGCACTGGTGGAGATCAGCTGTTCGTCCGTCGCGCCCTGGGCGACCTCGTCGTAGAGCTGCAGCATGTCGGCGATGGTCTCGGAGTACTTCTCCATCGTCGGCAGCGGCGCGATCTGCGTCTTCGTCACCGTCTCACGCAACGAGCCCAGCTGGCCGAGCCGGGTCCTGATGCGGTCGAGGCTCCGGCGGCCGAGGTCGGACAGGGAGGACTCGGTCTCCTTGGCGATCGACGTGACGCGGCCGACGCTGACGTCGACGACCTTCTGCTGGCCGGTGAGCCGCGCCAACTCGGCCGGCTTGCGGCCGGAGGCGACGTAGCGGCTGGCCAGGTCGCGTTCGAGCGCGAGATCGCGGGAGAGCTCGCCGAAACCCGTCACCAGGCGGCCGACCTCGCCGATGACCTGGTACTGCTCGGCGCTGGCGATCGACGTGGTGACCCGCAGGCCGCCCAGGATGACGCCCACGATCGTGGGAATGGCGATGAGGGCGATGAGGCGGGTGCGTACTCGCCAGTTGCGCAACGCGAGCGGGCTGCCCGCCTTGGGCAGCTTCACCTCCGGCACCTCTCCGCCCGCCGGCAGTTCGGGCGCGTCCGTGGCCCTACCACGACCGGGGTCGGTCGTTGTTGTCCTCACTGGTGGCAACCTCTCGCCATGGCCTGCTTCAGGGGGGTCTCAGCAGCTTCGTCGCGCGGACGAGTGATCGCAGGCAGGTTCGAGGCCCAATTTGAGCACAAACCTCATAGTTCAGCCAACGCCTCGGCAGTTTTCAACCGTTCCAAATCACACATTGTTCACGTGGCAAGGACTCGTACACGGAGCGCAACCGGCACGTCAATCCGGACATATAGGCACAAATCTGACGTTATCCATATATTTACATCTATTGTCGATTGTTACCATATTTATCAGATAAACCTCCTATACGAGGCACAGCGCTGCCGATCGGATCCCCCCTTCCGGTACGCTTCACGCCCGGTATCTTGTGCCGATCTCCAGAAGCTTCCCCCTGGTAGGAGAACCCCCCATGACACGCAAACTGCGCTGCAACGCCGTCGCACTCGGCGTCGCAGTCGCTCTCGTGCTTACCGGCTGCGGCGGATCCGACAACTCCGCGACCACGTCGGCCAACAGCAAGGGCTTGGAGAAGACCACCATCAAGGTCGGGGCGCTCCCGATCCCCGACCCCGTGGCGCTCTACATCGCCAACGCCAAGGGCTTCTTCAAGGAGGAGGGCCTGACGGTCGAGCCGGTGACCATCACCGGTGGCGCGGCCGCGTTGCCGCAGATCGAGAGCGGCGCCCTGGACATCTCGCAGACCAACTACGTCTCGACCTTCCTGGCCGTCAGCAAGGGCAAGAAGATCAAGCTGGTCGCGGACAGCTACCAGGCCGGCCCCAACACGTTCAACATCATGGTCCCGAAGGACTCGCCCATCAAGACGGTGGCGGACCTGAAGGGCAAGACCGTCATGGTCAACAACCTCAACAACATCGCCACGCTCGCCGTGGAGACGCAGCTCAAGGTGGCCGGGCTCACCAAGGCCGACGTCAAGTTCGCGGAGAAGCCGTTCCCCGAGATGGGCGCCGCGGTCAACACGGGCCAGGCCGACGCGGGCTGGATCACCGAGCCCTTCATCACGGCCACCCAGAGCGGGCTCGGCTTCCGCAAGCTGGCCGACACGATGACCGGCCAGACCGAGAACTTCCCGATCGCCGGCTGGATGGCCACCGAGGAGTGGGCGCAGAAGTACCCGAAGACGCTGGCCGCCTTCCAGCGCGCGATCGCCAAGGCACAGCAGCTCGCCTCGACTGACCGCAAGGAGATCGAGAAGATGCTGCCCACGTACACGAAGATCGACGCGAAGACGGCGTCGGTGATCACGCTGGGCACCTTCCCGACCGAGCTGAACGAGAACCGCCTGCAGAAGGTGGCCGACCTCATGCTCGAATACGGCTACATCTCGAGCCCGATCGACGTGAAGTCCGTCATCGCGGCCCCCGCGGCCGGATGATCAGTGCTCGGCTGCTCCGCGGCGCCGCCGGCGCCGCGGGGCTTCTCGCGGTCGCGGAGCTCTACGTCCGCTTCGCCATAGGCGACGCCGCGATCTTCCCAGCCCCCTCGGCCATCCTGTACGAAGCCGCGCTCCTGCTGATCGACCCGGACTTCCTGGCGGGGGTCGGCACAACCCTCATGAACTGGGCGCTCGGCATGCTGATCGCGATCGGGATCGCCGTTCCCCTGGGCGTGCTGCTCGGCGCGCTGCCGCCGGTGGAGCGGGCCATCAGGCCGGTGCTGGAGTTCATGCGCCCCATCCCCTCCGTCGCCATCATCCCGCTCGCCATCCTGCTGATCCCGGTGGACGAGCTGATGAAGGTCTCGGTCATCGTGTACGCCTGCATGTGGCCGATCCTGATCAACACCCTCTATGGCATGCATGACGTGGACCCGCTGGCCAAGGAGTCGCTGCGCAGCTTCGGCTTCGGCCCGCTGGCCGTGCTGGCCAGGGTGAGCCTGCCCAGCACCGCCCCGTTCGCCGCGACAGGGGTGCGGATCGCCGCGGGCATCGCGCTGATCCTGGCCGTCAGCGCCGAGCTGCTGGCCGGCGGCACCGCCGGCATCGGCGTCTACGTGGTCCAGTCGAGCAGCGGCAACCGGATGGACCTCATGATGGCGGCGACGTTCTGGGCCGGGATGTTCGGCGTGCTCGCGAACCTGCTCCTGCTGTCCGGAGAGCGCCGCCTGTTCCACTGGCACCGTATGCGGACGGGAGCGCAGGAGTCGTGAAATCCATCGCCAAACTTTGGATCATCCCCGTCGTGCTCGTCGCCTGGGAGTTCATCGCGCGTGGGCTGGAGGACAGCGACTTCCCCCCGCCCACGACGATCGTCGCCCGCATGTACGAGCTGTGGTTCTCCGGCCCCGTCTCGCGGATTTTCCTCACTGACGGCGCGGTGGAGAACCTGCTGCCGAGCCTCGGCCGCATGTTCAGCGGGTGGATCCTGGCCGCCGTGCTCGGCGTCGTGCTGGGGATGCTGCTCGGGCGCTCGCGAACGGCGACCGACTACGTGGACCCGCTGATCGAGTTCGGGCGGGCCGTTCCACCACCGCTGCTGCTTCCGCTTTTCCTCGTGGTGTTCCACGCGGGGCTGACCATGCAGTTGGCCACGATCGTGTTCGGCGTGATCTGGCCGGTCCTGCTCAACACGATCGACGGGGTCAGGGCGGTGGACCGCACGTACACCGAGACGGCGACGGTGTTCAACCTGTCGAAGGCGCAGTACCTGCGGGTCGTGGTGCTTCCCGCGGCCTCGCCGAAGATCTTCGCCGGGCTGCGCCTGAGCCTGTCGCTCGCACTGATCCTCATGGTGATCTCGGAGCTGTTCGGCAGCACCGACGGCATCGGCTACCAGCTGCTGCAGGCACAGCGCAGCTTCGACGGCGCCGGCGTGTGGGCCACGATCGCCTTGCTCGGTGTGCTGGGATATCTCGTGAACTCCCTGTTCGTGCTGGCCGAGCGACGCCTGCTCGTCTGGCACCGGCAGGCCACCCATAACGCGTGATCTTGCTGGAAGGATTCATGCCGCACTCCGACGACCTCCTCTGGGGAGCCGTAAGCGACCTCTCGCGTTTCGCGGCCCTGCTGACCATGGCCGAGCTGGGCCTGGCCGACCACCTGGCGCACGGCCCGCTCGACAGCGCCGAGCTGGCCAGGCGCTGTGGCGCGCACGCGCCTTCGCTGCGCCGGGTGCTGCGCGAGCTGGCGAGCATGGACGTGGTCCGCTCCACCGGTCCTGACGCCTACGACCTCACCGAGCGGGGCGCGGCGCTGCGTTCCGACGCGCCCGACTCGGTCCGCTCCTCCATCCGCATGCTCGGCGAGGAAGGCTTCTGGTATGCGCTGGGCATGCTCCCCGCCACGGTGCGGGACGGCAGCTCGGCCTTCGTGAAGCGTTACGGCCACCTCTACGACCACCTGGCCAAGAACCCGTCGACGAGCAGCCTGTTCGACGACTACATGAGGCGCCGGGCCATCCCACTCACCGAGGGCCTGGCCAAGCGGTACGCCTTCCCTGCCACCGCGACCATGGTCGACGTGGCCGGCGGCAAGGGCCACATCCTGGCGACGGTCCTGCACGCCAACCCGCGCATGCGGGGCATCCTGTTCGATCTGGAGCACGTGACCGCCCACGCCGCGCGCACGCTGGCCGCGGAGGGTCTGTCGGACCGGTCGGAGGTCGTCACGGGCGACTTCTTCGCCTCGGTCCCGGCCGGCGGCGACGTCTACCTGCTGGCCAGTGTGCTGCACAACTGGGACGACGAGGACGCCGTCAAGATCCTGCGCAACGTCCGCCAGGCCATGAACCCCGACGGCCGCGTTCTGGTGCTCGAGGTGGTGCTGCCCGACGACGAGGCGCCGCATCTGGGCAAGGACCTCGACCTGCGGATGCTGGCGTTCTTCAACGGCGGCGCGGAGCGCAGCCGCGACGAGTACGCGGCGCTGCTCGGCCGGGCGGATCTGGTGATCGGCGACGTCATCGAGATGGGCTCCGGAGCGAGCCTCATCGAGGCCCAGCCTCAGTGACACGCCCCGCTGACTGGGGAGCCACCCCGGCATGATCGTCAGGGTGTCCGCCCTGGCGCCGCCGGGGGGCTAGCCGCCCCAGCCCGGCACGGCCATCCGCACCGTGAGCGCGTGCTCGACGAGGTTGATCAACGTGCTCTTCACCGAGTCCTTCTTGCGGGCGTCGAGCCGCACCAGCGGGATGTGCGGCGCCAGGGTCAGGGCGTCGCGCACCTCGGTGTCGCTGTGCGGGTACTGGCCGTCCCAGCCGTTGACGCCCACGATGAACGGCAGCTGCGCCTCCTCGAAATAGTCGATCGCCGGAAAACTGTCGGCAAGACGGCGGGTGTCCACCAGCACGACGGCGCCGATCGCGCCGCGCACCAGGTCATCCCACATGAACCAGAACCGGTGCTGTCCAGGCGTTCCGAACAGATAGAGGATCAGGTCACGGTCGAGGGAGACCCGGCCGAAGTCCATGGCCACGGTGGTGGTCGACTTCAGCGGCGTCATGCCCAGGTCGTCGATCCCCGCCGAGGCGTCAGTCATCACCGCCTCCGTGGTCAACGGCATGATCTCCGACACCGCACCGACGAACGTCGTCTTGCCCACCCCGAAACCTCCAGCCACCACGATCTTCGTCGAGGTGAGGCCGGGGCTAGAGCCTGCGAAGTCCACTGAGCACCCTTTCGAGCAGATTAACGTCGGGCCGTCCGGCGTCCAGCTGTGGCTGGTGCACGCGGACCAGGCCTTCGGCCGCCATATCAGCGATCAGCACGCGTACCACGCCGAGGGGGATCCGCAGCAGGGCCGACACCTCCGCCACGGACCGGACCTGCCGGCACAGCTGGCTGATCGCCTGGTACTCCGGCGTGATATGCGAGAACTCCCGGTGCTCGGCCGTGGCCGAGGACACCAGAGCCTCCATCGCCAGTTTGACCCGCGGCGCCGTCCGTCCACCTGTCACCGCGTACGGACGGACGGGCGAAGCGGGGTCTGGGTTCAGCTGCGACTGGGACTGTGGTTCTGGCGGGGACGCCCATTCGCGGCTGGTCCATCGTGGGTCTGTCACGTGTACATCACCTGGTCTGGCTGGCGCGCAGCTCCGCGCGCACAGCCGGAGTCAGCACCTGACCGGCGCGATCGACCATCAGCGTCATCTGGTACGCCACCAGACCCATGTCGCAGTCCGGGGCGGCCAGCACCGCCAAGCACGAGCCGTCGCTGATCGACATGATCAGCATGAGCCCGCGCTGCATCTCCACGATCGTCTGATTGACCGCACCGCCCTCGAACACCCTGGCCGCCCCCTGCGTCAGGCTCACCAGCCCCGACGCGATGGCAGCCAGCTGATCAGCCCGGTCAGCCGGGAAACCCGACGAGGCCGCCAATGGCAGCCCGTCAGATGAGACGACCACCGCGTGCGCGACGCCCGGAACCGTACTGACGAAATCGGTGATCAGCCAGTCGACCCCGCGTGCCGCATGGCTCAGGTCATTCATACGCCCTCCTCCCTGTCGTCGTTCCGCGGGCCAGAGGTGAACGCCGCCCTGCCCTCGGTGATGTCATCGCGCGCCGCCCGGAAGCCCTGCTGGAAGCTGGAGAGCCGGTTGCGCACCCGGTCCGGGGACACCGACGGCATCGGCGTGACGCCCTTGGGCGCCGACGAGGTGTCCGCCGAGCCCGGCACCAGGTTGGCCTTGGGCACCCGCTTGGGCAGCCCGGCCGACGTCGATTCACCACGTACCGGCTCCACAACCGCCTCCGCAGCGCTCCAGCCCTCGTCCGCCTTGGTGGAGCTCCAGCTCTTGTCGCGCCCGAACCAGGCGGACTCCACGGCGGCGAAGATCGGCAGGTAGTCGTCGCCCGCGGACGCGGGCGGGACGGACGGCATGGGGCCGGTGGCCCGCGATTCGCCGTCGGTGAACTCGAACCCCGGCCGCTGCGGCGGCATCGTGTCGCCGCCGTTCCAACCGGGCACGGGCCGCTTGGGCAGGCCGCTGCCGTTCCAGCCCGCGTTGCGCGGCGGGGACCAGACATCGGAGCTGTCGTAGCCGCCCGCGCCACGCGGCTCGGCGGACCAGGCCCCCGGGTCGGGATGCCACTGGGTCGGCGGGGCCGGCCAGCCGCCAGGCTCGGCGTTCGACGGGAAGGACGGGTGGCCGGGGCCCATCTGGTAGGTGGACTGCGGCCAGTCCGTGGCGGGCGGCGCGGGATGCGGTCCCGAGTACGGCTCGTCCCTGCCACTCCCCGCGCCGGAGAAGGCGAGCGGCGGATCGCCCGCGAAGGCAGGCGGCCGGCCGGACGTGGACGGTTGGTCACCCGCCAAGGCGGGTGGCTGCGCGAACGGCGAAGGCGGGTCGCCGGGGAAGGCGGGTGGCGGGTTGAAGGACGGCGGCTGGTTGCCGCTGTAGGACGGCTGGCCGGGGAAGGTCGGCGCCTGGGAGCCGAGCATGTTCTCCGGGATGAGCACCATCGCGGTCAGCCCACCGGAGCTGTGCGGGCGCAGCTGCACCCGGATGCCGTGCCGGTGCGCCAGCCTGGCGACCACGAACAGGCCCATCCGCCGCGAGACCGACACGTCCACGCTCGGCGCGTCGGTCAGCCGCTCGTTGGACTGGACCAGCTCCTCCTGCGTCATGCCGATGCCTGAGTCGGTGATCGACAACATCACACCGCCGCCGTCGATCCTGCTGCCCGACACCGTCACCCGGGTCTCGCGCGGCGAGAACGACAACGCGTTCTCCACTAGCTCGGCGAGCAGGTGGATGACGTCGTTGACGGCCTGTCCCGCCACCGAGACGCCGTCGGGCACCTGCAGCACGACCCGCTCGTAGTTCTCCACCTCCGACAGCGAGGCCCGCGCCACGTCGACCAGCTTCACCGGCTGGCTCCACCGGCGCGGCGGATCCTGGCCGGCGAGGACCAGCAGGTTCTCGCTGTTGCGCCGCATGCGGGTCGCCAGGTGGTCGAGCTTGAACAGGTTGCCGAGCCGCTGCTCGTCCTGCTCACCCTGCTCCAGCCCGTCGATCAGGGTGATCTGCCGCTCCACCAGCGTCTGGCTACGCCGCGACAAGTTCACGAACATCGCGTTGACGTTGCTGCGCAGCCGCGCCTCCTCACCGGCGAGCCGCACGGCCTCGCGGTGCACCTCGTCGAACGCCCGCGCCACCTCGCCGATCTCGTCATGGGTGTCCACGCCGATCGGGACGACCGGGCCGACCGTGCCCTCGCCGCTCTCACGCAACTGCTGCACGGTCTCGGGCAGGCGATGTCCGGCGATGTCGAGTGCCTCGTGGCGCAGCTTGCGCAGCGGCCTGATCAGCGAGCGGGCGATGAGCGAGATGATCGCGACCACCACGAGCAGCAGGACCAGGATGAGTCCCCCAGAGATCATCGCCGAGCGGTTGGCGCCTTCCTCCAGAGTGCGGGCCCGCAGGATCACCGAGGACGCCAGCTCCTTCTCCACGCTGCGCAGCGCGTCGATCTTGCCGGTGCTGACCTCGAACCACGTGGCCACGTCCTTGTTGGCCGGGACGCCGATGCTCAGCTCCTTGCCCTCGGCCGACTGCGCCATGGCCCGCAATCGGAACAGGTCCGTCTGGTCCACGTCCCGGCCGACAACAGTGTTGCGGTAGAGCTCCAGCTGGTCGAGGTTGGCCAGCGTGGCGAAGAGCGTCTCCTCGCTCTCCTCGCGCGACTTGGCGTCGGTGAGAGCGTCGAGCTCGCCGCTGTCGAAGCCCTTCTTGTCGAGCGCGCTGGCCAGGATGCCGCGCTGCTTGGACGCCTGCTCCTTGGCGCGGGCGATCGTGGCCATCGAGCTGGCGCTGTCGGAGACCTGGTCGTCGACCGCGACCTGGCCGACCTGGTCGTGGAACTGCAGAAGGGCCGCGATGATCTGCGAGTACTTCTGGATCATCGGCAGCGGCTGGATCTTCCCGCTGACGGCCGTGTCACGCAGTGTCGGGATCTCCTCCAGGCGCCGCAGCACCGGCCGTACGGCCTCGGCGTGGGTGTCGGTGATCGCGCGTGCCCGGTCCTTGGCCTCCTCGATGACGGCGTTCACCCCGCTGTACGTGGTGCGGAGCTGGGCCTCGCGGTTCTCGGGGCGGCCTTGGGCGATGTAGAGGGCGGTCTCGTCACGTTCGAAGGACAGCTCGTGGGTGACGGCCCCGAGCTGCTCGCTGAGCTCGGCGACCTCGCGGAGGGTCTGGTAGGTGTTGGCGTCGTTGAGCGAGGTGATCACGTTCAGCCCGCCCAGACCTACGGCCACGGCCGTGGGAACGACGATCAGCGCGATGAGGCGCGACCGCACGTGCCAGTTGCCCAGCCCGAACCTGCCAGACGACGATTTGGACGGCCGTCGCTTCTGGTGCGCGTGCGGCTCGCGGTCGGCGGACGCTTCAGCGCTCTGCGTTCTCACTTGCCTTCGCAACCTCTCGCCCAGGGAGGGAATTCTCGGTGACCATGCAGGTAAATGCACGTGGGGCAATATGTACGTCGAGATAAGCGCCATTTGAGCACACGGGATAGCTAGGGCCAACCACCAATAGTGCCCCGATGAGGTGTTTATCCCTGATTGTCCGAAAAATTAGACTGAATCGGTAGACCACCGCTTATCTGGGAAAACAGGCAATAACGAGCCATCCCAGGAGCCCCTTCAGGCCCAGAGAAAGCATCGGCAGATCCGTCCCAGCAGTAACCGAAGTCCCGGCGACACCACCTTTCCCAAAAAGGACAAACACTCAGTTTCTTACCGGTCGTCAAATTTTCACGATATAGCGGCAAACGGACATTGCAACCACAAGTGTTATCTTCGCGATAATGACCACCAATTTGGTGCTACGGTCAATCCCTGTTGTGCGTCAGGCACACAGCCCCGGCAGCAAAACCCGCCCGGTCCCCCCACCCCTGGCTCCATCTGAAGGGAGTCCCTGACATGAGGCTTGGCCATCCCGCCAGGGCCGCCATCATCGGATTAGCTTTGACACTCGGCGCCGTCGCGTGCAGCACGGGCGACTCCACGACTGCCAGCGCGCCACCGACCGCCGCCGCCGGCGGCCTGGAGAAGACGAAGATCAAGATCGCCACCCTGCCGGCGATCGACAGCGCGGCCATCTACGTCGCCATCGACCAGAAGCTCTTCGAGAAGGAGGGGCTGGAGGTCACCCCGCAGGTGGTCCAGGCGGCCCCCGAGGCCATCCCCATGTTGCTGAACGGCGAGATCGACGCCATGTTCGGCAACTACGTGTCCATGTTCGCCGCCCACGACAAGGGCTCGCTCAAGCTGCGGATCCTGGCCGAGGGCTCGCGTGCCGCGCCTGACTCGCTGAGCATCATGGCCCTGCCCGACTCGCCCATCAAGACGGCCAAGGACCTCGAAGGCAAGACGATCAACGTGAACGTCCTGCGTAACTTCCAGGAGCTGGCCCTCACCCAGGTGCTCAAGGCCAACAACGTCGACCCCGCATCGATCAAGTACGTCCCGGTGACGTTCCAGAACATCATGACCTCGTGGAAGGGCGGCCAGATCGACGCCGCCTACCTGGGCGAGCCCATGGTCACGGCGGCCACGGCCTCGATGGGCGCACGCAAGATCCTCGACCCCGCCTCCGGTCCCGCGGCCGAGTTCCCGATCTCCGGGTACGTCAGCACCCAGGAGTGGTACGACAAGAACCCGAAGGTCGCGGCGGCGTTCCAGCGGGCCATCCACAACGCGGCCAAGCTGATGGAGAACAACCGCGAGTCGGTGGCCAAGGTGCTGCCGACCTTCACCCAGATCGACGCGGCCACCGCGGCCACCGTCACGTTCCCGTACTTCTCCAGCAACGACAACCCGGTCCGGCTGCAACGCGTGGCGGACTGGATGCTGGAGGCCAAGTGGCTCGGCAAGGCGATCGAGGTCAAGTCGCTCATGTCGCCGACAACCTCAGGGTGAGCGCTCAGACCCTGGCCCGCGCCCGCCCGGCCGGGACCGCCACGCGGTGGTCGCGCCGGGCGGCCGGGGCCTTCGCCTTCGCCGCACTGATCGAGCTGCTCAGCCGGACGGGCGTGGTCCCCTCCGAGTACCTGCCGCCCGTGACCGAGATCGCCGGGCGGGGCATGGCGCTCGTGTTCGACCCGGCCTTCCGCGGGCACGCCCTGACGAGCCTGCTCGCCTGGGCCATGGGGCTCGGCATCGCGGCACTGATCGCCGTGCCGCTGGGCCTGCTGCTCGGCAGCGTGCCGATCATCGACGCCGCGTCCCGCTCGGTCGTGGAGTTCCTGCGTCCGATCCCGTCCGTCGCGCTGATTCCGCTGGTAGCGCTCATGATCGGCACGGGTCTGCAGTTGCGTGTCACGCTCGTGATCTACGCCTCGCTGTGGCCCATTCTCTACAACACGATGTACGGCCTGCGCGGCGTCGACCCCCTGGCCAAGGAGTCGCTCAGGTCGTACGGCTTCGGCCCCTGGTCCGTGCTGCTGCGGGTCTCGCTGCCGTCGTCGGCGCCCTTCATCATGACCGGATTCCGGCTGGCCACCGGGGTCGCGCTGATCCTGACCGTGAGCACCGAGATCGTGGCCGGCCAGGGTGAGGGCATCGGCGTGTTCGTCTTCTTCGCCGGCATCGCCGTGCCCGCGCGGATGACCGACATCCTGGCCGGGGCGTGCTGGGTGGGGCTGTTCGGAGTCGCGGTGAACGCGTTGCTGGTCGCGGCCGAGCGGCGGGCGTTCCGCTGGCATCACGCGCGGTTGGGAGAGCCGGGATGAAAGCCACGGCAGAGGTCGCCACGTTCGCGACCAGGACCACGTTCGCGCGGCGGAAGGGCGTGCGGACGGCGGCGTTCCGCTGGCTCGTGCTCGTTGTGCTGATCGTGGTCTGGGAGACGGCCACCAGGGCGGCCGGGAGCCCGTTCTTCCCGGCGCCCAGCACGATCGTGGCGCGGATGCACACGCTGTGGTTCTCCGGGCCGCCCACCACGCTGTTCCTCACCGACACGG
Source organism: Nonomuraea sp. 3N208 (assembly GCF_052245935.1). Lineage (NCBI taxonomy): Bacteria > Bacillati > Actinomycetota > Actinomycetes > Streptosporangiales > Streptosporangiaceae > Nonomuraea > Nonomuraea sp. 3N208. Next base: position 388,257 of record NZ_JBQQBR010000001.1, on the reverse strand, counting down.
CCATCGAGAACATCCTGCCGAGCCTCGGCCGGATGGCCGCCGGGTTCACCGGGGGCGCTCTGGCCGGGGTCGTGCTCGGGCTGGCGGTGGGGCTGTCCGCGCGGGTGTACGACTATCTCGACGGGGTGCTGCAGTTCCTGCGGGCGATCCCGCCTCCCGCGCTGGTCAGCGTGTTCCTGGTGTTCGGGTTCGGGCTGCGGATGCAGCTGGCGTTCATCATGTTCAGCATCCTGTGGCCGGTGCTGCTCAACACCGCCGACGGCGCCCGCTCGGTGGAGCCCATGCACCTGCAGACGTGCCAGGTGTTCCGGTTGACACGGGCCCAGCGGCTGCGCTTGGTGATCCTGCCGTCGGCGTTGCCCAAGATGTTCGCCGGGCTGCGGCTGGCCCTGTCGCTGTCCTTGATCGTCATGGTGTTCTCCGAGCTGCTCCCGGGCACCACGAACGGCATCGGCTTCCAGATCACCTTCGCGAAGCACCAGACCGACCCCCTGTCCATGTGGGCCGGCATCGTGCTGCTCGGGGTGCTCGGCTACCTGCTGAACGAACTGTTCCTCGTCGTGGAGCGCCGGGTGCTCGGCTGGCACCACACGGCTCAGCGCCTCACGGAGTAGGATCAGCGCCCTGAACAGGTTTACCTGACCGACATGTCCGACTTTCCCTGCTCCGCTACAGTCTTGTGCTGACTCCGATCTCGCCCCCCAAGGAACTCCATTGCTCGAGATTGAGAACCTCTCCCACGTTTACGGCGGCGGTAGCCCGAACGCCCACCACGCCATCGACAGCCTCAACCTGAGCGTCGCCGCGGGCGAGCTGCTGTGCGTCGTCGGGCCGTCGGGCTGCGGGAAGTCGACGCTGCTGCGGTCGATCGCCGGCCTGATCACGCCGACGGGCGGCCAGGTCAAGGTCGAGGGCAACCTCGTACGCCAGACGCCGGACAACCTGGCCGTGGTCTTCCAGGATTACAGCCGCTCGTTGTTCCCGTGGATGTCGGTGGCGGACAACGTGGCGCTACCGCTGCGCCGCAAGAACATGGACAAGAAGGCGCGCCGCGAGGCCGCCGAAGAGGCGCTGGAGTCGGTGGGGCTGGCGGGTGCCGGACGCAAATACCCGTTCCAGCTGTCGGGCGGCATGCAGCAGCGGGTGGCGATCGCGCGGGCACTGGCGTACCGGCCGTCGTTGATGCTCATGGACGAGCCGTTCGGCTCGGTGGACGCCCAGACCAGGGAGGACCTGGAGGACCTGGTGCTCAAGGTGCGCGGCCACCACCAGATGACGATCGTGCTCATCACGCACGACATCGACGAGAGTGTCTATGTCGGCGACCGCGTCGTGGTGCTGTCGAAGGCGCCCGCGCACGTGGTCGGCGACCTCAAGGTGGACCTGCCCGGGCCCCGCGACCAGATCACCACCCGCGAGCACCCCGACTTCGTGCACCTGCGCGCCGAAGTGGGCCGGCTGGTCCGCGGCCACGCAGCGGCAGTCTGACCCCGTCTCCGCGTTGCCGTCCGAGGAGGAGTTCCGGGCAAGAAGGCCGGGCTACTGTCCCGGCGTGGTGGCGAAGGCCGCCACCGCCGCCTCCTTGCGACACGTAAACGAGTTGCGGGCGCCGAGAGGATGGACGTCATGGATCGACAGCTGCTCAGCGCCATCGCACACCGCGACCACCCGGTCGCCACCCCCATCTCGGATGACAATCTCGACCGGTTGCTGCGCCGGGCGGCGTTGCCGGACGGGGCTCGCATTCTCGACCTAGGGTGCGGCGAGGCCGCATGGTCGCTGCGGGCGCTCGAGCTCGTCCCGTCGGCCGTCGCCGACGGTGTGGACCTCTCCCCGCACGCCCTGTCCGCAGCCGAACGGGCCGCGGCCGCGCGGGGCCTGTCCGGCCGGTTGTCGCTGCACCTGACGCCCGCTGCCGAGTTCCCCGCCACCGACCCGTACGACCTGGTGCTCTGCGTCGGCTCCACCCACGCCTTCGGCGGCTTGAAGGAGACCATGGACGCCGTCTCCCGCTTCGTCCGTCCCGGCGGGCTGGCGCTGGTCGGCGAGGGATTCTGGGAACGCACTCCCGCTCCTGACCTCGCCGAGGCCATCGGCACGTACCCCGATCTGGCGGGCACGCTCGCGGCGGCCGAGTCCGGCGGCTGGCTGACCGTCTACGGCCATGTGAGCGACCTGGCCGAATGGGACGAGTACGAGCTGTCGTGGACCGGCACCTTGGCCCGCTGGGCCGCCGCCAACCCCGGCCCCGACGCCGAGCACGCCATGGCCGCCATGAGACAGCACCGTGACATGTGGCTCACCGGTTACCGTGGCGTGCTCGGCTTCGTCTCTCTCCTGCTGCAGCGGGTGTAAGCGGGTCACTCCCCGGTCATCGCGGCGTGGAGCCGCAGGTACGGCTCCGCGTCCTTCGGCCTGTTCTGGCGCTGCAGCGTACGGCCGAGCAGCAGGCAGGCGTACCCCTCGGCCGGGTCGCGCTCCAGGACCAGCCGGAGCTCGGCCTCGGCCCGGCCGAGCTGGGCCGAGTGGTAGTAGGCACGGGCCAACAGGAGCCGCGCGGCCAGGTTCTCCGGGGCCGCCGCGACCACGCCGGCCAGGATGCGAGCGGACCCGATGTAGTCCTCCGCGTCGAAGAACAGGCGGCCGCGCTCGTACTCCTCGGCCAGGTTCTCGATCGCCATGTCACTCCTTTCCCGGGACGGGCCCGTCGGCGTGCGGAACGCGGTCGGCGGGGACGACGCCCAGGCGGCCGGCCTGGTAGTCCTCCATCGCCTGGAGGATCTCGGCGCGGGTGTTCATCACGAAGGGGCCGTAGTGCACGACCGGCTCCTTGATCGGCTGCCCGCCGAGCAGCAGCACCTCCAGGTTGGGCTCGGCCTGGGGCTGGGCGGTGTCGGCGGCGACCGTGAGCGCCCCGCCCTGGCCGAAGACGGCCAGCTGCCCCTTGCGTACCGGCCTGCGTTCGTCCCCGGCGAAGCCCTGCCCGGCCAGCACGTACGCGAGCGCGTTGAAGCCGGGGTTCCACGGCAGCTCCAGCCGCGCTCCGGGGCTCACGGTCGCGTGCACCATCGTGATCGGGGTGAACGTGATGCCGGGACCGGCGTGCCCGTCCAGCTCACCGGCGATCACCCGCAGCAGCGCGCCGCCGTCGGCCGAGGCGAGCAGCGCCGTCTGGCGACCGCGGATGTCCTGGTAGCGGGGCAGGTGGAACTTGTGGGCGCGGGGCAGGTTGACCCACAGCTGGACGCCGTGGAACAGCCCGCCCGACACCACCAAGTGCTCCGGGGGCTTCTCGATGTGCAGCAGCCCGGAGCCCGCGGTCATCCACTGAGTGTCGCCGTCGGAGATCGTGCCACCGCCGCCGTTGGAGTCCTGGTGCTCGAAGATGCCGTCCATGATGTAGGTGACGGTCTCGAAGCCGCGGTGCGGGTGCCAGGGGGTGCCCTTGGGCTCGCCGGGGGCGTACTCGATCTCGCCCATCTGGTCCATGTGGATGAACGGGTCCAGCGCGGACTGCGGCACGCCGGCGAACGCCCGCCGTACCGGGAAGCCCTCGCCCTCGAACCCGCTGGGCGCGGTCGTCACCGACCGCACGGGCCGGCGTGCGACCACGGTCGGATCGGGGACGGCGACGCGCGGCAGCGTCAGGGTGTCGGCGGTGATGGCGGGCATGACCCCTCCTGGCTGTTGAATATTCAATTACATCTGCCCGCCTCAACGCGGGTGTGCTGCACGGCATTCCCGGCTCCGACTATACGACCGATCGGTCGTTCATATAGTGTGAGCCGCATGACGCAAGACGGCCGGCTGCTGCGGGGGATGCGCAGCCGCGAAACGATCCTCCAGCAGGCGGTGGGACTGGCCTCCGTCGAAGGGCTGGCCGGGCTCTCCCTGGGGCGGCTGGCGACGACGACCGGCATCAGCAAGTCTGGACTTTTCGCGCACTGGCGCGACAAGGAGCAACTGCAGCTTGATGCGGTGGAATGGGCCACCCGCCAATGGACCGAGCATGTGGTCGAGCCCGCCCTGCGCGTCCCCGCAGGCGTGCGGCGCCTGTTCGCGCTGCACGAGGCGCGGCTGACGTTCTACGACGACGGCGTGCTGCCCGGCGGGTGTTTCTTCTTCGCCGTGCAGGCCGAGTTCGACGACCGCCCCGGAGCTGTGCACGACCGCGTCGCGCGGGCCATGCGCGAGTGGCAGGAGTTCATCCAGCGACTGGTGGCCGGGGCCGTGGAGCTGGGCGAGCTGGCCGCGAGCGTGGATCCGGCCCAGCTCGCCTACGAGATCGACGCACTCGGCGAAATGGCCATCATTCATTCCCGGCTGCTCGACGGGCCGGCCGCTCTCGCTCATGCCCGCCGTGCCGTACTCCAGCGGCTCCGCGCCCTCTCCCCTCATCCCGAGCTGCTCCCGGAGGACTGACATGATCGAATATGGCGTTTGCGAGCCGGTTCAGGTGCATTTCGATGACCTCGACGCGATGGGCCTGCTGCACAACTCCCGGTACGCGTTGCTGGTCGAGCGGGCGATCAGCGCGTACTGGCACCGGCTCGGCTGGGCGCCCGATGCCGCCGTGTCGGCGTTCAAGGACGTGTTCCTGGCCGTGCGGGAGTTCAAGGTGACCTACAACGTGCCTATTGCGGGGGTGGGCGAGCCGCTGGTGCACTTCTGGATCGATCGTCTTGGCCGTACGAGCGGGGTGTACGGGTTCCGCGTGCTGTCGGCGGACCGCTCGGTGGTGCACGCGGAGGGATACCGCGTCAACGTCAACCTGGACCCCATCACTTTGCGGCCGGCGCCGTTCAGCGACGAGCTCCGCACAGCGGCCGCGCCTCTGCTGCTCCCTGCAGTGCCGGTCCCCTCCTAGAGGCCTCGGCGCTTCTGCTCGGCCAGGAAGTCCTCCCAGGTCCGGCGGCCGACGGCGTGGTCCGGGGCAAGGTTGGCGCCGGCTCGGAACGCGGCCGCGGCCTTGCCCGGGCTCCGGACCGGCACGATCAGCCGGCGTTTGCCGGTGGCCTTCACGTAGTCGCGGGCAAGCTCCTCCATCCCGTACACGCGAGGTCCGGCGATGTCAGGCACGAGCCCGGCCGGCTCGTCCAGGGCGAGCTCGACCAGCCGGGCCGCCACCTCACCTGCGTCGACCGGCTGGAACCTGGCACCGCCCCACGTCATCAGCACCGGCAGCTTGGCCATCGTCCCCAGCGTCATCCAGACCCAGTCGTGGAACTGGGTGGCGCGCAGCGTGGTCCACGGCAGTCCGGACGCGGCGATGACCTGCTCGGCCTCCCGCTTGGCCGCGAAGTAGCCGAACATGGCGCGGTCGACGCCGCTGACGACCGGGATCCGGTCGGCGCCCACGACCGAGATGTACACCACATGCGGGGCACCCGCCCGCGACGCCGCCTGCACCAGGTTGCGGGCCTTGACCTCGTCGCCTTTGGCGCTCCCCGCGCAGTGCACGATCTTCTCGACTCCGTCCATCGCGGCCTGTAGCCCCTCACCGGTGGACATGTCGCCGGTCACGTACTCGATGCCGTCCTCGGGCCCGTGGCCGCCCCGGCTGAGCACCCGTACCTCGCAACCGGCCTTCCGCAGCAGCGGCACCACCAGGCGCCCCAGCGTGCCCGTCCCACCGGTGACCAGAATCGGCGAAGTCATGACTTCCTCCCTTTTCGTGGATCTCTACTGCGCTGACCCGGAGCGAGGGAGGAATGTGACGCGGGGGTGGAATGCCAGGTCGCCGCAGGTCTCGGAATAGCGGCGGATACAGCGGTCGTTGGGCTCTGGGGTGGCGCGATCGCCACGAAAGTGGCGGATGATGTGAATGCGCGGCAGATGCCCTCCTGGGCAGGCGCCACCGACCGCCTGACTCAGGGAGCAGCATTTGTCTCGTCACTCGGCCGACTTACGCCCTAAGACCGCGTCCGCCGTCTATCCCGCCGGCCTGCTGGCGCCGCCACCGCGCACGTTGCTCGACATCCTCGACGAGACGACGTGCCGTTACCCGGAGGCGCCCGCACTGGACGACGGCGCCGTGCGCCTCGACTACCGCTCGTTGCGTGCCGAGGTGGACCGGGTGGCGGCCGAGCTCGCGGAAGCCGGGATCGGCCGCGGCGCCAGGGTCGGCGTGCGCATCGCGTCGGGGACCGCCGAGTTGTACGTCTCCATCCTCGCCGTGCTCGCGGTCGGTGCCGCGTACGTGCCGGTCGACGCCGACGACCCGGACGAGCGCGCCGAACTGGTCTTCGCCGAAGCCGGGGTCGACGCCGTCCTCGCCGGCAAGCTGACGATGCACGGCGGCGCGGGGACCGCTGCGTCACTGTCCGAAGGCGCGGGGACGGCTGCGGAGCCGCCGCGCCTGGACGACGACGCGTGGATCATCTTCACGTCCGGGTCCACCGGCAGGCCGAAAGGGGTCGCGGTGACGCACCGGTCCGCGGCCGCGTTCGCCGACGCGGAAGCGGGACTCTTCCTGCCGGATCGGCCGCTGGGCCCCGGCGACCGGGTGCTGGCCGGGCTGTCCGTGGCGTTCGACGCCTCGTGCGAGGAGATGTGGCTGGCCTGGCGGCACGGCGCCTGCCTCGTGCCCGCGCCCAGAGCCCTCGTACGCACCGGCATGGACCTGGGCCCCTGGCTGGCCGCCCAGCGCATCACGGCCGTCTCGACCGTGCCGACGCTGGCCGCGCTCTGGCCTGTCGAGCACCTCGGCGGGATCCGGCTGCTCATCTTCGGCGGCGAGGCGTGCCCTCCCGAGCTGGCGGAGCGGCTCGCCGTACCGGGGCGGGAGGTGTGGAACACGTACGGGCCCACCGAGGCGACAGTGGTGGCGTCCGCGGCGCGGCTCACAGCCGACGGACCCGTACGCATCGGGCTGCCCCTCGACGGGTGGGACCTGGCGGTGATCGGCGACTCGGGCGAGCCGGTGGCCATGGGCGAGACTGGCGAACTCGTCATCGGAGGCGTGGGATTGGCCCGCTACCTGGACCCGGTGAAAGACGCCGAGAAGTACGCGCCGCTGCCGTCGCTGGCCTGGGAACGCGCCTACCGCAGCGGTGACCTCGTACGGGCGGACCCCGAGGGCCTCTTCTTCGTCGGCAGGGCCGACGACCAGGTGAAACTCGGCGGGCGCAGGATCGAGCTCGGCGAGGTGGACGCCGCGTTGCAGGCGTTGCCGGGCGTCACCGGCGCGGCCGCCGCCGTCCGCACCGCGGGCGGCGGCCACCAGGTTCTCGTGGGGTACGTCGTCACCGGACCCGGCTTCGACGCCGGTGAGGCGCGCGAGCTGCTCGCCGACTCGCTGCCCGCCGCCTTGGTGCCGCGCCTGGCGCCGGTCGACTCTCTCCCGACGAGGACCTCCGGCAAGATCGATCGTGACGCGCTGCCCTGGCCGCTGGCCGAGCCGGTCGCGCCCGCGGCCGAGTGGAGCCCGGCCGAGGCGCTGCTGGCCGAGCGGTGGACCGGCATCCTCGGCGTGGCGCCGGAAGGACCCGGCGCCGACTTCTTCGCCGACGGCGGCACCAGCCTGGCCGCGGCCCGGCTGGTGTCCGTGCTGCGTCCCGACTATCCGGATGTGGCGGTGGGCGACGTGTACGCACAGCCGACGCTCGCCGGGCTGGCGCGGCTCCTGGTCGCGCGGGGCGAGCACGAGCCGACGCGGCCGCCCGTGGCGCCCATGCCCCGGCGGGCCGCTCTCGTGCAGTCGTTGCTCATGGTTCCGCTGCTCACCGCCGGCGCGATGCGCTGGATCGTGCTGCTGGCCGCGCTCAACAACCTGCTCGCGCCGCCGTGGGCACCGGCTCTGTCCTGGTGGTGGGTCGCCCTGGGCGCGTTGGTGTTCGTCAGCCCCATGGGGCGAATGGGCCTGTCCGCGGCGCTGGCGCGGCTGCTGCTGCGCGGCGTACGGCCGGGCAGCCACCCGCGCGGTGGCCGCGTGCATCTGAGACTGTGGTTCGCCGAGCAGTTCGCAGTCAGGCTCGGCGTCCCCGACCTGGCCAGCGCGCCCTGGATGGCGTGGTACGCCCGGATGCTCGGCGCCAAAGTGGGCGCCGACGCCGATCTGCACTCGCCGCCGCCCGTCACAGGACTGCTCAGGCTGGGCCGGGGCGCGTCGGTCGAGCAGGAGGTCGACCTCAGCGGCCACTGGTACGACGGCGATCTGCTGCACATCGGCGAGATCCGGATCGGCGCGGGCGCCACCGTAGGTTCCCGTTCGACGCTGCTGCCCGGTGCGAGGATCGGGAAGAACTCGCGGATCGCCCCGGGATCGGCGGTCGCCGGCACCGTACCCGCAGGCGAGCTCTGGGCCGGCGTGCCCGCGTTCAGGCAGGGCAAGTCGCGCAAACCAGGAGAGCGGGCCGTCCGGTCGCGCTTCTGGGCGTCGTTGTACGGCCTGACGGCCATCGCGCTCAGCCTGCTCCCGGCGGCCGCGGCCGGGGCCGGCCTCGCGGTTCTGGCCGTGTTCGCCGGAGACGCCCGCACGCTCGGCGAGGCCCTCACCTCTGCCCTGACCGGCGTGCCGCTGGCGACGATCACCGGCATGGCGGCCTTCGCCCTGGTCACGCTGGTCAGCGTGCGGCTGCTCGGGCTGCGGCTGCGTCCGGGCCACTATCCGGTGCACAGCCGCCAGGCGTGGCAGGCCTGGGCGACGGGGCGGCTGATGGCCGCGGCCCGCGTCTGGCTCTTCCCGTTGTACGCGAGCGTTCTGACGCCCGCGTGGCTGCGGGCTCTCGGCATGAAGGTGGGCCGTGGCGTCGAGCTGTCCACGGTCCTCGCGCTGCCCACGATGACGTCGGTCGGCGACGGCGCCTTCCTGGCGGACGACACGATGGTGGCTCCGTACGAGCTGGACGGCGGCTGGATGCGCATCGCGTCCGCGCGGATCGGCAAGCGGGCCTTCCTCGGCAATTCCGGAATGACCGCTCCGGGCCGCAAGGTGCCCAAGGACGGCCTGGTCGGGGTGCTGTCGGCAGCGCCGAAGAAGGCCAAGTCCGGCTCGTCGTACGTGGGCATGCCGCCCATGGAGCTGCGCCGCACCGCCGAGGAGGCCGACCGGAGCCGGACCTACGACCCGCCCGCGCGGTTCAAGGCAGCGCGGGCCCTCGTCGAGGGGTTCCGCGTGGTACCCGCGATGTGCGCGGTCGCGGTCGCCCTCCTGGTCGCCGCCGCCTTCGAATGGCTCGCGGCACGGTACGGCTTCGCCGTGGCGGCCGCCCTGGCCGGTGTGGTCATGCTGGCCGCCGGGGTGGTCGCGGCGGCGGTCGCGACGGCCGCCAAGTGGGCGCTGGTCGGCCGGATCCGGACCGGGAACCAGCCGCTGTGGAGCTCCTTCGTGTGGCGTAACGAGCTGGCGGACAACTTCGTCGAGGTGCTGGCCGCGCCGTGGTTCGCGCAACCGTGGCTGGGTACCGCGCCGCTGAACGTGTGGCTGCGCTCGCTCGGGGCACGCATTGGACATGGAGTCACATGTGACACGTACTGGCTCCCCGAGGCGGATCTGGTGACACTGGGCGATGGCGCCTGCGTCAACCGGGGCTGCGTCCTGCAGACGCATCTCTTCCATGACCGGGTCATGAGCATGGACACGGTGACGCTCGAGGCCGGCGCGACGCTGGGCCCGCACAGCGTGGTGCTGCCGGCCGCGCGAGTGGGCGCCGACACCACGATCGGTCCCGCCTCGCTGGTCATGCGCGGCGAGACCGTGCCGAGCCGGGCCAGGTGGTTCGGCAACCCCATCTCGGCGTGGCGATGACGTCCTACTTTCCAGGGCACGGCGACCACCGGTACGGCGTCACGCACTACGACCTGACGCTGAAGTACCGGGTCCCGGCCAACCGGCTCGACGGCACGGCCCGGCTGACGGTGACCGCCGCCGAGCCCCTCAGCGCCCTCGACCTGGACCTCGGCAAGTTCCGGATCTCGGGTGTCACGGTGGACGGTGGCTGGGCCCGCTACTCGCATGGCAAGGGCAAACTGCGCGTGACCTTGCCCCGGCCGCTGCCGGCAGGAGCGCGAGCCGAGGTCGAGGTGCGCTATTCGGGCAGCCCCGTACCGGTACCGAGCCCCTGGGGCGGCCTCGGCTGGGAGGAGCTGACCGACGGCGCGCTGGTGGCCGGCCAGCCGATCGGCGCGCCCTCCTGGTTCCCGTGCAACGACCGGCCCAGTGACAAGGCGTCCTACCGGATCTCCCTGACCACCGCGTCGTCGTACCAGGTCATCGCGAACGGCGTGCTCGTCGCGCGGCGCCGCGCGGCCGGGGACACGACGTGGATCTACGACCAGACCGAGCCCATGGCGAGCTACCTGGCGAGCGTGCAGATCGGGCGCTACCAGCTCTCCGAGGTCGCCGGAACCCGGCTGGCACACCCGCCGCGCCTCGCCACTCGCGCACGGCACGACTTCGGTCGCCAGGGCGAGATGATGGCGCTGTTCACCGACCGGTTCGGGCCCTATCCGTTCACCGGCTACACCGTCGTGGTGGCCGACGACGACCTGGACATCCCGGTCGAGGCCCAGGGCATGTCGATCTTCGGCAGGAACCATGTCGACGGCATGCGCGGGTTCGAACGCCTGATCGCGCACGAGCTCGCGCACCAGTGGTTCGGCAACAGCCTCACCGTGGCCTGCTGGCGCGACATCTGGTTGCAGGAGGGCTTCGCCGCCTACGCCGAGTGGCTCTGGTCGGAGGAGTCCGGCGGCCCATCCGCCGACGACCACGCCCAGCGCTGGCACCACAGGCTCGCGCAGCTCCCACAGGACTTCGTCCTGGCCGACCCCGGCGCGGGGGCGCTGTTCGACGACCGCGTCTACAAGCGGGGCGCGCTGACCCTGCACGCGTTGCGCCGGGCCCTGGGCGACCACGTCTTCTTCGCGGCTCTGCGCGCTTGGACGGCCGAGCGGCGGCACGGGAGCGTCACCACCCTGGGGTTCGCCGCCCACGTCCACCGGCACACCTCGCGACCGGTCGGACCGCTGCTGTCCGCCTGGCTGTACGACAAGCCGCTCCCGCCGCCGCGCCTTTGAACCCGCAGCGGCGTTCGGGGTACCGCCGGCCCGCATTCCCGTTGGGCAAGAGTGGGTGCCACCGGGAGAGGCTACGACCAGGCGGCACCCAGGAGACGTCTATACGGGCGTGTGCGTGTGGCGGGTCAGGGCGTGCTCCACCAAGGTGATCAAGGTCGATTTGACGGACTCTCGGTGCCGGGCGTCCAGGCGGACGATGGGGATGTGGCCGCCGACCGACATGGCCTCGCGGATATCCTCCTCGCCGTGCGCGAACTCGCCGTCCCAGCCGTTGACGCCGATCACGAACGGCAGTTTCGCCTCTTCGAAGTAGTCGATGGCCGGGAAGCTGTCGGCCAGGCGGCGGGTGTCCACCAGCACGACCGCGCCGATCGCCCCTCGTACCAGGTCGTCCCACATGAACCAGAACCGGTGCTGTCCAGGCGTGCCGAACAGGTACAGGATCAGGTCACGGTCCAGCGAGACGCGGCCGAAGTCCATGGCGACGGTCGTGGTCGTCTTGTTCGGCGTGAGCGAGACGTCGTCCACGTGAGCCGAGGCGTCTGTCATGACCGCCTCTGTGGTGAGCGGGAGGATCTCCGACACCGCACCCACGAACGTCGTCTTGCCCACGCCGAAGCCCCCGGCCACGACGATCTTCGTCGAGGTCAGGCCGGGACTAGAGCCTGCGAAGTCCACTGAGTACCCTTTCGAGCAAGTTGAGGTCCGGCTTTCCCGCGTCCAGCGCAGGCTGGTGCACGCGGATCAGGCCCTCCGACGCCATGTCGGCGATCAGCACCCGGACCACGCCAAGGGGCTGGCGTAAAAGGGCGGAGATTTCAGCAACCGACCGGACGTTCCGGGTCAGTTGGATGATCGCCTGATACTCCGGACTCAGTAGGGAAATGTCTTGGTATTCCGACGTCACGGAGGACACCAGTGCCTCCATGGCGAACTTCATCCGCGGCGCCGTGCGCCCCCCGGTCACGGCATACGGCCGTACCAGGGAGCTCGGCTTCTGCGGACGGGGAGCCGCCGGATGCGGCGGAGTGCTATCACCAGCCCAACCCTGACCTGTCACCATGATCTCCGTTCACTCGCCCCCGGTTAGCGAGGGCGGGCCGCTTGCAGCTCAGCGCGTACGGCCGGAGTAAGCACCTGCCCCGCGCGTTCGACCAGCAGGGTCATCTGGTACGCCACCAGGCCCATGTCACAGTCGGGCGCGGCCAGGACCGCCAAGCAGGATCCATCGCTGATGGACATGATCATCAATAGTCCGCGCTGCATCTCGATGACGGTCTGCGTCACCATTCCGCCTTCGAAGACCCGCGCGGCGCCCTGGGTCAAGCTGATCACGCCAGAGGCGACCGCCGCGAGCTGATCGGCCCGATCCTTGGGAAACCCCTCGGAGAAGGCCAGCGGCAAGCCGTCAGACGAGACCACGACCGTGTGCGCGACGCCTGGCACGTTGTTCACGAAGTCCGTGATCAGCCAGCTAATGCCACGCGCTCCCTGGCTCATCTCTCTCATTTGTCCTCCTCATTTTCTTCGCCGCGGGTGAACGCCCGGCCTTGTCGGACACCCTGCTGGAAGCTGGAGAGCCGGTTCCGCAGTCGCTCGGGCGAGATCTGCGGCGCCGGTGATGTGGGCTGGGGCTCGGCGAGACTGGCCGTACCGGGCACCAGATTGGCCTTGGGGACGCGGCGTGGCAACCCCGAGGCTGTCGTGCCGTCCTGTGCGGGCTGGGCTGCCGCCTGAGCGGCCTGGAAGCCGGAGTCCGCGGGCGAGGACCAGGACGCGCCTGCCCCGGACTGGCCCGGCTTGCGCTGTGGCAGCGGCGCCTGCCCCGAAGGCGCGGGCGCGTCCACGGGGATGGCCGGGTGCACGGCGGTGGTCTCGGACTCTCCCTCGAACGAGCGCTCCCACCCGGCCGGCGATTGCTGCTCGGCCGAGAACGGAGGCTCGGAGTGCGGGTTCAGCTGCTCGGGATCCGGCCGGCGGAACCAGTCCGAGCCGACCGAGGAGAAGATCGGCAGGAACTCCTCGCCCTGCTCCTCCATGGGCGAATTGCGCACCACCGGGAGCGGGCCGGTCATGTCTTGGGAGGAGTAGCGGCCGGGCCCGAACGGATCGTAGGCGGCATGCCCGTTCTGCTCGAAACTGTCGGCGGGCTTGGGCTCGTCGCCGAACGGCGCCCGGTAGTCGCCTCGGTAGTCGGCCTGGTAGTCGGCACGCTGGTCATCGCCGTGCTGCGGCCGCGGCTGATCCTCCGACTCGAATATCGGCCTGCGTGGCAGCGGGTCGGCGAAGGACGACCACAGGGCCGGGTCGTCGGGGTCCTTCGGCGGCTCCGTGGCGAACGAGGGCCAGCGCGGCTCCTGCTCCTGCAGGGGTGGCGGCTGCTCGGCGAACGACGGCCACCGGTTCTCCGCGAAGGAATTAGGCTGTGCCGGCGCGGGCGGAGGCTCTTCCGCGAACGACGGCCAGCGGGGCTCCTCGAACCAGCGGTGCTCCTCCTGCGGCGGGGCACCAGGCGACTCCTCGGCGAACGACGGCCAGCGCGGCTCCTCGGCCACGCCTCCCGGCGCCCCGCCGGGCACCCCGGCAGACGGCTGCTCGCCGAACGCCGCGGGCTGCTCCCCGAACGCGGGCTGCTCCCCGAACGCGGGCTGCTCCCCGAACCCCGCAGGCTGCTCGCCGAAGGACGGCCAGGCGCCGGTCCCCGGCGCGGGCACCGAGCCCGGCCACTCCGTGTCCACCACTTGGTGGGACGGGTCCGCGGAAGGTGTCGAGTGGCGCGGTCCCGATCCGTTCGTCGACGGCTGCCCGAACATGCTCGGGTCGAACGACGTGAACGCCTCGTACTGGCCGCCCTTATGCGGCACCCCGGCCGCGCTGGTGATCAACATGTCGGGCATCAGGACCAGCGCGCTCAGGCCACCGGTCTCCCGCATGCTGAGGTGGACCCTGATGCCGTGCCGCAGCGCCAGCCGGCCGACCACGAACAGGCCCATGCGCCGCGACACCGACACGTCCACCACCGGCGGGTTGGCCAACCGCCAGTTGGCCTCGGCCAGTTCCTCCTGGCTCATGCCGATGCCCAGGTCGTTGATGGTGACGAGCACGCCGCCCTCGGCAGGCGTGCTGGTGACCGCGACCTTGCTCTCGCGGGGCGAGAACGAGGTCGCGTTCTCGATCAGCTCGGCCAGCAGGTGGACGGCGTCCGTGACGGCCGGGCCGACGATCAGCGTGCCGGACGAGATCTGGATCTGGACGCGTTCGTAGTTCTCGACCTCCGACAGCGAGGCGCGGGCGATGTCGACCAGCGGCACCGGCTCGCTCCACTTGCGCGCGGCCTCCTGGCCGGCGAGGACCAGGAGGTTCTCGCTGTTGCGGCGCATGCGGGTGGCCAGGTGGTCGAGGCGGAAGAGGTTCGCGAGCCGCTGCTCGTCCTCTTCACCCTGCTCCAGGCCCTCGATGAGCTGCAGCTGCCGCTCGACGAGCGTCTGGCTGCGGCGGGAGAGGCTGACGAACATGGCGTTGACGTTCGACCGCAGCTTGGCCTCGTCAGCGGCCAGCCTGATGGCCTCGCGGTGGACCTCGTCGAACGCCCGCGCCACTTCACCGATCTCGTCGCGGGTGTTGACGCCGACCGACGGCACTTCGGGCACCTGTGCGCCGTCGCCGGACTCGCGCAGCACGCGAACGGTCTCGGGCAGCCGGGTGGTGGCCACCTGGAGCGCCTCGGCCCGCAGCCGGCGCAGCGGGCGGACCAGCGAGCCGGCCACGCGGGTAGTGATGATCAGGACGAGGAGCAGCAGGACGAGGATCATCGCGCCGGAGATGATCGCGCTGCGCTGCTCGGCGTCGCTCAGCTCGCGGGTCCTGGCCACGAGCTCGGTGGCCAGGTCCTCCTCGGCCTCGCGCATGGCGGTGGCCGTCACCGACATGCCGTCGTACCAGAGGCTCAGGTCGCGGGTGGTGCTGACGTCGAGGTCCCGGACCCGGTTGTACTCGCGCATCTGGGCCAGCGCGCGCTGCCGCATGGCGTCGCTGCGGTCGATCTGCCTTCCCTTGACGATCTGCCTGTACTCCTGCAGATGCACGGGCTCGGCGACCTGCTCGAAGGTGGCCAGCTCCGCCTGCTGCTGCTCCCAGGAGCCCAGGAAGTCGGTGAGCGCCTCGTTGTCCAGCTGGCGCTGGACGAGCGCGACGATGAGGATGACCTGCTGGCGCGAGACCTCCTCCTTCATGTGCTCCAGCGCGCCGAGCGCGGCCACGTCCCGCTGCAGATGGTCGTCGTTGACGCCGCCGGCCATGCTGGAGCTGAGCGACGAGAGGACCTCGATCATGGTCGTGTACGTGTTGATGGCCGCGCGCGGCGGCACGTTCGCCGCCACCATGGAGGCACGCAGGCTGTTGAGGCCGTCCAGCCAGCGGCGCGCGTCATCCACGCCTTCGCGGACGCGTTCCGAGTACGACTCGTCGATGCTGGAGGCGGCGGTCATCACCAGCGCCTTGGCCTCGTCCGTGGCCTCTCGCTGAGTCTTCAGCTGGACGAGCCGCCCGGCCCGGCGGTCGGTGACGTACCACGCGGTGAGCGTGCGCTCCTTGGCGAGCTCGTGGTTGAGCCCGCCGACGCGCTGGACGAGCTCGGCCGCTTTGGTCAGGCGCTGGTACTCGACGCTGGTGCCGATGGCGTTGGCCAGCTGGATGCCGGCGAGCAGCACGCCCACCACCGTGGGGATGAGGATGAGCGCAACCAGCCTCGAGCGCACACGCCAGTTAGCCAGCCGGAATCTTCCGCCTGTGTACTCCCCAGACCGAGTGTGCCTGGGGTTTTTCGTCCTCACTGAGTCTCGCAACCTCTCGCCGGTACGTGCTCGAAAAAACCAGACACGCGTGTGGCGCATGGGAATTAGTCCGGCTGGGTAATTGGAACACAACCCGTACCAGATCGGCCAACAGAACATATCCCATCACACGCGCCCAACGCAGCACACCTGGGCGCATTTCGCCGTACACGATCTCAGGCGGGCCGGAAGGAATCCCGCTCGACCGGTGCCGCGTGCTTCACCATGAGATGCCGCGTCACCGAGTACTCCAGGACCGCCTCCTGGCTCATGTCCTTGCCGAACCCGCTGCCCTTCACCCCGCCGTGCGGCGCCTCGCTGGCGATGGGCAGATGGTCGTTCACCCAGGTCACCCCTACGTCGAGCCGGTGGGAGACGCGCATCGCCCTGGACACGTCACGCGTCCACACCGAGGAGGCCAGGCCGTAGGTGGTGTCGTTGGCCAGCCGGACCGCCTCGTCCTCGCCGTCGAACGGCAGCACCACCAGGACCGGCCCGAACAACTCGCCCTGCACGATCTCACTGTCCTGTGAGACATCCGTGACCAGCGTGGGCGGGTAGAAGAACCCGGGGCCGTCGCCGGGGACGCCGCCATGCAGCACGTGCCCTCCGGAGCGGGAGACGAACCCGTGCACCCGCTCCCGGTGGGCGGCCGAGATCAGCGGCCCGATATCCGTCGCCGGGTCCCACGGGTCGCCGAAGGAAATTTCGGCAAGAGTTGCCCGGAGCGCCTCCACCGCGTCGTCGAAGACCTCCCTGGCGACGTAGACGCGGGTGGCGGCCGTGCAGTCCTGACCGGTGTTGTACGTCGCGCCCATGGCCACGCCGCGGGCCGTCTCTGCCAGATCGGCGTCCTCGAAGACCAGCGCCGGCGCCTTGCCGCCGAGCTCCAGGTGCACCCGCTTGAGTGTGGCGGCCGCGCCGGACATCACGGCCCTGCCGGTCTCCGTGGAGCCCGTGACGCTCACCATGTCCACATCGGGGTCGCCGACCAGCGCCTGCCCGACCTCGGCGTCCCCGGTGACCGCCTGGACCAGCCCCTCCGGGGCACCTGCCTTGGCGAACAGCTCGGCCAGCCGCAGCGTCGTGCGCGGCGTCTGCGGGGCCGGCTTGATCACTACCGCGTTGCCCGCGGCCACCGCTGGGCCGACCTTCCACACGGCCATGACGAACGGGAAGTTCCACGGCGCGATCGACCCCACCACCCCGACGGGACGGCGCAGCATGACCGAGGTGTAGCCGGGGCTGAACACCCCGGCGCCGGAGCCGTCGAGCGAACGGGCGGCGCCGGCGAAGAAGCGCAGGTTGTCCACGGCGAACGGCAGCTCACCGTCCCTGAACACCGCCGCCGGCTTGCCGGTCTCCTCGACCTCGAGCCTGGTCAGCTCCTCGGCGTCGGCCTCAACGAGGTCGGCCAGGCGCAGCAGCAGCCGCGCGCGCTCGGCGGGGGTGGCCTGCGACCACTCCTCGTACGCGGCACGCGCCCCCCGTACGGCCGACGCCACACCCTCCACCGGCGTGTCCGTAATTTCGGCACACGGGAGCCCGGTGGCGGGGTTGATCAGTTCACGCATGGAAAACATGTCCTCACTGGCCGAGCTGCTCGATCAGGTCGGCGGCCTGGCGCAGGCCGTCGCGACGCCGGATCTCCTCGCCCGCGGCGGCGAGCCGCGCCCGCAGCTCGGTGTCGCCGAGCAGCCGCGCGATCGCGCCGGTCAGTTCCTCGTCGGTGAAGGTATAGGTCGAAAGCCTGACACCATAGCCCATTTCATCGACCCGCTGGGCGTTGTCGTACTGGTCCCAGAAGAGCGGCAGCAGGATCATCGGCTTGCCGAAGTGCAGCGCCTCGGTGGTCGTGTTGTTGCCGCCGTGGGTGATGACCAGGTCGCACTGCGGGATGATCTTGGTCTGCGGGAGGAACTCCGCGCCCCACATGTTGTCGGCGAGCTTGATCTCCGCGTGCAGCGGGCCCTTGGAGACGATGTACTGGTGGGGCGTGGTGGCCAGCACGTCGATCACCCGCTGCATGAGCTCCACGTCGGAGGAGCCGAGCGAGCCGAGCGAGAAGTAGATCAGCGAGCCGTTGTTGCGCTGGAAGGGCAGCGTGAAGTCCTCGTCGGTCTCCCGGACCGAGGAGTCGAGCCGGTGCCAGGTGGCGCCGAGCGGGCGGGCGTCGGTGTAGTCGAGGATCTCCGGGTAGACGTAGAGGTTCAGGTCGCCTTGGTGGATGAAGTCGAGGTCGGGCAGCGGCTCGGTGCCCTGCTCGACGCACCACTCGTTGAAGGCGCTCCACAGCTCGCGATGGGTGCGGTCGTACTCGGCGCGGAAGGCGTCCCACTCGGCGCGATCGGCGGCGGGCAGACCGGAGAAGACCGGCGCGATGCCCTCGCCGCGCACCTCCAGCGGGTTGCAGGAGACGATGCGGACGAACTTCTTGCCCGCCGTCAGCAGCGCCGGGAACGTGATCACGTTGTCCTCGACGATCACATCCGGGTCCACCCGCTCGATGATGGCCTTGAGCTGCGGCTCGCAGTACTTCACGCCGTCGATCAGCTCGGCCCAGATGGGCGCGGTGACGGTCTCGAGCTGCTCCTTCGTGCTCTTGCGGTATTCGGGCGCGGTCTCGCGGATGAAGTCCTTCCAGAACTGGCCCGGGTCTTGCTCAGCGCCTCCAGTGGCGTCCTCGGCTGGAGGCGCGAGATCGACCAGATCCTCCTCGAAACCGAGCGCCTCCAGCTTGCCCTTCCACGACGCCTCGGCGGCGAAGACGACGCGGTGGCCGCGGCGGCGCAGGATGTCGCCGATGCCGATGGAGTTGTTGGTCGGGCCGTACGCGCTTTCCGGCATGAACAAGATCGTGAGAGACATCGACACTCCGGGGGTCTTCAGCGAGTTGAAGGGGAATTCAAAAACGTATCTAGCGTGAAGGTCAAGTTAAGTGCACTATGGTCACGGCTAACTGAACGGTGAGCGAAGACGTGAAGGTGGTGTGGGTGGCCAAGCGCAAGAGCCGGAGCGACCGCCGTCTCGACTTGATCGAGGCCGCGCGCAAGGCCATCGTGCGCCACGGCATCGACCGCGTGCAGCTCTCGCACGTCGCCGAGGAGGCCGGGCTGACCTCCGGCGCCGTTCTCTACCACTACCCCGATCTCGGGGAGCTGCTGGTCGAGGCGCAGCACGCGGGGATGGAGCGCTTCTACGAGCAGCGGATGCGCCGGCTGGCCGACTTCACCGACCAGGCCGAGAAGCTGGTGGTCACGATCAGGTCGGGGCTGCCGACCGGGCCGCTCGACCCGGACGTGCGCCTGCTCAACGAGCTGGGCGGGGCCGCGGGCCGCAACCGGGTCTACGGCGTGCTGCTCACTTCGCTCTACGACCGCCAGGTGTCGATGTACCAAGCGATCCTGGACACGGGAGCCGCGCTCGGTGTGTTCCGACTGAGCTCGAACTCCCTGACGATCGCGCGCAACCTGGTGGCCTTGGAGGATGCGTACGGTTACCGCATCACGGCCAGGCACCCGATGATCGGCCCGGATGAGGCGGCGGAGCTGATCCTTTCGTACGCCCGCGCGGCCACGGGCAACGACCTGGCATTCTGACCGGCTGATTGGTCGGCTCACTGGTCGACCGCCATGATCACGGCGTCCTCGGCGTTCCAGCGCACCTTGACCTTGGCGCCCGCCTGCATCGAGCTCGCCCCCTGCACGGCCACCAGCAACGGCTTGGGCTGTCCGGGCACGTCCACCGAGATGTGCGACACGCCGCCGTAGAAGCTGACGTCCAGGACGCTGCCCGCCAGGCCCCTGACCGCGCTCTCGTCGGCAAGCTCAACGTTCTCCGGGCGCACCGCCAGCAGGGCCGCGGAGCCCCCGGCGAGCTCCGTCAGCGGGGTGCCCGGCAACATGCCGAACTTCTCGCTCTTGAGCGCGTCCATGCCGCTCGCTGTCCCACGGAAGAGGTTGTTGGCGCCGACGAAGTCGGCCACGAACGGCGAGCGCGGCCGCTCGTAGAGCGGGACCGGCTCGTCCACCTGGCGCACCCTGCCGCTGTCGAAGACCGCGATGCGGTCGGCCAGCGACATGGCCTCCTCCTGGTCGTGGGTGACGACCACGAACGTGATGCCGACCTCGTGCTGCAGCCGCTTGAGCTCCAGCTGCATGTCGGCACGGACCTTCTTGTCCAGGGCCGACAGGGGCTCGTCGAGCAGCAACAGGCGGGGCCGCTTGACGATGGAGCGGGCCAGCGCGACCCGCTGCCGCTGCCCGCCGGACAGCTGCGCGGGCTTGCGGTTCGTGTGCTGGGAAAGGCCCACGGTCTCCAGCACCTCGCCGACACGCTGCTTGATCTCGTGGCGGGACAGGCGCTCGCGCTCCAGCCCGTACGCCACGTTCTTGGCGACGGTCATGTGAGGAAACAGCGCGTACGACTGGAACATGAGGCTGATCGGCCGCCGGTTGGGCGCCTTGGACAGCAGGTCGTCCCCATCGAGCGTCACCCTGCCCGCGTCCGGCGTCTCGAACCCGGCGACGATGCGCAGCAACGTCGTCTTGCCGCAGCCGGATGGCCCCAGGAGGGCGAAGAACTCGCCTTGCTCGATCTGGAGCGAGACGTCGTCGAGCGCGGTGACGTTCCCGAACCTGCGGCTGATGCCGTCAATCTTCAGCATGTGACTTCTCCCCGATCTTGGTCAGCCGCTGCCCGGCGATCACCGCCGTGAAGCTCAGCAGGAGCAGGATCGCGGCCAACGCGTTGATCTTCGGGGTCACCCCGAAACGGATCATTGAGTAGATCACGATCGGCAGCGTCGGCTCGTCGTTCCCGATCGTGAAGAAGGCGATCACGAACTCGTCCACCGACAGCGTGAACGCCAGCAGCGCGCCCGCGACGATGCCGGGCGTCAGCTGCGGTAGCGTGATCTTCAAGAACGTGACCACCGGCCCGGCCCCGAGGTCGCGCGAGGCCTCCTCCAGTGAGGAGTCGGCGCCCACGAGCCTGGTGCGCACCACCGCCGCGACGAACGCCATCGAGAACAGCGCGTGCGAGAGCATCACCGAGTGCAGACCGAGCGTCAAGTCGATCAGGCCGTAGAAGAGCATCAGCCCGATCGCCAGCACCAGGTCGGGCAGCACGGCCGGCATCATCGCCAGCGCGTCCAGGGCCTTCGACCGGGTGTACCGGAGCAGGCCGACGGCCAGCAGGGTGCCGAGCACGGTCGCGATCGCCGTCGAGCCGGCGGCCACGACGAGTGTGTTGACCACGCCGGTCCTGATCCGTTCGTCGGCGGCCAGCTCGCCGTACCACTTGAGGCTGAACCCCTCGTAGGTGTAGGCCGACCTGCCGGAGTTGAACGACATGACCACCAGCACGACGATCGGCAGGTAGAGGAAGACGTACGTGGCCCAGAACGGGACGTACAAGACCTTGGACCTACGCACGGCGGGCCGCCCATGCCTGTGCGAGCAGCAGCACGACCAGCACCGCGATGAGCGCCAGCGTCACCGTCGAGGCGAACGGCCAGTCGCGCGCCTTCAGGAACTCGTTGCGGACCACATTGCCGACCATCAGCGTCTTGCTGCCGCCGAGCATCTCGGGAATGACGAAGTTCCCGAAGCTCGGCACGAACACGAACATGCACCCGGTCAGCACGCCCGGCACAGTGAGCGGCAGCGTCACCTTGCGGAACGTCGTGAACCCGGAGGCGCCGAGGTTGGCCGAAGCCTCGCGCAGCTGCGGGTCGAGCTTCTCGATGGCCGCGTACAGCGGCAGTACCATCAGCGGCAGATACGAGTAGAGCAGGCCGACCACGATCGTTCCCTGCTTGTAGAGCAGCTCCAGCTGCGTGCCGAGCACCGAGTTCACCAGGCCGGGCCCGCTGAGCAGGATGATCCAGGCGTAGACCCGGATGATGAAGTTCGTCCAGAACGGCAGCACGATGGCGACCAACGCGGCCGTCTTCCACCTGGACGGCAGCTGGGCGATCACGTAGGCCGTCGGATAGCCGAGCAGCAGGGCGATCAGCGTCGTCAGGGCCGCGATCTGCAGGGAGTCGCCGAGCACGCCCAGGTAGAGCGGGTCGAGCAAGCGGGCGAAGTTCTCGGTGGTGAACTCGTACACCACGCCGCCGAAGCGCCCGCGCTGGAACACCGTGTAGCTCAGCACCAGTGCCAGCGGCACCAGCAGCAGCACGACGAGGTACGCCAGCCCGGGCGAGAGGAAAACGAACGCACCCAGCCGACGTCCCCGGGAACGGGGCGCCGGCCGGGCCTGTGTTTCAGACTTCACCGCGACTACGACTGTGTCGCGACTTCGCTAGACAGACGGGTGTACTTGGTCGACGACGGGCCCAGGTCGACGATCACCTCACCGTTGAGCAGCTCAGCGGGCTTGATGCCGAGCAGCGAACCCTCGGGGACCTGCACCCGCTCCATGGCGGCCTTGTTGGGGACCTTGTAGTTGATGTTCTCGGCGGCCCAGCTGTGGATCTCGGGGTCGAGGATGAAGTTGATCAGGGCGTGCGCCGCCTCCTTGTTCTTGGAGGACTTCATGATCACCATGGTGTCCACCCAGAGATCGCTGCCCTCCTTCGGCAACGCGAACTTGATGTTCTTCTCCGAGGTCGGGCACCAGCCGTCCCACGCCTCGACCATGACGGCCTCGCCGGACTTCAGCTTGTCGCCGAACGTGGTGTCGTCGTAGGCGAGCAGGTGGGGCTTGGCCGCGAGCAGCAGCTCCTTGGCCTTGGCGATCTCCTGGTCATTGTCGGAGTTGACCGAGTAGCCGAGCGCCTTGAGCGCGGGCAGGGCCAGCCAGCGCTCGGTGGTCATCATGGTGACCTTCTTGTCGGCCCAGGCCGGCGGCTTCAGAATGTCGTTCCAGCTCGTCGGCGGGGTCTTCGCCAGGTCCGAGCGGTAGCAGATGCCGGTGGTGCCCCAGGTGTAGGGCACGGAGTACTTGTTGCCCTTGTCGTAGGCGAGCTGGGTGGCCTCGGGGTAGAGGTTGGCCAGGTTGGGGATCAGCTCGGGATGGATCGGCTCCAGCAGGCCCTGCTCGTTGAGCGCCTGGGCGTACTGGCCGGACACGAACGCCACGTCGATGCCGCTGTCACCGGAGGGGGTGAGCTTGGCCATCGCCGTCTCGTTGGTGTCGTGGAAATTGATCTTCACGTCCTTGACCTTGAGCTTCTCCTTGGCCTTCGCGGGGAGCTCCTCGGGCGTGTAGCCCTCCCAAACCGTGATCTGAAGCGATTGCTGCGTCAGGTCCGCGTCGGGCTTGAGTTCGGCCTTGGCCGCGGTCGTGCCTTGGGGGCTGGTCGACGACTCACCACCGCACGCCGCGACGGCGAGCGCGAGGCCGGCCGCCGCCACGGCGGCCGGAAGACGACGGGTGAACCGGATACGGGACACGGCCGCTACTCCTTCTGGATGTGCGTTGAACAAGGGGTCGCGCGACCTTACCGGACACAGCAGACCAGACCAGGAGTGTTGCAGCAGATATCAACATGAGCAAGACTTTTCCCCACATTGCGACCAGGAAGTTTGCTCTTCGTGTTGAATTGGCCTTCAATAGCCCAGAGATTGATCTATCTCGGTGAGAAACCTCTTACCGCCCGAGACCGCGGGTTCACCGCCGCCCTTGTGACGGTGTTGGAGGGTGAGGCGCCGCCGCCGTTCGGCGTACGCCGCTTCCTTCCATTGCCCACCCTCTCGTACGAGCGGGGGGATCTCCAAACCGGGATCCCCGCCGAGCGTGACTTCGGGGCCCATGTGGACCAGACCAACTACTCGGTCGTGGTGGATGAGAAGGTCGTCGTCAAGTGGCTGACGCCGCCGGTGCCGCTCCCGCATCCTGCCCCTGAGATCTTCGCCCACCTCGTGGAGGCGGGCTTTGACGACACCGCCCCGCCTTACGCGGCTCTGACCGGGCCGGTGGACGGGCGCGACTGCCTCCTGGCCCTGGTGACCGGCTACCTCCCCGAGGCGAGGGACGGCTGGGAATGGTGCGTGGACGAGGCCGAAGCAGGCACGACCGCCTTCGCCGCCGACCTCGGCCGCCTCGCCGCCGACCTCCACCTCGCTCTCGCCACCCTCCCCACCCCGCCCGACGCACCTACTGACCCCGCCGCCTGCCTCTCCAGCACCGGCGCGGCGGAGCGAGGCGCAACGCACGCATCGAGCGCCCGGACGGCGGCCAGGGCGGAGGCGGCCCTGGCCGAGGCGCTGGAACTCACGGACGGCGAGGACGGGCGCTGGCTGGCAGCACGGGCCGAGCACCTGGCACGCGAGCTGACCCCCCTGGCCCAGCCGATCACCAGCCCGCCCATCAGGATCCACGGCGACCTCCACGTGGGCCAGATACTCAAATGGCGAGACGGCTACGCGGTCATCGACTTCGACGGCAACCCCACCGTCACGGACGCGGACCCGCACCAGCCCTGCGCCAGGGACGTGGCACAGCTGACGACCAGCCTCGAGCACGTGGCCCAGGTGGCGATCAAGAGACGGAACACCCCACCCGAAGACGCAGCGTCGTGGACGGCCAAGGCCCGTGCGATCATGCTGACTGCCTACAAGGCCCGTCTGGCCGCGAGGAACCGCACGGACCTCCTGGATGAGACCCTGATCCGTCCGTTCGAGGTCGAGCAGGAGTGCCGCGAGCTGATCTACGCCGCCCGCCACCTCCCCCGCTGGCGCTACGCCCCCATGGGGGTCCTCCACACCTGGTACCCCGAGGAGAACATCTCGTGAATTCTGAGCTCTACCTTTCCGACCTGGAGTCCAAGCCGGAGTCCCTGGCAGCCCTGGCCGACGCCCTGATCAGGGAAGACCCCTTCGAGAAGCTCCCGCAGAGCACCACGAGGGTGCTGTTCCTCGGCATGGGCAGCTCCCGGTACGCCGCCGGGGTGGCGGCCCTGCGCCTGCGCGCCGCCGGCGTCGACGCGTACGCCGACTACGCCTCGGCGGCGGCCACGTACCCGCCTTCGAAGGACACGCTGGTGATCCCGATCTCGGCGACCGGTGGCAGCAGGGAGACCCTGGACGCGACCGAACGCTACGCGGCAGGCCCGGCGTTCGTGGCGGCTCTCACTAACGCGCCCGGTTCGCCCCTGGCCGAGAGCGCCGACCTAGTGATCCCGATGCATGCGGGCGAGGAACGCGGCGGCGTGGCCTGCCGCACGTTCCAGCACACCCTTGTGCTCCTCCTGGCCCTGGAGGCAAAGCTGACGGGAGCGCACCGCGACGTGCCCGCCCTGATCAAGAAGAGCGCGGAGGCCACGACGGACCTTCTGGAGCGCCGGGACGAGTGGCTCCCCCTGGCCATGGAGCTGCTGGACGGCCCCCACGGCGTCTACACGATCGCCCCGGCCGAGCGCCTGTCCTCGGCCGAGCAGTCGGCGCTGATGCTCAGGGAGGGCCCGCGCCGTCCGGCCGACGCCTGCGAGACGGGCGACTGGGCGCACGTGGACGTGTACCTGACCAAGACTCTCGACTACCGCGCCCTGCTCTTCCCCGGCTCACGCTATGACGCCCAGGCCATGGACTGGGTACGGGAGCGCGGGTCCACCGTGATCACCGTGGGCGCCGAGGTGCCGGACGCCGTGGCGGCCGTCCGCTACGTGCACGATGACGACCGGGACGTGGCGCTGCTGACCGAGACGCTGGTGGCCGAGCTGGTGGCCGCGTACTGGTGGAATCAGTGAGCCCGCACGGCGAGGGCGTGCTCCACGAGCGTGATGAGCGTGCGTTTGACCGCCTCCCGCTGCCTGGCGTCCGTCCGGACGATCGGCACGTGGGCTGAGAGCGTGAGCGCCTCCCGCACCTCGCTCTCGATGTGCGGGAACTCGCCGTTCCAGCCGTTCAGCCCGACCACGAACGGTATCCCCGACTCCTCGAAGTAGTCGACGGCCGGGAAGCTGTCGGCCAGCCGCAGCGAGTCCACGAGCACCACGGCTCCGATGGCCCCGCGGACGAGGTCGTCCCACATGAACCAGAACCGGTGCTGTCCGGGCGTGCCGAACAGGTAGAGGATCAGGTCGTTGTCGAGCGTGAGCCGGCCGAAGTCCATGGCCACGGTGGTGGTGGTCTTGCCGGGCGTGTGCTCGAGGTCGTCGATGCCCTGGGAGGCCTCGGTCATCACCGCTTCAGTGGTCAGCGGCATGATCTCCGAAACCGCGCCCACAAATGTGGTCTTCCCCACACCGAACCCGCCTGCCACGACGATCTTCGTGGAGGTGAGCCGGCTAGAGCCTGCGAAGTCCACTTAAAACCCTTTCGAGCAGGCCCCTGTCCGGCAGTCCTGCCTCCAACTGCGGCTGGTACACCTTGACCAGCCCGTCCGCCTCCATGTCGGCGACCAGCACCCGCGCGACGCCGAGCGGGACGCTCAGCAACGCGGAGATCTCCGCCACGGACCTGACCTGACGGCACAGCTCGCTGATCGCACGGTATTCGCGGGCGTAGGTCGGGCCGAGCTGGGCCGAGGTGGCAGACGATACCAGTGCCTCCATGGCGAGGTTGCTGCGCGGAGCGGTCCTGCCGCCCGTGACGGCGTACATCCGGACCAGCGAGCTGCGCTCGGCCTCCGGCTCCCCGTTATGCCACGATGCCACGACTGCTCCTCATCGCTGCGCCCCTCTGGTCTCGCCCCGCGAGACGGTCCTGTGATGGATGTCCTCGCTTCGCCGCGGATCCATCACAGGCGCCCTGCAGAAAGCTCAGCGCGCACGGCCGGCGTCAGCACCTGTCCGGCGCGCTCGACCAGAATCGTCATCTGGTACGCCACCAGCCCCATGTCGCAGTCGGGCGCGGCCAGCACCGCCAAGGAGGATCCGTCGCTGATCGACATCACCAGCAGCAACCCGCGGTCCATCTCGACGAGGGTCTGGGTGACGCTTCCGCCTTCGAAGACCCGCGCGGAGCCATGGGTGAGGCTGACGAGCCCGGCGGCGATGGCGGCCAGTTGGTCGGCGCGGTCCTTGGGGAAGCCTCGGGAGAACGCCATGGGCAGCCCGTCGGCGGAGACGACCACGGCGTGCGCGACGCCGGGGACCTCGTCGACGAAGCTGCTGACCAGCCAGTTCATGTCCCTGGCGGCTTGGCTCAGCTCCTTCATGAGTCCTCCTCGAGCTCTGATCGACCCTTGCGCACACCCTGCTGGTAGCTGGCCAGCCTGTTACGCAGGCGATCAGGGGACAGCGGAGGAGCGGAAGCGGGCGGCGGCTTCAGGTTTGCGGTGCCCGGTACCAGATTCGCTCTCGGCGTCCGCTTCGGCAAGCCAGAGTTTGTGGTCCCGCCCTGTGCGGGCTCCGCGGTCGCACCGGCGGCCTGCCAGCCCTGGTCGGCGGGTGACGACCAGGCGGGGTCCCGGTGGTCGGCGGTGGGCGCCGGCTTGGTGAACCAGCTGCCGTCCTCCACGGACGCGAAGATCGGAAGGAACTCGTCCTTGGAGGCCGCCGGTGTGGCGAACGAGGGAGACGACTCTAGGGACGCCGAGCCGGTGCTCGTGTGCGGCGAGCTGAACCACGACGACGGCTCGGGCGCGGGCGGCGCGACGTCGAACGACGGGTGCCCGGGACCGAAGGACGGCTGCCCCTGCCGCGGCACCGGCACGTCGCCCTGGAACCCCGAGCCGAACGACCCGGACCCGAACGACTCCGACTCGAACGACCCGGACCCGAACGACTCGGACGCGAACGGCTGGGAGCCGAACGGTTCCGACGCGAACGGCTCGGGCGCGAACGGCTGCGGCTCCGAGGTGAACGGCTCCGACCCGAACGACTGGGACCCGTACGACGGCTCCGAGCCGAACGACTGGGACCCGTACGACGGCTCCGAGCCGAACGGCTGCCGGGCCGGCGGCTGCGTGGTGGGCGTCTGGGTGGCAGGCGGCATGGCGGGCATCGTGCCGGGCATGGCGGTGAGCAGCATCGGCGGGATGAGCACCATGGCGGTCAGCCCGCCGATGTCCTGGCGACGCAACTGGACCCGGATGTTGTGCCGCAGCGCCAACCGGCCGACCACGAACAACCCCATACGCCGCGACACCGACACGTCCACCACCGGCGGGTTGGCCAGCCGCCAGTTCGCCTCGCCCAGCTCCTCTTGGCTCATGCCGATGCCGTTGTCGGTGACGGACAACATCAGCGAACCGCCGTCGATGCGGCTGCTGGAGATGATGACCTTCGTGTCCCGCGAGGAGAACGAGACCGCGTTCTCGATCAGCTCGGCCAGGAGGTGCACCGTGTCGGTGACGGCCTGCCCCGCGATGGCGACGTCCGACTGCACCTGGATGCTGACCCGGTCGTAGCTCTCGACCTCGCCGAGCGCGGCACGCACGATGTCCATCAGCTCGACCGGCTCGCTCCACTTGCGCGCGGCCTCCTGCCCGGCCAGGACGAGCAGGTTCTCGCTGTTGCGGCGCATGCGGGTGGCCAGGTGGTCGAGTTTGAACAGGTCGCCGAGCCGGGCGTCGTCACGCTCGCCCCGCTCCAGCTTCTCGATCAGCGTCAGCTGCCGCTCGACCAGCGTCTGGCTGCGCCTGGACAGGTTGACGAACATCGCGTTGACGTTGGCGCGCAGCCGCGCCTCGTCACCGGCCAGCCGCACGGCCTCGCGGTGCACCTCGTCGAAGGCGCGGGCGAGCTCGCCGACCTCGTCCTTGGAGAAGATCCCGATGGGCGGCACCTCGGCGTCGATCGTGCCGTCGCGGGACTCGCGCACGTGCTGGACGAACGCGGGCAGCCGCTTGCCGGCGATCTCCAGGGCCTCGCCGCGCAGCCGGCGCAGCGGCCGCACAAGCGACCTGGCCACCCCGGTGGTGATCAGCAACACGGCCACCATCAGCGCGAGCACGGCGCCCGCGGTCACGAACGCGCGCTGCCGCTCGTCCGCGCTGAGCGCCTCGCTGCGTGCCACGATGCCGCGGGCCTGGCGGTCCTCGACCTTGCGTATGGAGTCGACGATGACCTTGGACGCCTCGTACCACTCCTTGGCGTCGTCGCGCTTGCCCAGGTCGAGGCCGCGCAGCGGCAGCCCGTTCGTGGCCCTGATCAGCACCAGCTCGCGCAGGAACAACATGCGGTCGGCGGTGTTGCCGTTGACGGTCTCGTCGAAGAAACGGCGCTCCTCGGCGGTGGCCTCGGCCATGAAGCCCTCGCGCTCGTTGGTCTCCTTGGACTGCTCGCCGAGGAAGCGCTTGAGCTGGTCCTGGTCGAATGCCCCCTCCACCAGCACCACCGTGACCAGCGCCTGCTGGTAGGAGACGCTCTCCTTGGCCCGCGCCAGCGCGTCGAGCATGCGGGTCTGGCGGAACAACTCGTCGTCGGCGCTGCCCTTGATCAGCTCGTTGTGCACGGAGAGCAGGTCGTTGATCACCTTCGTGTAGAGCTCGACGGCGGGGCCAGGCAGGAGGTTGGCGTCCAGCGCCTGCTTCCGCAGGGCCGACAGGTCGTCGAGGCGGTTGAGCAACTGCTCGAGCTGGTCGGCGGTACGGCCGGTGACGTCGACCGCCAGCTGCTTGGCGATGTCGCGCACGTCCTTGGCCGCCAGGTCCACCTCGGCCATCTGGCCCTGCACCTCGGCCAGCCCGCTCGCGGGCCGGTTCCGCGCGATGTACCAGGCGGTCCTGGCGCGTTCTCCGGAGACGGCGTGGGTGAGCGCGCCCAGTTCCTCCGACAGCTGGGCGAACTGGTTCGTCCGTGCGAAGTCGCCGGCCGCGGCCGTCGAGGCGAGCACCTGGATGCCGCCCAGCAGCACGGCGGCGGCCGTCGGAATCAGGATCAGGGCGACGAGCCGTGCCCGGACACGCCAATTTCGCAGGCGCCAGTTACCCTCGCTGGCCTGCCTCTGGCCCAGCTCTGTACTCACCGAACGCACCTCGCCCGGATCGGCGTATTTGTCGGGGTGCTGTGTCCCCTGAGGAAATCAGCAAGTGCCGGTAATTGGAACACATCACACGCTGGGGAGGCTACCCGAACATAACTTGGCAAAATTGAAGTTCTGTGATTGATGGGACAAACCTGGAACTCCATCTAGCAAGTCCAAGAAGTCAGAAATAAACCTACAACTCGCCCCATGTCTACATATGGGCGATTTGAACGTTTCAACCGCATAACACGCAGGAAGCACCCCGGTCTCCGGACGGTCACAGCGTTGAGATTGACGTTATTCACCACATATGTTGAGCCCGGCAAACGAGGAGGCGAGTGTGGGGGATTCTCCCGACAGCGCGACAATCACCGTTGAGGGCCTTTGGAAGATCTTCGGGTCCAGGGCGCAAAAGGTGCTGGACAGCGAGGACCGGCATCTCGAACCCGCCGCGCTACGAGGGAAGACCGGCTGCACCGCCGCCGTCAGGGACGTGAGCTTCGAGGTGCGCCCCGGCGAGGTCTTCGTGGTCATGGGCCTGTCGGGCAGCGGCAAGTCCACCCTCGTACGCTGCCTCACCCGGCTCATCGAGCCCAGCGCGGGCGAGATCAGGATCGGCGGCGAGGACATCGGCCGCGCCTCCCCCGCCCGGCTCCGCGAGATCCGCCGCCATCAGGTCAGCATGGTCTTCCAGCACTTCGGCCTGCTGCCGCACCGCAAGGTGATCGACAACGTGGCGTACGGCCTGGAGATCCAAGGCACGCCCAAGGCGGCCAGGCACGCGCGGGCCGGGGAGATCCTCTCGCTCGTCGGCCTCGACGGATACGCCGACGCCTACCCGGACCAGCTCTCCGGCGGCATGCAGCAGCGCGTCGGCCTGGCCAGGGCCCTGGCCGTCGACCCGCAGGTGATGTTGTTCGACGAGCCGTTCAGCGCGCTCGACCCGCTGATCAGGCGGGACATGCAGGCCGAGGTGATCCGCCTGCACCGCGAGGTCGGCAAGACGATGGTGTTCATCACCCACGACCTGTCCGAGGCGCTCAAGCTGGGCGAGCGGATCGCGATCATGCGGGCCGGCTCGATCGTGCAGCTCGGCACTCCGGAGGAGCTGGTGGGCGCGCCGGCCGACGACTACGTGTCCGACTTCATCCGCGACGTGCCCAGGAGCCACGTGCTGACGCTGCGCTGGATCTGCCGCGACCCGGAGCCCGGTGAGCCGCTGGACGGGCCGGAGGTACCGGCCACCACGGTCATCAAGGACGCGATCGGCCTGGCCTCCGCCTCGTCCCGTCCGATCAAGGTGGTGGACGGCGGCGAGCTGGTGGGCGTCGTGGACCGCGTGGACCTGCTGACCTTCCTCTCGGGGCAGGACGTCCCGGTCAAGGCGGGCGCATGAGCAGTACCACTGCTGTCAGCGCGCCTTCGAGGGTAAAACTGCCCTGGTGGGCGGCGCCGGCGGGGGCCGCCGTGCTGTTCGCGGCGGCGTACCTGGTCTTCCGCGGCACGGGGACGCTGCCGCACGACAAGGAGGCGCCGCAGTTCCTGGCCGTCACCGAACTGCGCGAGTGGATCGACGACCACCGCAACGACAACCCGCTCTTCCTGTACTTCCTCAACTACATCAGGCTCTTCGTCGGCGGGCTCTACGACCTGTTCCACACCACCCTGTACGCCCTCGGCTGGCCTGGCGTCACCGGCGTCATGGGCGCGCTGGCCTGGCTGGCCGGCGGCTGGCGCATCGCATTGCTCGCGGTCGCGGGGGTGAGCGCGTTCGGCTTCCTCGGCCTTTGGGAGTCGAGCGTGGACACGCTGGCCCTGGTCTCGGCGGCGGTGCTGCTGTCGCTGGCGATCGGGATCCCGATCGGCGTCTGGGCCGGGCTGTCGGACCAGGGGCGACGGGCGATCACGCCGGTGCTGGACGTCATGCAGATCATGCCGACGTTCGCGTACCTGGCGCCGCTGGCGTTGTTCTTCCACATCGGCGCGCCGGCCGGGGCCATCGCGACGATGATCTACTCGATCCCTCCGGCCATCCGCATCACCGCGCTGGCCATCTCGGAGGTCTCCCCCACCGCGGTCGAGGCGTCCGGGTCGCTGGGCGCCACCCGCCGACAGACGTTGTTCAAGGTCCACCTGCCGCTGGCCAGGTCCACGATGGCGCTGGCGGTGAACCAGACGATCATGATGGCCCTGTCGATGGTGGTCATCGCGAACCTGATCGCCGCACCGGGCCTGGGCGAGAACATCATCCAGGGCCTGTCGCGAGCGCAGGTCGGCATCATGCTCCCAGCGGGCGTGGCCATCGTGATCATGGCTGTAATGCTTGACCGCACGATGATGGCGGTTTCCCGCCGGGGACCGCACGCCAAGCTCAGCAGGATCGATCTCGCCGCGGCCGGCGTGCTGGGCGTCGCGGGGCTCGCACTCATCCCCGTGCTGCCGCGCATGTGGCCGGAGAGCTGGACGATCAACGTCGTCGCCGAGGTGAACGCCGCCGTACTCTGGGCCGAGACGAGCTGGTATCCCGTCACGACGTTCATCAAAGACCTCGTCACCAACGCCCTGCTCAACCGGCTGGAGTCGGTGCTCACCTCGGCCCCCTGGTGGCTGGTCGCCCTCGCGGTGCTTGTCGTCGCCTGGCGGGTCAGCGGTGTACGCCCGGCGCTGACCGCGCTCGGCTGCCTGCTGGCGATCGCGCTGCTCGGCATGTGGGAGCACGCCATGCAGACGATGACCACGGTCGCCGTCGCGGTGCTGGTCACCCTCGTCATCGGCCTGCTGCTCGGGGTGGCCGCGGCCCGCTCGCCGCGGTATTCGGCCGTGCAGCGTCCCCTGCTGGACGCCGCCCAGACGATGCCAGCCTTCGTGTACCTGCTGCCGGCGCTGGCGTTGTTCGAGACCACCAGGTTCACCGCGATCTTCGCCTCGATCATCTACGCGGTGCCGCCGGTGGTACGCCTGGTCGAGGACGGCATCAAGGCCGTGCCCGCCACGGTGGTCGAGGCGGCGGCCTCGGCCGGCTCGACGCCCGGCCAGCTGCTGTGGAAGGTCCAGCTGCCGATGGCCAGGCGGGCCATCCTGCTCGCCGCCAACCAGGGCATCGTGATGACGCTGGCCATGGTCGTCGTCGGCGGCCTGGTGGGGGCGGGGGCGCTCGGCTATGACGTGGTCCTCGGCTTCTCCCAGCGAACCGACTTCGGGCTCGGCTTCGTGGCCGGCATCGCCACGGTGCTGCTCGGAGTCATGCTCGACCGCATCACGCAGGGCGCAGACAGACGCCCTTCCCCCCGAAAGAGGAAGCTCACATGAAGATACGCCTGCTCGCAGGCCTCCTCGCACTAGGACTCGCCGCCGGCTGCGGCGGGGCCAAGGTCGAGACCTCTCCCAGCTCCACCGCCGCCGCGCCGCAGGGCGGCGCCAGCAGCGCCGCGGGCACCGTCAAGATCGCGATCAACCCGTGGGTCGGGTACGAGGCCAGCGCGAACGTGGTCGCGTACCTGCTGAAGAACGAGCTCGGCTACAACGTCGAGCTGCCCGCGATCAAGGAGCAGCTGGCCTGGGAGGGCTTCGAGACCGGCGACGTCGACGTCATCATCGAGAACTGGGGCCACCCGGACCTGAAGAAGCAGTTCATCGAGGAGAAGAAGGTCGCGGTCGAGGCGGGTTCCACCGGCAACAAGGGCGTCATCGGCTGGTACATCCCGAAGTGGATGGCCGAAAAGTACCCGGACATCACTGACCACAAGAACCTCAACAAGTACGCCGAGCTGTTCAAGACCTCCGAGTCCGGTGACAAGGGCCAGTTGCTGTTCGGCGACCCGTCCTACGTCAGCAACGAGGAAGCCCTGATCAAGAACCTCAAGCTGAACTACAAGGTCGTGGTCGGCGGCAGCGAGGCGGCCCTGATCAAGGGCGCCCAGCAGGCGCAGGCACAGCAGAAGCCGCTGCTGTTCTACTTCTGGGACCCGCACTGGCTGTTCAGCAAGACCGACCTGGTCCGGGTCAACCTGCCCGCCTACACCGAGGGTTGCGACGCCGACCCCAAGAAGGTCGCCTGCGACTACCCGGAGATGGACCTCGACAAGATCGTGAGCAAGAAGTTCGCCGACACCGGCGGCAAGGCCTACGACCTGGTCAAGAACTTCAGCTGGACCAATGAGGACCAGAACGCCGTCGCCGACGACATGACCAACAACGGCATGACCGGCGAGCAGGCCGCCAAGAAGTGGGTGGAGGCCAACACCGCCAAGTGGCAGGCCTGGATCCCCAAGTGACCCCCTCGTGCGATCTCAGAAGTCGGCATGAGATCGCCATGTCACGCTGCGGCCCCCATTTGGCCGGGGGCCGCGGCCGTGGAGACCTCCCATGCGCTTGAAGACGCTCGTCGGGCCGCTGGTCGCGGCCCTGCTCCTGACCGCCTGCACCGGCGAGGAGCCCGAAACCGCCGCCGGGTCCAAGGGGACCGTCAACCTCGACATCCACGCCTGGGTCGGGTACGAGGCCCAGGCCGCCGTGCTGGCCTACCTGCTGGAGCGCGAGCTGGGCTACAAGGTGAACAAGCGGGCGGTTAAGGAAGATCAATCCTGGCGGGATTTCGAATCCGGCAAGGTCGATGTGATCATCGAGAACTGGGGTCACCCGGACCTGAAGAAGGAGTTCATCGAGGAGAAGAAGGTGGCCCTGTCGGCCGGCCTCACCGGGAACAGGGGTGTGATCGGCTGGTACGTCCCCGAGTGGATGGTCAAGAAATATCCCGACATTACGGACTACCGGAACCTCAACAACTACGCACACCTCTTCCGGACCGAAAAAACCGGAAATGCCGGACAAATCCTGGACGGTGATCCGACCTTCGTCACCAATGACGAGGCTCTCGTCAAGAATCTCAAGCTGAATTACAAGGTCGTCTACTCCGGCAGCGAGGACGCGTTGATCAAGGCGGCGCAGAACGCGACCCGGAACCGGACACCCCTTTTGATGTATTTCTACGAGCCGCAATGGCTGTTCAGCAAGGTCAAACTCGTAAAGATCGCGCTCCCCCCGTACGCCGTGGGTTGTGACGCGGACCCGCGGAAGGTGGCCTGCGACTACCCGCCGTACCTGATCGACAAGATCGTCAGCAAGCGGTTCGCGGAGAACGGCGGCAAGGCGTACGAGCTGGTCCGCAACTTCAGCTGGACCAACGACGACCAGAACGCGGTCGCCGGCGACATGATCAATGAGAAGATGACCGCCGAGGAGGCCGCCGCCCAGTGGGTGGCGGAGAACAAGATCGTGTGGAAGGACTGGATCCCCCGCTGAGGTTCGACTACGTCATCGTGGGCGGCGGAAGCACGGGTACGCGCCGGCCAACCGGCTCATCGCCGCCCGCGCCTCCCTCCATCCGGTGCGCTACGGCCGCAACCTCGAAGTCAGGACTCCGGCTTTCGTGGAACGGTTCCTGTTCGAAGGCACAAGGGCGATGGGCGTCCGCATCACCTCCGCGACCGGCCTGACCTACATTCCCGATGAATCAGGCCACGGTTAGATGAAGATCATCAATGTCAATGGACACACCCAAGTTCCCGCCCAGCGCCTCGGCGTAGGCGGCCAGCGTCGACACCTTGATGTTGGAGAGCATCGCCGATTCGATGGCGGACACCCGCTTCTGACTCACGCCCATGCGGTCCGCCACCACCTGTTGCGTCAGCCCCATCCGCCTGCGGATCTCTCCCAGGCGAAGCCCAGCGACTCGACGCGCCGCCCGGCGGCGAATCTCCTCCATTTCACCGGGCGCGTCGAAGATTTCAGCCAGGGCGCTGTCGTCGTGCTTCACTTGCCCTCCTCCTTGCCAGCGAGCCATTGCCGGTAGCGCTCCAGCGCGACGTCGATCAACTCGCTGTAGAACTTCTTGCTGTCAACGTTGCGCTTGTCACCGTGAGACAACAGAAGCACCACCGTCCCGCCATGTGCCACAAAGGCAATGCGCAGCGTGCCGCATGCCCGTAGTTCCTTCAGCCCGATGGACTTGGCAGCCTCCCCTGCCAGACTATCCACGAGCGGTCGACGAAACGCCGGAGCGATCTCCAGGACCACGCTGATCGCCTCGGCGATGTCGCGGGAAAGCTCTGGATCGTCCTTCCGCAAGGTACGCAGCCATTCGCGAACAGGCTCGACGATTTCCAGCTTCCACACTGCACAGCCTCCACGATGTGCACTACAAAGTTATCGTATAAAGAACACATCTATAGTAGTCTCATGCAGTGATCGACACACTACTCTTCGGAACGCTGGAGGGTCTGAGGTCAGCTCGGTCGGCACCCCATGGCTCGCTCACTGGTCCGGCGAAGTAGGCCTCGCCCGCTGGTTCACCAGGGCCTCGATGCCGTCGAGCACGCGCTGCAGGCCGAACTCGAAGGCGTGCTCCGGGCTGTAGGCCGCGTTGAGTGCCTCACCGGCCGCCTGGCCCACCCTGGCGGCCGTCGGGAACCGGTCGGCGTAGGCGATCCGGGCGAAGAAGGGCGCGTGCGCGGCCCACCACTGCTCGTCGCTCATGCCCGTCTGGTTCTCGACCTGCGCGGCCTCGACCGCGCCCCGTGCCGCGCCGTGCACGAAGCCGGTAATCAAGGTGATCACCGAGTCCATCTCCACGTCGGTCAGGCCGATGCCGTCCACGGCGCGCAGCTCGTAGTCGTACTTGGCGGTCACGTTCGGCCCGAGCACCGGCCGGCTGGCCGCCACCTGGAGCAGCCATGGATGACGCAGGTAGAGTGCCCAGTTCTCCCTGGCGATCTGCTCCAGCCTGCCCCGCCAGCCGCCGGGGACGTCCTCCGGCCTGGCGGTCTCGCCGTAGACCGTGTCGAGCATGACGTCGAACAACTCCGGCTTGCCCGGCACGTACGTGTAGAGCGACATCGTCCCCACGCCCAGCCGCTCGGCCACGCGGCGCATGGACAGCGCCTGCAGCCCTTCAGCGTCGGCGACCTCGATGGCCGCGCGCACGATGCGGTCCACACTCAGCTCCGGCTTGCCCTTGCGGCTGGTCCGCTCACTGCTGCGCCAGAGCAGGGCAAGGCTGCGGGCCGGGTCGCCCTTTCCCGAGGATTCGACGCTCACCCTCGTACGGTACACCGTACGATTGCTGATTCGGTTCGTATGGCGTACGGTACGCCGTACGAGAAGGGAGGCGGTATGTCAGCAGTGCTCGCGCACGGGCTGCGCAAGACGTACGGCAGCAAAGCGGCGCTCGACGGCATCGACCTGGACGTGGGCCGTGGCACGGTCTGCGGCCTGCTCGGCCCCAACGGCGCAGGCAAGACCACGGCCGTCCGCATCCTCACCACGCTCCTGCGCCCTTCGGGCGGCCGCGCGGAGGTGGCCGGGTTCGACGTGGAGACCCAGCCTCGCCGGGTGCGCCGCAACATCGGCCTCGTCGGCCAGCACACGGCCGTGGACGAGCTCCTGACCGGGCGGCAGAACCTGGAGCTGTTCGGCCGCCTCTACCACCTGGGCGGGGCGGCGGCCCGGGTCAGGGCCGACGAGCTGCTCGAACGCTTCGGGCTGGAGCACAAAGGGGCAGCCAAGGAGTATTCGGGCGGCATGCGGCGCAGACTCGACCTCGCGGCCGGCCTGATCCTCGCCCCGCCCGTACTCTTCCTCGACGAGCCGACCACGGGGCTCGACCCACGCAGCCGGGCAGAGATCTGGCGCGCGGTCCGCGACCTGGTGTCCGGCGGCACCACCGTGCTGCTGACCACCCAATACCTGGAGGAGGCCGACCAGCTCGCGGACCGGATCTCGGTGATCGACGCGGGCCGGGTGGTGGCCGAGGGCACACCCGACGAGCTCAAGTCCAAGCTCGGCGGCGACCGGCTCGACGTGGTGATCCACGACCCCGGGCGGGTCGGGGAGGGCGCCGAAATCGTCGGGCGGGTGGCGTCGGGCCCGGCAGAGGTCGATCACGACACCAGGCACGTCTCCGCGCCGGTGGGCGATCGGGTGAGAGCCCTGACGGAGGTGCTGGCGGCGCTGTCGGTGGCCGGGATCGAGGCCGAGGACGTCGCGCTGCGCAGGCCGACTCTGGACGAAGTCTTCCTCGACCTCACGGGAGGCGGCGCGAAATGAGCACGATCTCGACGAAGGAACATCGGCTGTGGTGGGCGCTGGCCGACGGGTGGACGGTCGCCCGGCGCGACCTGATCCACTGGGCCAACCAGCCGATGACGGTGATCTTCGGGGTGCTCTTCCCGGTGATGATCACACTGGCTTTCGGCTACCTGTTCGGCGGCGCGGTGAAGGTGCCGGAAGGGGCGGACTACTTCGCGTTCCTCATGCCGGGCATGTACGGCATGACGATGCTCTTCGGCCTCAGCGCCACCATGGTCGCGGTCGCCACCGACGCCTCCAAGGGTGTCACGGACCGATTCCGCTCGATGCCCATGGCGCCGTCGGGTGTGCTCATCGGCCGTGCCATCGCCGACCTGCTGCACTCGGTGCTGGTGCTGGCCGGCCTCCTGGTCTGCGGGCTGGCGGTCGGCTGGCGGCCGGCCACGCTGCCGGGCGCGCTCGGCGCGATGGGCCTGCTGCTGTTCCTGCGTTTCTCGCTGCTGTGGGCCGGGATGTACCTGGGGCTGCTGACGAGGGACCCGAGTGCGGTGGTGGCGATTCAGACGCTGGAGTTCCCGATCGGATTCCTGTCGAACGCCTTCGTCGCCCCGGACACCATGCCGCGCTGGCTGGGCACGATCTCGGAGTGGAATCCGCTGTTGGCCACGGTGGCGGCGGCCAGGGAGCTGTTCGGCAACCCGGGCTGGGGCGGGGTCTCGTGGGTGGCGCAGCACTCGGTCCTCATGGCGGTGTTGTGGCCGCTGGCGATCACCGTCGTGTTCTTCGTCCTGTCCGTTCGCCTCTACCAGCGCCTCGATCGCTAGTCCTCGGACAGCGCCCGCTCGTACGTGAGCAGCGTCTGGACGGTCATCCGCTCTACCCGAGAGGGAGCGGCTGACGGCAATCGGGTCCGGGCTCGCCCAGGTGCTCAACTCGCTGGCCAGGGCGCCCTGGGCCTAGTGGACGGGCGCCGCGCGCAGGCGGACGACGTGCTCGACCAGCGCGATCAGCGTCGACTTCACCGACTCGCGGTCGCGAGCGTCCGTACGCACCACCGGCACGTGCGGCGGGAGCGCGAGCGCCTCCCTGACCTCGTTGTCGGAGTGCAGGAACTGGCCGTCCCACCCGTTGATGCCGATCACGAAGGGCAGCTTGGCCTCTTCGAAGTAGTCGATCGCGGGGAAACTGTCGGCCAAGCGGCGGGTGTCGGTCAGCACGACCGCGCCGATCGCGCCCCGCACCAGGTCGTCCCACATGAACCAGAAGCGGTGCTGCCCAGGCGTGCCGAACAGGTAAAGGATCAGATCGCGGTCGAGCGAGACCCTGCCGAAGTCCATGGCCACGGTCGTGGTCTGCTTGTTCGGGGTCATCCCGAGGTCGTCGATGCCCGCGGACGCGTCGGTCATGACCGCTTCCGTGGTGAGCGGGAGGATCTCCGACACCGCACCCACGAACGTCGTCTTGCCCACGCCGAACCCCCCGGCCACGACGATCTTCGTCGACGTAAGCCCGGGGCT
This sequence comes from Nonomuraea sp. 3N208, assembly GCF_052245935.1. Lineage (NCBI taxonomy): Bacteria > Bacillati > Actinomycetota > Actinomycetes > Streptosporangiales > Streptosporangiaceae > Nonomuraea > Nonomuraea sp. 3N208. The sequence goes on along the minus strand of NZ_JBQQBR010000001.1, from coordinate 348,942 downwards.
AGAGCCTGCGTAGTCCACTGAGCACCCTTTCGAGCATGTTGAGGTCTGGCTGTCCCTGGCTGAGGCGTGGCTGGTGCAGGCGGACAAGCCCTTCGTCGGACATGTCCGCCACAAGCACCCTGGCCACGCCCAGCGGGACGCGGAGCAGGGCCGAGATCTCGGCGACCGATCGGAACGTTCTGCACAGGTGCATGATGGCCTCCTGCTCGGGGGTGAGCAGGACCATCTCTTCGTCCGCGACCGACATGGAGGAGATCAACGTCTCCATGGCGAGGTGATAGCGCGGCTCGGAACGGCCGCCTGTCACCGCGTAAGGACGGAACAGGGGCTCTTCTTCCCCGATTCCGTCAGTGCCGTACACGACCCGCTCCCATCAGTTCCATCACATCACCGCGCCCTGGCGGCCTGGAGTTCGGCGCGCAAGGCCGGTGTCAGCGCTTGTCCCGCTCTGTCTACCAGCAGCGTCATCTGATACGCCACCAACCCCATGTCACAATCAGGACCCGCCAGCACCGTGAGCACCGAGCCGTCGCTGATCGCCGTGACCAGCAGTAGGCCGCGCTGCATCTCGACGACGGTCTGAGTCACCGCACCGCCCTCGAACACCCTGGACGCGCCCACGGTCAGGCTCAGCAGGCCGGCGGAAACGGCGGCCAGTTGGTCGGCTCGATCCGGCGGGAAGCCCTCCGAGGCGGCCAGGCAGAGGCCGTCCGCGGAGACCACGACGGCATGCGCGACTCCGGGCGTGTTACGGACGAAGTCGGTGATCAGCCAGTCGAACTTGTGCGCCTCATGGCTAAGGGTTGTCACGCATCCTCCCCGGCGGGACGCTTACTCACTCTGGTCCTCCTGTCCACGAAGTTCCTGGCGGCCGCGGCGCACACCCTGCTGATAGCTGGCCATCCGGCTGCGAATCCGGTCCGCTGAGACCGGCTGCGCAGGCGCCTGCCGCTGCTGCGGCTGCTGGGCCGGCGCGGGTGGCTGGCTCGCCGTACCCGGCACCAGGTTGGCCTTGGGGGTGCGCTTCGGCAGCCCGGCGGCGGTGGTGCCGCCGAGACTGGGTTCGCTGGCTGCGGCCGCCGCCCGCCATCCGGCGTCTGCGGCCGTTCGCCACGCTTCCTCCCCAGAGGGTATGGGTTGCGCGGGAGTGGCCCCGCCCTCGCCCGTCGGCTTCGGCTGCTCGCCGGGCGGTCTGCGGAACCAGGCGGACTCCACCGATGCGAAGATCGGCAGGAATTCCTCCTGCTCCGGCTCCATCGGCGACACCTCGACCGACGGCGTCGGGTCGGGTCTGCGCACGTCGTTCGTGGCGTAAGACGGCGGCGTCTGGAACGCGCCATTGCCAGATGGGTACGACCCCGTGCTCGGGTACGACGAGTAGGACCCGGAGTCGAACGAGGGCGCCTGCCTGCGGTAGGAGCCCCCATCGGTGTCGGCGGTGAACCCGGACACCTCGCTACGGCCGGGGTCCGGGCCGAACGAGCCGAATGCGGGCTTCGGCGCACCGGCCGTGCTGTCGTACGAGCCGGGCCTGGCGGGTCCGCGGTCGACGGAGTCGAAGCCGCTGAACGACCGGAACGTGCCGTTCTGCGGCGTCTGCGGTCCTGGCGTGCCGGAGCTCGCACCGAAGGCCGGGGTGGGCACGGTCCCGCCGCCGAACGCGGGGCGCTGCGGCAGCGGCTGCTGCGTGCCGTCGGCGATCAGCGTGGGCGGGAGCAGCACCATGGCGATCAGGCCGGCGCCCTCGCCCTTCCTGAGCTGCACCCTGATGCCATGGCGCAGCGCCAGGCGGCCGACCACGAACAGGCCCATGCGCCGCGACACTGAAACGTCAACGACCGGCGGCTCGGCCAGGCGGCGGTTGGCCTCGGCCAGCTCCTCCTCGGTCATGCTGATGCCGGTGTCGCTCACCGACAGCAGCGCGCCGCCGCCCTCGATGAGGCTGCTGGTGACCATGACCTGGGATGTGTTCGGGGAGAACTGGATGGCGTTCTCGACCAGCTCGGCGACCAGGTGGACCAGGTCGTTCGCGCAGCTGCCGAGCACCGACGTGGTGCGGTGGACCCGGACCTGGACCCGCTCGTAGCCCTCGACCTCCGAGAGCGCGGCGCGGACGACGTCGACCAGCTTGGCCGGCTGGCTGCGCCGGCGGGTGGCCTCGTGGCCGGCGAGGACCAGGAGGTTCTCGGAGTTGCGGCGCATGCGGGTGGCCAGGTGGTCGAGCTTGAACAGGTCGGCCAGCCTGGCGCCCTCCTGCTCGCCCTTCTCCAGGCCGTCGATCAGCGAGATCTGCCGCTCGACCAGCGTCTGGGTGCGGCGCGAGAGGTTGACGAACATCGAGCTGATGTTGCCGCGGAGCTCGGCCTCCTCGCCCGCCAGGCGCACGGCCTGCCGGTGCACCTGGTCGAAGGCGCGCGCCACTTCACCGATCTCGTCGTTGCCCTCGATCTCGATCGGCCGTATGTCGGTGACCGCCGCATCGCCGTTGACCCGCAGCTGGCGGACCACGTCGGGCAGGCGGAAGCCGGCGATCTCCAGAGCCTCAGTACGCAGCCTGCGCAGCGGGGTGACCATGGACCGGGCGATGGCCACGGTGAGCAGCAGGACCAGCACCAGCAGCGCGACGATCAGCACACCCGCGATGATCGCGTTGCGGATCTCCGACCCGCGCAGTTCCTGGCTGCGCAGGTTCACCCTGTCGGCCAGGCCCCGCTCGATGTCGTGGAAGACGTCGATGACGACGCCGTTGCTCTCGAACCACTCCTGGCGGCTGGCCTTGGCGGAGATCAGGTTGTCCGTGATGCGGACGCCGGGCGCGCGACCGCTGGCCAGCGTGATCGCGCGGGACTTGGTCAGCTGGACGCCGACGTACTCCGGCTTGGCGGTCAGCGTCTTGGACAGTTCCAGGCCGGCCTCGACGCCGGCCTCGGTGCCGACAGTGGCGATGTCGTCCAGCTGGCGAGCGTTGGAGGCGATGAACTGCTCGACGGTCTTGGAGTCCACGGAGTTGGGGTTGTAGGAGGCCTGGAGCAGCAGAACCCGCTGCCGGGAGATCTCCTCCTTCGCCCGCGCGAGCGCGCTCAACGCGCGGAACTGACCGATGATCTGGGAGTCCTCGGACATGAGGCTCAGCTCGTCGTGCAGGTTGAGCAGGCTGTCGGTGAGGAAGTCGTACTGGATGGTGCGGGTCTGGCCCTCGGCCCTGATCCGCGCCAGCCGGCTCAGGTCGCCTCGCGCCTGCTCGGCGGCCTTGACCACGCGCGAGCCGTAGGAGTCGTCGATCGTGTCGATGTCGCCGCGGACGGTCGCGACCAGCTTGTCGACTGCCGCCTTGCGCTCGGCGAGCGGCTCGGCGAGCGTTTTGCGCATCGCGCGGCTGGCGCCGATCCACCCGCCAGTGTCACGCTCCAGACCGATCGCCTGGACCAGGTCGCGGATGCGGCCTGCCTGCTCGGCGGAGCTGGCCGTGCGGTCGTAGTCGGCGATGCTCTGGACCGAGCCCACCACGCGCGCACCGCCCAGCACGACGGCGGCGATGGTGGGAACCAGGATGAGCGCGGTGAGACGCCAGCGCACGCGCCAGTTGCGCAAGCCAAGGCGTGGCAGCGACCGCTTCCCGCGGTCCCGCTTCGCGGCGATGCCGCTGTCGGAGTTCCCCGTCGTCACTGCTTCCGCTACCCCTCAAATCGTCCCGTTGGCAACGGGCCCTAAGCCGTCCACAAGGTATCCGAGCAACCGACTTAACCGGCAATTCCGACACAATCGTTACATATGTGACCGGCAGTCGTGTGCTGTTGGTTATCGCAGTGCGGCAAGCACTTGATCGCGGACTTGTGCCCTCTGCGCGTCGTCGCTGAGGGGGCGACCGGCGCGATCGACAACATAGAAGACGTCAACCGCCTCCGCGCCGAGAGTCTCTACGCGAGCGGCTCTCACGTCAAGACCGCACTCCCCGAACGCCCGTCCTATGCGCCACAGTAGTCCCGGCCTGTCATGGGCCCTGACTTCCACGACGGTGGCCGTCGCGGAGGCGTCTTCGACCAGTGTCACCCGAGGTGGGGCCACGGGTACGCGGGGCGGCCGCACAGCACGGGAACGGCGGGCCAGCCGCTGCTCGATGTCAAGACGGCCAGCAAGGACGAGACGAAGATCGGACTCCAGAGTAGCGGGGTCCGGCGGGGTGCCGTACTCGGGGATGACGGAGAACTCGATCACAGCAGTGGAGCCCGCTGAGGCGCTTGAGGCGGAGCGCACGATGAGCCGGTGCGCGGACAGGACACCGGCGGCGCTCCAGAGCAGTCCCACCCGGTCGGGGGCGACGACCGTGACGACACCCCCGTTGACCCGCACGGCGCCGCCGCCGTGCCTGGCCAGCGAGGTCTGCTCGGGCGACAGGGTGGGCGGCTTGGGCGGCGGCGAGCCGGCCAGCACGGACCTGACGCGGCGCACGAGATCGGCGACCAGCCCGGCCTTCCAGCTGTTCCAGGCGGCGGGACCGGTCGCGTGGCCGTCGGCGACGGCCAGCGCGGCCAGCAGGTCGAGCACTTCCCGTGAGCCGACGGTGCCGGCGACCTTCTCGATCGTGACGGGGTCGTCGAGATCCCTGCGGGTGGCGGTCTCGGGCAGCAGCAGGTGGTGGCGTACGACGGTGGCCAGGGTGTCCACGTCGTGCGCGGGCAGGCCGATGCGGGTGGCGATGTCGCGTACCACGACCTCGCCGGTCGCCGAGTGGTCGCCGGGCCAGCCCTTGCCGACGTCGTGCAGCAGCGCGGCGATCAGCAGCAGGTCGGGGCGGGAGACGTCGCGGGTGTGGCTGGCCGCGTTCGCGGCGGCCTCGATCAGGTGCCGGTCGACGGTGAAGCGATGGATCGGGTTGCGCTGCGGGCGGTGGCGCACCCGTTCCCAGTCAGGAAGCAGCTTGACAAGAATGCCCGCCTGATCGAGCTCCTCCCACACGGGCACGGCGGCGCGGCCCGCACCGAGGATCGACACCAGCGCGTCACGGGCCTCGTCGGGCCACGGCACCGGCATGGGAGGCGACTGAGCTGCGAGAACGGACACCGTCGCGGGCGCGAGCGGCAACCCGGAGTCGGCCGCGGCCGCCGCGGCGCGCAGCACCAGGACAGGGTCCTTGCGAGGGTTGATCCCTCGGGCGAGCACCACTTCGCCGCCGTGCTCGACCACACCGTCCGCCAGCGGCCGGCGGCCTCGGGGAGCGGGGCCTGACAGAAGTCTGTCAACGGTGCGCCAGGTGCCGTCGAAAGCATGAGAGATCGTGCGGCCCGCCTCGGCGAGCCTGCGCATGAGTGCCTCGGCGTCGAGCAGGCCGAGCAGCCCCGCCACGGCGTCCTGCTCCTGCAGGACCAGCCGGTCGGTGCCGCGGCCGGTGACGACGTGCAGCGCATGCCGCACGTCGAGGATGAACTCGTACGCCTCCCGCGCCCGGGGACCCGGCGCGGAGGCGACCCAGGCCGCCGCCACGGCCTGCATGGCCTGGACGTCGCGGAGCCCCCCGTGGCCGTCCTTGAGATCGGGTTCGAGGAGAAAAGCGAGCTCGCCGCTGACCTGGGACCGCTGGTCGGCCGCGTCACGCAGCTCACCCAGCCTGCGCCGGGAGTCGGCCCGCCACTCGGCGAGCACCGCCTCCCTGGCCTTCCTGGTCAGCTCGGGGTCGCCGGCCACGTGCCTGGCCTGGATGAGGCCGAGCACGGCCTTCAGATCCTTCCTGGCGACGGCCACGGCCTCTTCGACCGTGCGCACGGAGTGGTCGAGGTTGACCGCCGAGTCCCAGACCGGATACCAGATCCGGTCGGCGATCCTGGCGACGTCCGGCCGCCCGTTGTGCAGCAGGACCAGGTCGAGGTCGCTGCCAGGGGCCAGTTCTCCCCTTCCCAGGCTGCCGACGGCGACCAATGAGACGTGGTCGCCGTCGCTCGCCGTGCGGAAGAGATCCTTGAGCCAGCGGTCGGTGTCCGCGGTGCGCTCCTTGCGGGCCGCCGCGTACGAACGGGCCTCTCCCCTCACTCCTGTGCCCCCTTGCCGAGCTCCGCCCGGACGCCGTTGTCCGGGCAGCGCCGCGGATCCATCGTGGAAACCCTGCCGTGCTCCGCCCGGACCCCGTTGTCAGAGCGTCGCTGCTGTGTTAATGGCCTCGCTCCGCGAGGACGGTCCTGTGATGGACGTCCTCGCTTCGCTGCGGATCCATCACAGGTCACAGGGCCTCCGGGCCCCTCTCTCCCGTGCGCACTCGGATGACGGTGTCCACGGGCACGGACCAGACCTTGCCGTCACCGATCTTGCCGGTGTGCGCGGCCTTGACGATGACGTCGATCACGTCTTCGGCGTCATCCTCTTCGGCGAGGACCTCGAGCCGGACCTTCGGCACCAGGTCGACCTGGTACTCGGCGCCGCGGTAGACCTCGGTGTGGCCGCGCTGCCGGCCGTAGCCGCTCGCTTCGCTAACCGTCATTCCCTTGATGCCGAACTGTTCCAGCGCGGCCTTCACGTCATCCAGCTTGAAGGGCTTGATGATCGCCGTGATGAGCCTCATGCGTCCACCTTCTTAGGAGCGGGGGCGGGGCCGTTGGAGGACGTCACGCCAGAGGCGTGGAAGGTGCCGATGTCGTAGCCGGTCTCGGCGTGGGTGGTGATGTCGACGCCGGTGACCTCGGCATCTTCGGGGATCCGGAAGCCCATCGTCTTGTCGATGATCTTACCGAGGATCCAGGAGATCACGAAGGAGTAGACGCCGACGGCGACCGGGCCGAGCACCTGGAGGCCGAGCTGGCTGATCTGGCCGCCCTCGATCAGGATGCCCTTGTTCTGGCCGGGCAGGAACGGGTAGGCCGCGACGAAGCCCAGCGAGACGGCGCCGATCACACCGCCGACCAGGTGCACGCCGACCACGTCGAGGGAGTCGTCGAAGCCCAGCTTGTACTTCAGGCCCACGGCGTAGGCGCAGCCCACACCGGCGAGCAGGCCGATGACCACGGCCGCCCACGGGTCGACGAAACCACAGGCCGGGGTGATGGCGACCAGACCGGCCACCGCGCCGGAGGCGACGCCGAGCGTGGTCGCGTGGCCGTCGCGCAGCTTCTCCACCAGCATCCAGGCGCCGGCGGCGACGGCCGTGGCGACCTGGGTGTTCATGAAGGCCAGACCGGCGGTCTGGTCGGGAGCCAGCTCGGAGCCGGCGTTGAAGCCGAACCAGCCGAACCACAGCAGTCCGGTGCCGAGCAGCACCAGCGTGAGGTTGTGCGGCCGCATGGGCTCCTTCTGCCAGCCCTTGCGCTTGCCCAGGACGAGCGCGAGCGCGAGCGCCGCGGCACCGGCGTTGATGTGGACGACCGTACCGCCGGCGAAGTCCTCGATGCCGAGCTGGCCGAGCCAGCCGCCGCCCCAGACCCAGTGAGCGACGGGGAAGTAGACCACGGTGGCCCACAGCAAGGAGAACACGACCCAGGCGCCGAACTTCGCCCGATCGGCGATCGCACCGCTGATCAGTGCCACAGTGATGATGGCGAAGGTCAGCTGGAAGGCGGAGAACACCATGAGGGGGAAGTTGTCGGCCGCCGCGGCTTCGGCGGTGACATTGCCGCCCTCGAGGACGAGACCCTCGTAAACGGCGTTGAAGACCCCGCTCAAGCCGACGTAGTCCAACCCTCCGACGATCTTGTTGACGACGCCCGAGCCATCGCCGACGGCGTCGAACGCGAGGGAGTAGCCGTAGAGCACCCAGGCGACGGTGACGACGATGATGCTCACGAACGACATCATCATCATGTTCAGGACGCTCTTGGCCCTGGTCATGCCCCCGTAGAAGAACGCGAGGCCCGGAGTCATCAGCAGCACCAGGGCGGTGCATACCAGCATCCAGGCGGTAGTGCCGCTGTCGATCATCGAAGCGACCCTCCTTACGTGTGACGTGTTGCCACAGCGTGTTCTCCCGGAGTTTCGTGGCGCGACCAGGCTTGTTTCACATTCGTGAATCTCGCCGCACGGGTGTTTCAGGTTCGTTTCGGACGCCTCACAGGCCCCATTCCGGCATTGCGATTTCAAGCATGCGATACTTAGGGTTGCCTAACTTTAGCGATCAAGGAATCCCCATGCGTCTCCGCCTGGCCGTCACCGCCATGCTCCCCCTCCTCGCCCTCGCCGCATGCGGCACTTCAACCACCTCCCAGGAGACGGGCCCCACCCGGACCGTCAAGCACGCCATGGGAGAGACGAAGGTGCCGATGACCCCGCAGCGGGTCGTGGTGCTCGACACGGACAAGCTCGACACGATGGTCACACTCGGCCTGGCGCCCGTGGGCGCGGCACAGGCCCAGGAGAACCAGAAGTGGCCGGCTTACCTGGGCTCGGCCCTGTCCGCCACCAAGGCGGTGGGCACCCTCCAGGCCCCGAACATCGAGGCCATCATGGCGCTCAAGCCTGACCTCATCCTCGGCTCCAAGTTCCGGCAGGAGGCTTTCTACGACAAGCTCAGCAAGATCGCGCCCACCGTGTTCACCGAGAAGGTCGGCGTCACCTGGAAGGAGAACTTCCTGCTCGACGCCGAGGCACTGGGCAAGAAGGACCAGGCCACGCAGCTGCTGTCCGCCTACGAGACACGGGCCAAGGAGGTCGGCGCGAAGTTCTCGAAGCTGGAGGTCGGCATCGTGCGGTTCATGCCGACCGAAATCCGGATGTACGGCCCCGAGTCGTTCAGCGGCATCGTGGTGGGCGACGCAGGCATCCCCAGGCCCGCAGCGCAGCAGCTCGCCGACCAGCAGGACAAGCGCTTCGGCAAGCTGAGCCAGGAGAACATCACCAAGGCCGACGCCGATGCGATCTTCTACAGCGCGTACGGCGAGGCCGCCGCCAAGTCGCAGGCCACAGTGACCGGCGGGCCGCTGTGGAAGAACCTGAAGGCGGTCAAGTCGGGCAACGCCCACAACGTGGACGACGAGATCTGGATGCTCGGCATCGGCGTCACGGCCGCCGGCAAGATCATCGACGACCTGGACAAGTACCTGACGCCGCTGGCCTGAGTCAGGCGAGGCGTACCGGATCGCCCTTCCTGATCCGGCCGGGCCGCAGCACGCGCGCGTACACCCCCGCGCACGGCTGCGGCCCCATGTCGAACACCTGCACCCGGTTGTGCCTGGCCACGGTGCGCAGCGCCTCCACGTCCCGCCCGAGCGGCCCGTGCGCGAGCGTCGGCACGGCGCAGCGCGGGCTCGCCACGATGACCTCCAGCGCCACGTCGCCGACGTGCAGCTCCCTGCCCACCCAGTCGTTCTCGGGGAAGCCGGGGTGGGCCGTCGCGACGACGAGGTTGGGCCGGTAGCGGAGGGCCTCGACGTGCCCGCGCGGGCTATGCGCGCCGATCCGCTCCACGGCGGAGGTCGAGATCAGGTGCACCGGCGCGAAGTCGAAGAACGTGCCGCCGGGCGAGGCGGCCCCGAGCGTGCCGACGGTGTGGGGCACCTCCGCCTCGATCCCCTCGGCCAGCACCCGCTCGGGAACGGAACGCTCGAACTCCGCGCCTTCCGGCGGCACGTCGATCAGCCGCACCTCGCGCCCGAGCAGCCTGGACAACTCGGCGTCACCCGGAACACGCGCCCCCTCGATCGTCAGCAGATCCCGCCAGAGCCGCGGGTTCTTCGCGCTGGCGATCTTCCCGGTCGCGACGTCGAGCACCGCCCGCGCCCGATCGCCGGCCAGCCCACGCTCGGTCACGTTGCTCTCGGCGACCTCCTCACCCAGCATCGACTTGACCGGATACCGACGCAGCGTTTCGACATGCACGCCATGCAGCCTAGGACTCCTGTGCCCAGAAGCGCCGCAAATGCGGCACCAGCTCCGCGGCCCGTTCGTCGGGGAAGAACAGCCGCCCGCCCTCGATCTCGACGATCTCCCTGACGCCGGGGATCGTGTCGCGCAGCCATCGGGCCCAGCTCACGTCGAAGAACACGTCCCCGGTCCCCCACACCACGAGCGTCGGCACGGTCAGTACGGTGAGCTGCGGCTCGATGGCGATCAGGTGCTCGGCGTCGATGGAGGCCAGCAGGCGTTCGAAGGCCCGGCCGCCGCCGGGCTTGGCGAAGATCGGCCGCAGGTACGCGTCCACCAGCGCCGCCGGGTCGTCGATCCGCTCGTAGCCGTCGCCGAAGGCGGTCTTGGCCAGCAGCTCCGGCTGGTCGAGCACGGCGGCGGTGAGCTCGGCCAGCTCGCCCCTGGCCGCCAGCTCGATGGTGGGCTTGAACGCCTCCGGAGGGGTGTTGGTGTGCACGTCGCAGTTGGTGAGGGTGAGCGTTCTGAGCCGTTCCCTGTGCCGTACCGCGAAGACCTGGGCGACGGCGCCGCCCGTGTCGTTGGCGACGAGATCCACCTCGGTGAGGCCGAGCTCTTCGCACAGCTCCTCCACGGCCTCGGCGAGCGCGGGGATCGACAGGTCGTCGCGCGGCGCGCTGCCGCCGTGCAGCGGCAGGTCGATGGCGACGCAGCGGCGCTCGTTCTGGAGCTCCGCGATGACGTTGCGCCACAGGTACGAGCTGGTGCCGACTCCATGCACGAACAGCGCCGTCGCCGGCCCTTCGCCCACGTCCACATAGTTGATGCCGTCCACGGGTCCTCCCACCGATTACAGACCGACTGTCGGTCTATGAAATTACCGACTGCCGGTCGGTTTGTCTACAGTGAGTCCATGAACCTCAAGGCGGAACGCGGCGCGGCAACCCGCGACAGGGTCCTGGCGATCGCCACGCGGCTGTTCGCCGAGCGGGGCTACGACGACACCTCGATCGAGGCGGTCCTGCAGGAGACCGGGCTGAGCAGGGGGGCGCTCTACCACCATTACGCGGGCAAGGAGGCCTTGTTCGAGGCGGTGCTCGAGGCCACGGAGTCGGCCATCGGGGTCAAGATCATTGAGGCGGTGCGCGGCATCACCGACCCGGGCGAGTCACTGAAGGCCGGGGTCCTGGCCTGGATCAGGCTCGCCGGGGACCCGGTCATCAAGCAGATCGTCCTCGTGGACGCACCTGCCGTGCTGGGGTGGGAGCGGTGGCGAGCCATGGAGGAGCGTTACTCGTTCGGCATGCTGAAGTCGGCCTTGAAGGCCACGAAAGCGGTCCCGGCGGATTTTCTGGACCTGCACGCTCACATGTTGCTGGCGGCCATCAACGAGAGTGTGCTGCTGGTGGCGAGGGGCGGCGACCGCGCCGCGGCCGAGGCGGCTGTCGAGGACTTCCTCCGCCGCCTCCTCCACTCCGCCTGACTTCCCCCGCCGTCGCCCCGCCGCGTCCACGCCGGCCGCGACGCCGCAACGGCACACTCCAGCGCCTCCTGCGCCGGTGGCTGAGCACCGTGCTGCAGGGCCGACATGCTGGGGGCCGACATGCTGGGGGCGACGTCTCAGGCATGGGGCCACGTCGGCACAGCGCGACGCCCGACCCCCTGTGGAAAGCCGAAGCCGCCGGATCCGAGAGCGGAGCCGGCGGCTTGGGGAGGACGGGTGGGTCAGGCGGCGGCCGTGGCCATCTTGCGGAGGCGGGCCAAGGCGTCGCGTTCGATCCGGCGGGCCCGATCGCGGCCGATGCCGTACCGTTCGCCCACCTCCGTCAGCGTGTGCTCACGCCCGTCCACCAGCCCGTACCGCCACCGCAACATCTCGCTGGTCGGCCGCTCGAGCCCGGTCAGCCACTGGTCCAGCCGCTCCCGCTCCAGGATGTCGATCGCCTGCTGCTCGGGATCGGCCCACGTCTCGTCCGCGATCATGTCGCCGAGCTCGGTCTCGTCCTCGTCACCCACGCCCAGCTGGAGCGAGACGGGATCGGAGGCCCAGCGCCGCAGCTCACGCACCCGCTCGATCGGCAGCTCGAGGATCTCGGCAAGGTCGTCGTCGGTCGGCTCCGCGTCGAACTCGGCCAGCATGTCCCGGCGTACCCGCATCAGCCGGGTCATCTGCTCCCCGGCGTGCGTCGGCAGCCGCACCGGCCGCGCCTGCTCGTGGATGGCCCGCCCCACCGACTGCCTGATCCACCACGTCGCATAGGTGGAGAACTTGTATCCCCGCCGGTAGTCGAACTTCTCCACCGCCCGCACCAGGCCCAGATTCCCCTCCTGGACCAAGTCGATGAGCGGCATCCCCCGGCCGGAGTATTTCCTGGCCACCGCCACCACCAGTCGCAGGTTGGCCTGGATGAACTCGTCCTTCGCCCGCTGACCCGAGATGGCCAGGCGCTCCAGCTCCTCGTCGGCCGCATCCCCGATGCGCGGCTCCGAGCCCCCGCTGTCGAGCAACTGCTCGGCGAAGAGTCCCGCTTCGATCCGCTTGGCGAGCTCCACCTCTTCCTCCGCTGTGAGCAGCGGGACCCGGCCGATCTCTGCCAGGTATGTCCCCAGCAGATCTCGATCCGCGACGTGCTGCTCCTGCGTGCGACTCCCCGTAGGCCTTGCCATCCCCAGGCACCTCGTTCCGCAGCTGCGTTCTATATCCGGCCAACGTCCGGCCAGATGCAAAGATTCCCTAAAGCACTACGACCGAGGGAGGGTTCTGGATGTCCTCCTAAAGGAGGAGACCGCTCTGGAACACCTGGTGAACGAGGGGTACGCCGGGCCGATAGGCCAGATGGACGTATGAAGGGGCGTCGAGCACGACCAGGTCCGCGCGGGCTCCCGGCCGCAGCCACCCTACGTCCGCACGTCGCAACGCGCGCGCCCCGCCATAGGTGGCCGCCCTGATCGCCTCCAGCGGCGTCATCCGCATCTCGCGTACGGCCAGCGCCACGCAGAACGCCATCGACGACGTGTACGACGACCCCGGATTGCAGTCGGTGGCCAGCGCCACGGTGACCCCGGCGTCGATCAGCCGCCTGGCGTCCGGGTACGGCGACCTGGTCGAGAACTCGGCCCCGGGCAGCAACGTCGCCACCGTCTCAGAAGACGCCAGCGCGTCCACGTCCGCGGGCGTCAGGTGCGTGCAGTGGTCGGCGGAGGCGGCGCCCAGCTCGCAGGCGATCCGCACGCCCGGCCCCTCGCCGAGCTGGCTGGCGTGCACCCGCACCCCTAGCCCCGCCTTCATCCCCGCGCTCAGGATCTCCCGCGTCTGGTCCCCGTCGAACGCCCCGCGCTCGCAGAACACGTCCACCCACTTGGCGTACGGCGCGCACGCCTCCAGCATCTCTCCGGCCACGAGCCGCACGTAGGAGTCGGCGTCCATGTCCGGGGGCACCACGTGCGCCCCCAGGAAGGTGGTCTCGCCGGTCAGGCCAGCGGCGATCTCCAGGGAGCGCCGCTCGTCCTCGACGGTCAGCCCGTACCCGCTCTTGATCTCCACGGTTGTGGTGCCCTGGACACGCATCTCGTTCACGAGAGCGCGGGCGCGCGCCGCGAGCTCGGCGTCGTCGGCCTGTCGGGTGGCGGCGACGGTGGTCCTGATGCCGCCCCCGGTGTAGGGCTCGCCGGACATCCGGGCCTGGAACTCGGCCGTCCGGTCGCCGGCGAAGATCAGGTGCGCGTGGCTGTCGACGAAGCCGGGGATGACGGCGCGCCCTTGCACGTCCACTCGTTCGTCGGCGTCCGGGGCCTGTGCGGTGGGACCCGCCCAGGCCACCAGACCATCGGCCACGACCAGCGCCGCGTCGGCGATCTCTTCGCGCTCCGGGTCACCGGTGTACAGCAGCCCGATGCCGTCGATGAGGGTCGTGGTCATCGCAGGGCTCCTATCGCCTCGGCCAGCAGGGATCCGACGTCGCCCAGCACGTGCCTGCCGTTCTCGACCACGCGGCGGCCGCCGGACACCACCGAGTGCACGTCGGCCGCCGTGGCCGCGAATACCACGGCCTCCGGACCTCTCGCGCCTGCCGTGCGTACGGAGTCGAGCCTTACCGACACCAGGTCGGCCCGCGCGCCGGCCACGAGCATGCCCGCGTCGGGGAAGCCGAGTGAGGTGTGGCCGGCGTTGGTGGCGGCGGCGAGCAGGTCGGCGGCGGGCCAGTGGCCGCGTTTCCCGCTGGCCAGCCGCTCGTCCAGCTCGACCGCCCTGGCCTCCTCGAACAGGTCGATCACGGCGTGGCTGTCGGAGCCGAGCGTGATCGGCGCGCCCCGGTCGGCGAGGGTTCTGGCGGGGCCGATGCCATCGGCGAGGTCGCGTTCGGTGGTGGGGCACATGCAGATGTGCGTGCCCGAGTGGGCGAGCAGCTCGACGTCCACGTCGGTCAGGTGGGTGGCGTGCACGGCGGTCGAGCGCGGCCCCAGCGCCCCGTGCTCGTGGAGGAGCTGGACGGGCGTGGCGGCGTACATTTCGACGCAGGCCGCGTTCTCCGCACGCTGCTCGGAGACGTGCGCATGCAGGGGCGCCGCGTGCCGGTGGGAGAACTCGGCGACGACCGGCATCTGCTCGGGCGGCACCGCTCGCACCGAGTGGATGGCCGCGCCGATCTCCACGTCACCCTGACCTTCGTAGGAGTCGGCCAGGTCATCGGCCCTGACGGCCCAGCGCTCGGCGTCACCGTCGCCGAAGCGGGCCTGCGCGCCGGCCAGCGGCGCGCCCATGCCGCCGGACAGGTAACAGGTGTCGAGCAGCGCGATGCGCAGCCCGGCGGCGCGGGCGGCCTGGACGAGGGTGTGGCCCATGGTGTTGGGGTCGTCGTACGGCTTGCCGTCCGGCGCGTGGTGCAGGTAGTGAAACTCGCCCACGCACGTCACCCCGGCCAGCGCCATCTCGGCGTAGACCGCCGTGGCCAGGCGCAGGTAGGTGTCGGGGTCGAGCCGGGCGGCCACCTCGTACATACGATCCCGCCAGGTCCAGAAGTCGCCCTTGCCCTCCTGCGCGGCGCCCCTGAGCGCGCGGTGGAAGGCGTGCGAGTGGGCGTTGGCCAGGCCGGGGACGGTGATCCCGGCCAGGCGCTCGGCGGCCGCGGGCGGCGGCCCCTGGCCGATCCTGGCGATCCTGTTGCCCTCGACCACGACGAGCACGTCCTTCGCGACGCCATCGGGCAGCCAGGCCTGCTCGCACCAGTACGTCAGCGACACAGATCCTCCAGCACGTCCGCCAGCGCGACGACTCCCGACTCGCAGTCTGCCTGCTCGGCGTGCTCATCGGGGGAATGGGACACGCCGGTGGGGTTTCTGACGAACAACATCCCGGCCGGCACGCCCGCCGCGGCCATGATTCCCGCGTCGTGCCCGGCGCCGGTCGGCAGGATCGGCGCGGGCGTGTCGCCGCCGGCCACCCGGGCCAGCCGGTCCCTGAGCTCCGCGTCGAAGCAGACCACCGGCGTCCACGACTCCTCCTGCACGTCCAGCCCTTCGGCCAGCTCAGCCACCAGGTCACGCACGTCCCGCTCGTCCGCCCCGCGGGCGTCCAGCCAGGCGGAGACCCGGCCGGGGACGGCATTGGCGTTGCCGGGCGATAGGCGCACCTTGCCGACCGTGGCCACCACGCCGCGCCGCTCGGCGCTCGCACGGGCGGCCAGCACCATGCGGGCGAACGGCAGCATCGGGTCGTCGCGGTCGGCCAGCCTGGTGGTGCCCGCGTGGTCGGCCCGGCCGCGGAAGTCGAAGCGCCAGCGTCCGTGCGGCCAGATCGTGCTCGCCACGCCCACAGGACGTCCCTGGTCGACGAGCCCTCGGCCCTGCTCGACGTGGAGCTCCACGAACGTGCCGACCGTGGCCAGCGTCTCGTCGTCCCGCCCGATCCCGTACGGCTTGCGCCCGGCCCTGGTCATGACGTCGGCCAGGGTGTCGCCGTCGTCATCGGTCAGCGCGCGCGCCCTGTCCGGCTGGACCGCTCCCGTGAGCAGGCGCGACCCCATGCACGGCACGCCGAACCTGGCGCCTTCCTCGTCGGTGAAGCACACCACGCCCAAGGGCCGCCCCGGCGTCACACCGCGGTTCTTCAGCAGGTCGATCGCGGCGAAGGCCGATACCACCCCGAGCGGACCGTCGTACGCGCCGCCCTGCCGCACGGAGTCGAGGTGGCTGCCGGTCACCACGCCGGGCCGTCCGGCGGGGTCGCCCCACCAGGCCCACAGGTTGCCGTTGCGGTCCTCGCGCAGGTCGAGGCCGCGTCGCGCGGCCTCCCCCGCGAACCACTCCCGTAGCTCCATGTCGACCTCCGACCAGGCGTCCCTGACGTAGCCGCCGGTCGCCGGGTCCCGTCCTATGCGCGCGAGTGGTTCCAGCATGGACCCACAATAGTGAATGGATCCATTCAGTTGGCAGGTCCGGCCGCCGGCCGCAGGGTCAGCTCGGTCAGGTGGGCGTCGGGGCCTGCGGTGACGGCGGCCAGCACGGCCCGCGCCACGCTCTCCGCCCGCAGGTACTTGTCGGGCTCGAACGGGCCGCCCTCGTACCTGCGCACCTCGTGCTGCATGTCGGTGGCGACCCGGCCCGGGTAGACGGTGGTCACCCTGAGCTCGGGCTCCTCCAGCCGCAGCGCGTCGGCGAACGCCTTCAGCGCGAACTTGCTGGCCGCGTAGGCGGCCCAGTTGGGGTTCGCCCGCTGGCCGGAGCCCGAGTTGACGCACACGACGTGGCCGCGGGCCGCCCTGAGCGCGGGCAGCAGCAGCCTGGTCAGCTCGGCCACCGCGACGACGTTCACCTCCATGGTGCGACGCCAGACCTCGGCGGCCAGGTCGGCGATCCTGCCGAGCTCGGCGATCCCCGCGGAGTGCACCAGCAGGTCGAGCCGCTCGATGCCCGCCACGTCCGCCTCCGCGATCTCGGTCAGCTCCACCGGCCAGGGCCGCGCGTCGGGCAGCTCCGCCGCCACCTGGGCGAGCGCGCTCTCGTCCCGCCCGCCCAGGATGACGTGATGCGTGGGCCCCAGCGCCCTGGCGACGGCCGCGCCGACGCCCCGGGAAGCGCCGGTGACCAGCGCCGTAGGTCGTTCAGTCATGAGGGTCAGCCTATTGATGTTGACGGCTACTCAAATTTGAGTACAAACTTGAGTGCATGTCATCGATGCGCGTCCTGATCCTCGGCGTCCTCCTCAACGGCCCCATGAACGGCTACGGGGTTCGCAGACGGCTGGAGGGGATGAGCGCCGACGTCTGGGCCAGCGTCGCCTATGGCTCGATCTACCACGGACTCGGCAAAATGGCCGACGAGGGCCTGCTGGAGATCGTGGAGGGAGGCAAAGGCGGCAAGGGCGTCTACACGATCACGGAGGCGGGCCGCGAGGAGTTCCAGCGGCTGCTGCTGAAGGCCTGGCACGAGGTCAGACCCATCATCGACCCGTTCCAGGTGGCGCTGACGTTCATCGACAAGCTGGAAAAGCAAGAGCTTCTGAGCGCTCTGCATGGCAGGATGGCGCAGCTCAAGATGGGCGTCGAAACGATGGGCCACATCGTGGACGTCAAGCACCACCACGGCGCCCCTGATCACATCCGCGAGAACCTGCTACTGACACGGGCCATGCTCCAGGCCCAGCTCGACTGGATCGAGAAGGCGATTCCGCGCGTCGAGGCGGACGAATTGCCGTGACCTTCATCAAAGGAGTCTCATGATCGTTGAGGCGCACGACTTAAAGAAGACCTTCACCACCAGGAGCCGCAAGGGTCCGCAGACCGTCGAGGCCGTCCGCGGCGTCGACCTGGAGATCGAGAAGGGCGAGATCTTCGGTGTGCTCGGGCCCAACGGCGCCGGCAAGACCACCACGATCAGGATGCTGGCCACGCTGATCGCCCCCGACGCGGGCACGGCCGTGATCGCGGGGCACGACCTGCTCAAGGAGCCCGCCGCCATCAGGGGCAAGCTCGGGTACGTCAGCCAGGCCGGCGGTGTCGAGGACACGACCAGCGCCAGAGTCCAGGTCATGATGGCCGCGAAGATCCACGCCGTGGCCGATCCGAAGCAGGCGACGGCCGAGGTGCTGGAGCGCTTCGACCTCACCGAGATCGCCGACCGCCCCGGCCGTACGCTGTCCGGGGGCCAGAAGCGGCGGGTCGCCATCGCGATCGGCTTGGTGCACAACCCGCCGCTGCTCTTCCTCGACGAGCCCACCACCGGCCTGGACCCGCAGAACCGGGCCAACCTGTGGGACCGCATCGAGCAGCTCCGCGAGTCGGGCACCAGCGTGCTGCTCAGCACTCACTACCTGGACGAGGCCGACGCGTTGTGCGACCGGCTGGTGATCGTCGACCACGGCCTGGTCGTGGCCGAGGGCACCCCCGCCGCACTCAAGCGCGAGGTCTCCGGCGACGTGATCACACTCAGGGTCGACGATCCCGAGCGGGCCGCCGAGACGCTCGGGCCGCTGGTCCGCGAGACCCGCCTCGACGACGACCTGCTGCGCGTCTACGTGGACGACGGTGAGCACACACTGCCGGCGCTGCTGCGGGCATTGGAGGAGCAGGGTCTCAAGCTGAGTTCGATCGCGCTCGACCGCTCCACGCTCGACGACGTGTTCCTGGCCAAGACCGGCCGTTCGCTACGTGACACCGGAGCCGCCGCATGATCCGCCACACCGCCCTCTTCACCGGCTACGAGCTGAAGAAGTCGTTCAGCAATCCGATCTGGCCGCTGTTCGGCATCCTGCAGCCAGTGCTCTACCTGGTGATGTTCGCACCGCTGCTGAAGACCATGACGCCCGGCGGCACGACGGTCGATGCCCTGCGCCTGTTCACGCCGGCGGCGATGATGATGATCGCGGTCTTCGGGTCGATGTTCTCCGGGTTCGGGCTGATCGCCGAGCTGCGCGGCGGCTCGATCGAACGGTACGCCGTCAGCCCCGCGTGGCGCCCGGCCATCGTGCTCGGGCGGGTGGCCAAGGACATGGTCCAGCTGGTCTTCCAGGCGATTCTGGTGCTGATCGTGGCAATCGCCATGGGCGTGCGCATCGGGGCCGTCGAGCTGGTGCTCGTGCTGTTGCTCATGGCCGCGACCGGCCTGTTCGCCTCCAGCCTGTCGCAAGGGCTGGCGCTGACCATCCGGGACGAGAACGGCATGTCGCAGACGCTCAACCTGTTCATGCTGCCGATCATGCTGCTGGCCGGGCTGTTCGTGCCCATCTCCTTCGCGCCCGAATGGATGAAGGTGATCGCCCCGGTCAATCCGCTCTACCACGCGGTGGAGGCGGGGCGGGCGCTGTTCGCCGGGCAGCTGTCCGACTCCTCGATCCCGATCGCGTTCGCGGTTTTCATCGTGCTGGCGGTGGTGACCACGATCTGGTCGGTGCGGTCGCTAGGCAAGATCGCCGGGTAGGAACGTACCGGTTTCGTCGGTCATCCGCTCGTACTCCTCGAGCCGTGCCTGCGTACGCAGCGGCGCCGCGTCCGCCATGGCCTCCACCAGGGCCATGGCGAGGGCCAGCGGCGCCGCGTGCGAGTCGAACACGAGCCGGTCGCCGACGGGCGCATCCAGCACGACCTCGGCGGGGAAAACCGGCTTGTCGGTGATCGCCGCCACCCTGAGCCCCAGCTTCTCCGCGTACTCGAGGGCCTGCAGCGCCTCCGTGGGATAACGCGGCAGCACCACGGCCACCAGCCACTCCGCCCCGGCCCGCCGTGCCGCGTGCAACCCGTCGGCCAGCTCAGACCCGCCGTGGGTGAGCAGCCGCACGTCGGGGTGGATGCGGCGGGCGTAGTAGGCGAACGTGGTGGCCAGCCCGCAGGAGACCCGCAGGCCCAGCACGAGCAGGGGCTCGGTGGCGGCCAGTTGCTCACCCAGCTCCTTGAGCGGGAAAGCCGCCAGGCGCTCCCGCACCTGGGCCAGGTTGCGGATCTCAGAGTCGATGGCACCGCGCAGCAGGCTCTCCTGCGGCGCGCCGGCCCCGCCGGCGCCGCCGCCACCCAGCACGAGCGGACGCAACGCCTGGCGTAGCTCGGGGTATCCGGCGAAACCGAGCACCATGGCGAACCTGGTCACCGACGGCTGGCTGACCCCGGCCCGCTCGGCGAGCTCGACACTGGACAGGAAGATCGCCTCGTCCAGGTGCTCGCTGAGGTAGTGCGCGATTCTGCGCTGCACGGGCGACAACCTACGGCCATCCAGCAGTACACCCAGCCCACCGTGATATCCGTCCGCCACGCCACCTCCAACGCATCGTGCCCGGCATTCTCATCCCATCCTGTACACATCTGCCGGGGGCAGCGAACCCGGTGGTGCCGGTACGGGGTCAGGACTCTCGCATCGGGATGCGGACACCACGCGCGTCGGCGACCTCCACGGCCTCCTCGTAGCCGGCGTCCACGTGCCGCATGACCCCCGTCCCAGGGTCATTGGTGAGGACGCGGTTCACCTTCTCTCCCGCCAGCGCCGTGCCGTCGGCGACCGTCACCTGGCCGGCGTGGATGGAGCGCCCGATCCCGACCCCACCCCCATGGTGGATCGACACCCAGGCCGCACCCGAGGCCGTGTTGAGCAGGGCGTTCAGGAGCGGCCAGTCCGCGATCGCGTCCGACCCGTCCGCCATGGCCTCCGTCTCCCGGTACGGCGACGCGACGGACCCGCTGTCCAGATGGTCCCGCCCGATCACGATGGGTGCCTGAAGCTCTCCCGAGGCCACCATGTCGTTGAAGCGCTCCCCGGCCACGTTGCGCTCGCCGTACCCCAGCCAGCAGATCCGCGCGGGCAGCCCCTGGAAGTGCACCCTCTCCCCGGCTTTCCTGATCCACCGGGCGAGCGGCTCGTTCTCGGGGAAGAGCTCCAGGATGGCCCGGTCGGTGGCGGCGATGTCGGCGGGGTCGCCGCTGAGCGCCGCCCACCGGAACGGCCCCTTGCCCTCGCAGAACAGCGGCCGAATGTAGGCGGGCACGAACCCGGGGAAGTCGAAGGCCCGCGCGTAGCCGGCCGTCCGCGCCTCACCCCTGATCGAGTTGCCGTAGTCGAAGACCTCGGCCCCCGCGTCCTTGAACCCGACCATGGCCTCCACGTGCAGCGCCATCGAAGCACGGGCCCGCTCGGTGAAGCCGGCCGGATCCTTCTCCCGTGCGGCGGCCATGTCCTCGAAGGCGATGCCGAGCGGGAGGTACATCAGGGGATCGTGGGCGGAGGTCTGGTCCGTCACGATGTCGATCTCGGCCCCGCGGGCCAGCAACGCCGGCACGATGTCCGCGGCGTTCCCCACGACCCCGATCGACAGCGGCCGCCGCGCGTCGCGCGCCTCGTACGCCAGCCGCAGCGCCTCTTCCATCGAGGCGGCCTCCACGTCGAGGTAGCGGTGCTCGATGCGGCGGGTGACCGAGCGCGGGTCGCAGTCGACGCAGATGGCCACCCCGCCGTTCATGGTGACGGCCAGCGGCTGGGCGCCGCCCATCCCGCCCAGTCCCGCCGTCAGTGTGATCGTTCCGGCCATCGTCCCGCCGAACCGCTTGGCGGCGACGGCCGCGAACGTCTCGTACGTGCCCTGCAGGATGCCCTGCGTGCCGATGTAGATCCACGACCCGGCGGTCATCTGCCCGTACATGGTGAGCCCGGCCGCCTCCAGCCGCCGGAACTCCTCCCAGTTGGCCCAGTCGGGCACCAGGTTGGAGTTGGCGATCAGCACCCGCGGCGCCCATTCGTGCGTGCGGAACACGCCGACGGGCCGCCCCGACTGCACGAGGAGGGTCTCGTCGCCCTCGAGCGTCGTGAGCGTCCTGACCAGCGCGTCGTACGACGCCCAGTCCCGCGCCGCCTTCCCCGAACCGCCGTAGACGACCAGCTGCTCAGGGTGCTCGGCGACCTCCGGGTCCAGGTTGTTCTGGAGCATCCGGAGCGCCGCCTCCTGCGGCCACCCCTTTGCGGTGATCGTGGTGCCTCGCGGCGCGCGCACGGTGCGGCTCATGGCGACCCTCCTGAATGAAGGCATTCAACGATGTCTCCCGAAGACTACAACGACTATCCGACGAGGAACTGCGTGGCAGCCAGCTCGCGGTAGAGCTCGTCCGCGCCCACCAGCTCGGCGTGCGTGCCGACGGCCCGTACGCCGCCGGCCTCCATGACCACGATCCGGTCGGCGTTCGTCACCGTGGACAGCCGGTGCGCGATGACCAGCACGGTCGTCTCCATGGCGACCTCGGCGATGACCTCGCGCAGCCGCATCTCGTTGACCGCGTCGAGCTGCGAGGTGGCCTCGTCGAGCAGCAGCAGCCTGGGCTTGCGCAGCAGCGCCCGGGCGATGGCGACCCGCTGCCGCTCGCCGCCGGACAGCAGCACGCCCCGGTGCCCGACCGCCGTCTCGAGGCCCTCGGGCAGCCTGGCCACGAGGTCGTCGAGCCTGGTGCGGGCGAGGGCACGGCGCAGCTCCTCCTCGGTGGCGTCCTGGGCGGCGAAGAGCAGGTTTTCCCGCAGGGTGCCGGCCAGCACGGGGGCGTCCTGCTCGACGTACCCGAGTGAGGCACGCAGCTCACCCAGCGGCCAGTCGCGGATGTCCCGGCCGCCGATCTCGATCTTCCCGTCCTGGTGGTCGTAGAAGCGTTCGAGCAGGCCGAACACCGTGGACTTGCCTGCTCCCGACGGCCCCACCAGTGCGGTCAGCCCGCCGGGCGGCACCTCGAAGCTGACCCCGTCGTGCACGACCGGCCGGTCCTCGCCGTACCGGAACACCACATCCCGGAACGTGACCCCGATCGGCACCCCGCCCGATCCTGGGCCGCCCGACACCACGACCGGCTCGGCGGGCTCGGCCGGCAGCTCCTCGATCTCCTTGATGCGCTTCATCGCGGCCAGCCCCTGCTGGAGCTGAACCCCGCCCTGCACGAGCTGCCCGATCGGCGGCACCAGGTAGAACAGGTACAGCAGGAACGCGATCAGCGACGAGACCTCCAGCGCGCCGGAGGCGACCCTGGCCCCGCCGACGGCCAGCACGGCCAGGAACGCGATCTGCACCGCCATCCACGTCGCCACCCCGGCCAGCGAGGTCCACCCTGCCACCTGCAGCCCTCGGTCGCGGGCCTGCACCGCCGCCTCGCCGACCACGGCGATCTCCCGCTCCTCCGCGCCGCTCGCCTTCACGGTCCGGTACGCCTGCAGCGCCCGGTCCAGCACGGCCCCCATCTCGCCCACGGCCTCCTGGGCCTGCGACTGCGCCCGCTGGATCTTCGGCATGATGAGCGCGACCAGCCCGCCGATCACCACGATCACGAGCAGCGTGATCAGCAGCAGCACGCCGTCCATCGCCACCATCAAGATGATGGCCCCGACCAGCATGAACGCCGCGCTGACCGACTCGACGATGCCGTTGGTCAGCACCGCGCGCAGCAGCGTCGTGTCACCGGTCACCCGCGACAGCAGGTCGCCGGGCTTGAGCCGGTCCACGTCGGCGACCTTGAGCCGGAGCATCCTGTCGACGAGTCTGCGCCGGGCACCGAGCACGATGCCCTCGCCGGTGCGCTCCATCAGGTAACTGCCGGCGGCCGACACAACCGCGCCAACCAGCACCGCCGCGGTTAACCCCAGCAGCGGCCGGGCCATGGACCCACCTTCGCCGAAGGCGTCCACGACGTACTTGGCCAGCAACGGCATCGCCAGCCCCGCCGCCGAGCCGATCAACCCCAGCAGTCCGCCCAGGAACAGGACCTTCCGGTGCGGGCGCACGTAGGCAAGCAGCTCCTTGATCACCGCATCTCCTCTCACGACATTGCTCGATGAGCTCCAACGAACGGGACCACGCAATCCACACCGGTCAACCTAAATTGACGACCTAAGTATGTCAACTTTGGTTGACCCTCATCCTTGAGGAGGAGACCGACATCCGAATGCGGCCCACGGACGAATAGGGCGTCGAGGAACCCGGCCGGAACCTCGTACCAACCGATCAGCCCTTCGAAAGGACCGAAAATGGAGCTCCGGATCAACCGGCGCGCTCTTGTCGGACTTGGCCTCGCCGCAGCGGTTGCCGCGTCGTCGTTGGCCGTGCTCCGTACCGACTCCGGCATGGCTTCCTCGCACCGCGAGGCCCCCATGACCGCGGGTCTGCCGCAGATCGACAACACCGACGTGTACGCGTTCGTCAGCCCGGACAAGGCCGACACGGTGACCCTGCTGGCCAACTGGAACGGATTCCAGGAGCCCAACGGCGGCCCCAACTTCTACCCGTGGGACACCCGCGCGCGATACAACATCAAGATCGACAACAACGGTGACGGCAAGACCGACATCACGTACCAGTGGATGTTCCGCGACGAGGACAAGCGCGGCAACACCACGTTCCTGTACAACAACGGCCCCGTCACCTCGCTGAACGACCCCAACCTGCTCTTCCGCCAGCGCTACACGCTCAAGCGGATCACGCCGAACGGCACCCAGACGCTGGTCTCGGACGGCATCGCGGCGCCGAGCAACGTCGGCCCGGCCTCCATGCCGGACTACGGCAGCCTGCGCGCCCAGTCCATCAAGAGCCTGCCGAGCGGCGGCAAGACGTTCGCCGGCCAGTCGGACGAGGCGTTCTTCCTGGACCTGCGCGTGTTCGACCTGCTCTACGGCGGCAACCTGTCGGAGGTCGGCCAGGACACCACCAGGGGCTACAACGTCAACACGATCGGTCTCCAGGTGCCACAGAAGGACCTCGCGCTCAAGGGCGACCCCAAGCGCAACCCGGTGATCGGCATCTGCTCGACGACCGACAAGTTCAACGGCAGCAGGTACGTCCAGGTTTCGCGCCTGTGCAACCCGCTGGTGAACGAGGTCGTCGCGCCCGCCGGCCTCAAGGACGCCTACAACGCCCTGGACCCGTCGAAGGACGCCGACGTGGCGGCCCTGGTCAAGCGGGTCACCGACCCCGAGGTGGCCAGGCTGCTCGAGGCCATCTACGGCATCAAGGCCCCCGCGACCCCGCGTAACGACCTGGTCGAGATCTTCCTCACCGGCATCGCCAAGCAGAACGGCCCCATCAAGGCCGACCTGAACTCGCAGGTGCTCAACAAGGACGCGGGCAAGCTACGTCCCTCCGAGCAGTTGCGGCTCAACATGTCGATCCCGCCCTCGAAGGACCCGAACAGGCTCGGCGTCCTGGCCGGCGACCTGCAGGGCTTCCCGAACGGCCGCCGGCTCGGCGACGACGTCGTGGACATCGAGCTGCAGGCCCTGGCCGGCGCCGCGCAGTCCGGCAAGCTCGTGCCCGGCCTGACGGACAAGGTGGACATGAACGACAAGCCGTTCGGCCAGTCGTTCCCGTACATCCCGCTGCCCAGCAACGTCGCTGTGAACCAGCGCTAGACCCTCGACCGGCCGGTTCCCTCTCTCCAAACCGGCCGGTCCACCCCGGCGGCAGACCCCCGTCTCCCATCGTCTGCCGCCAGCGAGAGGGCCGGCCGGCCGTGCTCCCCGTCACGTCCGGCCGGCCCGACACCCAGCTCTGGAGCCTTCGACATGCGCACCCTCGCGATATTCGCCGGATTCGCCCTCATCGGGGCAATGATCTTTACGATCGTCTCCTTCTCCGCGACGCCCGCGTCCGAGCCTGCGGCGGCGGCCAAGCCCTTCACCGAGACCCTCCAGGAGCGGCTCAAGCGCCTGCCCGGCGACTACCGGGGCTGGGCCGAGCTCGGCTCTCAGTACGTGGACCAGGCCAGGATCACCGGCGACCCGTCGTACTACGCCAAGGCCGAGGGCGCGCTCGACACCGCCGCCAAGCTGAAGCCCGGCGACGACGCGGTGCTCGCGGGCCAGGCCGCCCTGGCGGCCGGCCGCCACGAGTTCTCCGACGCGGTACGGCTGGCCGAGCGGGCCCTCGACGCCAACCCGTACTCCGCCGCGGCCTACGGCGTGCTGGCCGACGCCAAGACCCAGCTCGGGGACCTGCGCGGCGCGGAGCGGGCCGTGGCCAAGATGCTGGACCTGCGCCCGGGGGTGGCGGCGTTCGCCCGCGCCTCCTACGCCGCCGAGCTTCGCGGCGACCAGGACAAGGCCCGCGAGTATCTGGAGTACGCGCACAAGGACGCCTGGCTGCCGGCCGACCTCGCCTACGCCCGCTACTACCTGGGCGAGCTGGCGCTCCACGAAGGCGACCTGGCCACGGCGAACACCTGGTACACCAAGGCCCTGCAGGCCTACCCCGCCTACACGCCGGCCGTCGCCGGCCAGGCCAAGGCGGCGGCGCTCGGCGGCCGGCTGAACGAGGCGCTCGAGATCTACGAGCGGGTCGTCGAACGGCTCCCGCTTCCCCAATACCTCATCGAGCAGGGCGAGACCCAGCTCAAGGCCGGTGGGCGGCCCGACTGGACGTTGCTCAAGGCGCAGCGGCGACTGTTCGAGTCCGCGGGCGTGCAGGACTTCCTGACGTGGGCGGAGTTCGAGGCCGACCACGGGGATCCGGATCTGGCCGTGAAGTATGCCAGGACCGAGTACGACCGCAACCAGAACCCCGTCTCCGCCGACGTCCTCGCCTGGTCCCTGTACAAGGCGGGCAAGCCGGACGAGGCACTGCCTTACGCGAAGAAGGCCACCTCGACCGGCTGGCGGAACCCGCTGCTCAGCTACCACCGGGCCAAGATCGAGCAGGCGCTCGGCCGCTCGGTGCGTGTGGACCCCGGCTTCGATCCGTCACTCTCCGCCCTCGCGAGGTTCTCATGAGACCGGTCCGGCTCGGCCTGCTGTCCGGGGCGGCGGCCCTGCTGCTGTCCCTGTGCGCGGGCGTCCTGCTGCCCGGCTCTGCCCGGGCTGCGTCGTCGCTGCACCCGCTCGGCAAATTCACCGCCAACCACTACAACGGCCTGCGGATCACCCCGTCCGAGGTACGCAACCTCGCCGTCGTGGACCTGGCCGAGCTGCCGACCCTGCAGGCCAAGCCGCAGGTCAACGCCGGGTACGCGGCCCGCCGCTGCGCCGCGCTCGCCGCCACGCAACGTCTCGTGGTCGCCGGGAAGGCGGTGCCGTGGCGGGTGGCGAGCTCCGAGTTCGCCTACGCCCCCGGCGAGGGAGGTCTCCAGACCAGCCGCCTGACCTGCCGGCTCGTCACCGAGGTCCGCGCTTCGGGTGCCGTGGAGTTCACCGACGGGTTCGAGCAGGACAGGATCGGCTGGCGTGAGATCACCGCCGTCGGCGACGGGGTACGGCTGTCCCGTTCGTCGGTGCCCGCCGCGAGCGTGAGCCGGGAGCTTCGGACGTACCCCGACGATCTGCTTTCCGACCCGCTCGACCAGCGCACCGCCACGCTGACCGTGGCGGGCCCGGGCGCCGGCCTGTCGTCCCCGGGCGGGTCGGACGGTGGCGGTGGCGCCGTCGCGCCGGGCGGGATCGGGATCGGCGGGCCTATCGGTGACGCGCTGAGCGCCCTGGACCGGACGTTCACCGAGCTCGTCGGCTCGGACTCGCTGACCGTGCCGCTCGGGCTGCTGGCCGTCGGGCTGGCGGTGGTGCTGGGGGCCGGGCACGCGCTGATCCCCGGGCACGGCAAGACGATCATGGCCGCGTACCTGGCCGGGCGGCGCGGCCGCCCGCGCGACGCGATCGTAGTGGGGGCGACGGTGACGGCCACGCACACGGTCGGGGTGCTGGTGGTGGGCTTGCTGCTGACCGTGTTCACGACGCTGGCCGGGGAGTCGGTGCTGGCCTGGCTTGGGGTAGCCAGTGGCGCCTTGATCGCCGTCATCGGTCTCCGCCTCCTCATGAACGCGCGCCGCGGCTCCCTCCACGGCCACGCCCACGGGCATGGCCACGGCCACGGACACGGACACGACCCCGGTCAGGCTCACGACCACGAAGGCGACGGCAGAGACAGGGACACGGCCAAGAGCCGGCGCGCCGGTCTCGTGGGGCTCGGCGTGGCGGGCGGCCTCGTCCCCAGTCCTTCAGCCTTGATCGTCCTGCTCGGCGCGATCGCTCTCGGCCGCACCTGGTTCGGCGTGGCGCTGGTGACCGCCTACGGCGTCGGCATGGCCGCGACGCTGACCATCACCGGCCTGCTCCTGGTCAAGCTGGTGGACCGCCTGGAACAACGGGCCTCCGCTGGCCGGCGCCTGGCCGCCAAGGTGTCCGGCCTGGCCCCGCTCGGCACTGCCACTATGGTCGTCCTCCTGGGCGCGGGCCTCGCCCTCCGCTCGGCGGTCGCCCTCTAGCGCGACCGCCCAACCCATCCTATAGTCATGTCCATGACTACTCATGGGCATGACTAGCGCATGGCCCTTCGACACGCCGTCCTCGCGGCCCTGCTCGACGGCGAATACAGCGGCTACCAGCTCACCAAGATCTTCGACGTCGGAGTCGCCAACTTCTGGTACGCCGCCCCGCAGCAGCTCTACGCCGAGCTGACCAAGCTGGAGGCCGGCGGCCTGGTGGCCGGGCGGGAGGTCGTCCAGCAGGGCCGGCCCAACAAGCGGGTGTTCAAGGTCACCGACACAGGCGTTGAGGAGCTGGCCTCCTTCGCCGCGGCCCCGGCCAAGCCCCTGCTCATCCGCGAGGACCTGGCCGTCAAGGTCCACGCCGTGGACGTGCTCGACCCCGCGCCGCTGATCGCGCAGCTCCAGGAGCGGGCCGAGCAGGCCGCAGCCAAACTGGCGTTCTTCGAGCAGACTCTGGTGCGCCTGCGCGGCAACCGGGACGAGGAGACGTTCCTGCGCGAGGGAGAGCGGATCGGCTCTTACCTGTCCTGCCTGGCCGGATGCCGGCTGGAGCGGGAGATGCGCGATTGGTGCCTGCAGACCGCGCGGACGCTGAGCGAGCGCGCCGCCCACGCCGGAAGGACGACCTCATGACCTACAGCCGATACGTCGCGCTCGGCGACAGCCAGACCGAGGGCCTGGGCGACGGCGACGACGTCCGCGGCCACCGCGGCTGGGCCCACCGCCTCGCCGAGCACCTGTCCCGCGCCAATCCCGAGCTGCTCTACGCCAACCTCGCCGTCCGCGGCCGCCAGGCCTCCCAGATCCGCGACGAGCAACTGCCGGTCGCCCTGGAGCTGCGCCCCGACCTGGCCACGGTCATGGCGGGCATGAACGACGTGATCCGCTCCGGCTTCGACGCCGCCGCGGTTGTGGACGCCGTGGAGGACATGTTCGCCGCGCTGACCGGCGCCGGGGCCCACGTGGTCACCGTGACATTTCCCGACATCGGGAAGATCGCGCCGCTGGCCCGCCCCCTCGTGCCCAGACTGCTCGACTACAACTCCCGCGTCCGAGAGGCCGCCGCCCGCCACGGGGTCACGCTGATCGACACGTACCCGCTGCCGTACATCACCGACGCCAGGATGTGGAGCGTGGACCGGCTGCACGCCAGCCCCGAGGGTCACACCCGCTTCGCCGCCGCGGTCGCGCACGCGCTGGAGCTGCCGGACAGCGACGACACCTGGATGGCCCCGCTCCCGCCCCTGGCCGCGCCGTCGGCCTGGCGCGCAGCGGCGACGGAGGCGCGGTGGCTGGCCACGTTCCTGGGGCCGTGGCTCGCCCGCCGCCTGCGCGGCCGCTCCTCAGGCGACGGCCGCACCGCCAAACGCCCACTGCTCACACCGATGATCGGTGGCGATCAGTCAATCTCGGGCACGTCGGGATAGTCGAAGTCGGCATCGCCGTCGTCGGCCCGCCGTAGTTGGATGTCCTGAAGCCATGCCAGAGCGAACCGCCGGACCTGTCTGATCTGCTCTTCGCCAAGTCCATAAGCTTCGAATTCCTCGTCGTCTATGGAGTCGACAGCCTCCAATCGCGAAGCCAGCGCATAGGGCGAGAAATAGTCGTTGTGCGGCTTGGCGAGGCTCTCGAGTGCCTGGAAGCTGTAGAGGTGTGCCACCGACGCGACGTCGATGATGTCTCGCGCATAGCTACGCTCGTGCAATGCCCGCATTTTGAGCCCGATCGCGTCCTCCACACTCAGCACCCGCAGCATGCCTCAGGTAGCCGGGCGCTGCTGGAACGCTTCGCGCAGCAGGTCGAACTCGCACCACTCGCCAGTCGTCGCGTCCTCGACCATCAGCCGACCCGACCGCGGCGTGACCTCGATGATCGACGCGCTCAAACCGGCGCTTTGGAACGCTCCAATAACCCCGGCGGCGACGCTGGGCAGCGGCAATTCCTCGGCCGTGGCGAAGTCGAGGTCCTTGCTCGGGCGGTCGGTGAAGCCGTGAGCCTTGATCGCGTAGCCGCCTGCGAGCACCAAGCCGTAGCGCTCGCAGACGGGCAACACAGCGTGGAGCAACCGCTCATGGAAAGGCGGAAAGTACATCAGGCGGCCGTATCCCGCCGCAGCGGGAGCTTCCTCTCCCACGCGCGACGGTAGGCGGGCCCGAGCCCCTTGCTCAGGAGCGGCCAATCCTTGACAAGGTGATCCGCGTTCAAGTACGTCTCATAGTCGACACGGCGCCCGCCGGTGATGACGATGCGATACATCGACAACCGCAACCGATAGTTGGACAGGTCGAAGCGGGTCAGGCCCGACCACACCAGGTGGTTCGGCAGAGGCACAACGCCCTCGGCCGGCCCGTGGAGATCGTCCAGGGAGTCGGGGATCTTGTCCTCCAACCCCTCATACAACGGAGGAAGTGCCATACCTCAAGTATGCCGACGACCACGCCGCGTGGAAGGCAGATCGTGACGCCCCGAGAGAAACTCCTGGAAGGCGATCTTGACCTTGATCACCGGCCGCCGCCACCTCTCCTCACGATGGATCGCCCTGGCCATCTTGCGCGGCGACTTCTTGGCGAAGAACCAGTGCGCCCACGGCGACCCCGGCCGGGCCAGCCGGATCGCCCCGACCAGGAGCATCGGCGGCACGAACAGCCCTGCCATCCCGGTCCAGATCTTCCCTTTCAGCAGCGTGACGACTGCCAGCACCAGGTTGGCGACGATCAGCGCGGTGGGATTGACCCAAGTGCCGTAGTTCCATATCAAAGGACGCAGACCGATGAGGAGCAGGCCGGTTACCGCGATCGCGATGAACACCGCGTCGACCGACGTCCGTCCTTCCTCCTCCCAGTACACATCGTGCAGGTGCAGGATCAGCGCGAACTCGTCCAGCACGAGCGCGGAGCCGAGCCCGAACACGCAGGCCGCCGCCACGTACCCGGCCTGTGAGGCGGACGAGACGATGAGCCCGGTCACCCCACCGATCATCATCAGGATGACGCCGAACACGACGTGGTGGATGTGCATCTCCCCCACGCTCACGTTGCGGAACCAGCCGACCTTCGCCCTGATCAGGCGCACATTGATGCGGGTCGCAACGAACGCCACGATGAGCGTGACGAAGTAACAGAACAGCGGCAGCCGTCCCGTGGCGACGATGTTGTACTGAAACCAATCCCCCATGACTTACCACGATGGTACGAGTCGCATGCCGGGATCGCGTCAGGACAGGAACCCGCGCAACAGCGCGGCGGTGCCCTCCAGGTGTTCGGTCATCGCCCGCCGGGCCGCTTCGGGGTCGCCGGCGAGGATGGCGTCCACGATGGCCTGGTGTTGCAGGGCGGCGTGGTCCAGGTTGACCTGGAGCATCGGGATCGCGTTCAGCAGGTCGCTCACCCGGGATCGCGCGTCGGCGCAGGTCGTCGCCAGCAGGGTCGAGCCGGTCAGCTCGGCGATCGACAGGTGGAAGGCGGTGTCGAAGCGGCGATAGTCCTCCAGGGACGCCTTGTTCAGCTCCGACAACCTGCGCAGCAACAGGGCCCGCTTCTCCTCGGTCAGCTCGGAGGTGGCCAGGACCTGGGCCGCGCCGCACTCCACGGCCAGCCGGAACGTCAGGGCGTCCGAAAGGTCGTCCATGCCCATGTCCGCCACGACCTGCCGCAGGTCTCCGGCGTTCGGTTTGGGCGGCGCGTACGTGACGAACGCGCCCCCGTACCGTCCTCGCCGTACGTCCAGATAACCCGCGTCCGACAAGGCGCGGATCGCCTCGCGGAGGGTCACCCTGCTGATGCCGAGCTGGACGGCCAGCTCGCGCTCGGCAGGCAGCTTGCCGCCCGGCGCCACCACGCCCAGTTTGATGGCCTGGAGCA
Source organism: Nonomuraea sp. 3N208 (assembly GCF_052245935.1). Lineage (NCBI taxonomy): Bacteria > Bacillati > Actinomycetota > Actinomycetes > Streptosporangiales > Streptosporangiaceae > Nonomuraea > Nonomuraea sp. 3N208. The sequence goes on along the minus strand of NZ_JBQQBR010000001.1, from coordinate 317,114 downwards.
GCCGTTCCACGGTCTCCTCGAAGGCGTTGCCCGCCCTGACCGGGCGCAGCACCGTCATCAAACGTGCCGACTCGTCCAACGTGTCCTCAGGTCTTGACAAGCGATCCCGGCATGCACATCAATGGTCTGAGACTAGCCCAATCAACGGGAAAGCGCGCCATGCCAGATGGGAGCGACGTCACGTGAGCGAAGGGTTCCTGACCGTCGACGAACTGCGTGACGAGGTGGCGGCCGGGCGGATCGACACCGTTCTGCTGGCGATCGCCGACATGCAGGGTCGGTTGCAGGGCAAGAGGTTGTCGGCGCGCTACTTTCTCGAAGAGGTGCTGCACCACGGCTCCGAGGGCTGCAACTACCTCCTCGCGGTGGACGTGGACATGAACACCGTCTCCGGCTATGCGATGTCGTCCTGGGACCGCGGGTACGGCGACTTCGTGATGAAGCCGGACCTGGCCACGCTGCGCCGGGTGCCGTGGCAGGAGGGGACCGTGATGCTGATGGCGGACCTGGCGTGGGAGGGCGGCGGCGACGTGACCGCCTCGCCCCGCCAGATCCTGCGCAAGCAGCTGGCCCGGCTGGCCGAGCGCGGCCTGGCCGCGTACGTGGGCACCGAGCTGGAGTTCGTCGTCTACGAGGACAGCTACGAGGACGCGTGGAAGCGCGCCTATCGCGACATGTCGCCCGCGAACCTCTACAACGTCGACTACTCCCTCCTCGGCACCGCCCGCATCGAGCCACTGCTGCGCCGCATCAGGCGCAGCATGGAAGGCGCCGGTCTGTACGTCGAGTCCGCCAAGGGCGAGTGCAACCTGGGCCAGCACGAGATCGCCTTCCGCTACGACGAGGCGCTCAAGACATGCGACAACCACGCGATCTACAAGAACGGCGCCAAGGAAATCGCCGCCCAGGACGGCAAGTCGATCACCTTCATGGCCAAGCCGAACCAGCGCGAGGGCAATTCCTGCCACATCCACATCTCGCTGCGCAGCGTGGAGGGCGATCCTGTGATGGCGGGCGAGGGGCCGTACGGGCTGTCGCCGCTCGGCGCCCGCTTCATCGCCGGGCAGCAGGCCTGCCTGCGTGAGCTCACCCTCATGTACGCCCCCAACATCAACTCCTACAAGCGCTACGTGCCCGGCAGCTTCGCCCCCACGGCCGTCAAGTGGGGCGTCGACAACCGCACCTGCGCGCTCCGCCTCGTCGGCCACGGCCAGTCGCTGCGCGTGGAGAACCGGGTGCCGGGCGGCGACGTCAACCCGTACCTGGCGGTGTCCGCGCTGATCGCGGCCGGCCTGTACGGGATCGACAACGAGCTGCCGCTGGAGGACCCCTTCGAGGGCAACGCCTACGCCTCGGGTGCCGAGACCGTGCCGCACACGCTGCGCGACGCGCTCGCCCTGTTCGAGGGGTCGAAGCTGGCCCGCGTGGCGTTCGGCGAGGACGTGGTCGAGCACTACGCGAACAACGCGCGGGTGGAGCTGGCCGCGTTCGACGCGGCGGTGACGGATTGGGAGATGTTCCGTGGGTTCGAACGGATGTGAGCATGAAGATCGTTAATCCGGCGACCGAGGACGTGCTCGCCGAGGTCGAGATGGCCGACGCGGCCGAGGTCGACCGGGCGGTGGAGCGTGCCGGGAAGGCGTACCCGGCGTGGCGTGACGTGGCGCCCGGTGACCGGGCGCGGCTGCTGCGGCGCTTCGCCGACCTGGTGGGCGAGCACGGCGAGGAGCTGGCGGGGCTGGAGCTGGCCAACGCCGGGCACCCGATCGGGAGCGCCCGCTGGGAGGCCGGCGCCGTACGCGACGTCCTGCACTTCTACGCCGCCGCCCCCGAACGCAACCACGGCAAGCAGATCCCGGTGCCCGGCGGCGTGGACATCACGTTCCAGGAGCCCCTGGGCGTGGTGGGCGTCATCGTGCCATGGAACTTCCCCATGCTGATCATGTCATGGGGCGTGGCCCCCGCGCTTGCGGCCGGTAACACCGTGATCGTCAAGCCGGCGGAATGGACTCCGCTGACGGCGCTGAGGCTGGCGGAGCTGGCCTTGGCGGCGGGCCTCCCCGAGGGGGTGCTCCAGGTTCTGCCTGGGGCAGGGGAGGTCGCGGGGGCCCGGCTGGTCGAGCATCCGGACGTAGCCAAGATCGTCTTCACCGGCTCGACCGAGGTCGGCAAGGAGATCGCCGCCAAGGCGGCGGCGCAGGTGAAGCGGTTGACGCTGGAGCTGGGCGGCAAGTCGGCGAACATCGTCTTCGCGGACGCGGATCTCGAGAAGGCCGCGAAGACCGCGCCCTACGCCGTCTTCGACAATGCGGGCCAGGACTGCTGCGCCCGTTCCAGGCTGCTCGTCCAGGCCGACGTGTACGACGAGTTCATGGCCCTGCTCGCGCCCGCCGTCCAGGGCGTCAGGGTCGGCGACCCGCTCGACGAGAGCACCGAGATGGGCCCGCTGATCAGCGCCGAGCACCTCGAACGGGTCCGCGGCTTCGTCCAGGACCCCTACCTGCAGGGGTCCTGTCCGGAGGGGAAGGGCTACTGGTTCCCGGCGACCGTGCTGACCCCGGAGGTCACCGACCGGGCGTTCACCGAGGAGATCTTCGGGCCCGTGGTGTCGGTGGCGCCGTTCAAGGACGAGGCGGACGCCGTCAGGATCGCCAACGACACCCCGTACGGACTGAGCGGCTCCATCTGGACCCGCGATGTCGGGCGGGCGCTGCGGGTGGCCAGGGCGGTCGAGTCGGGTGCGCTCTCGGTGAACTCGCACTCCTCGGTCCGCTACTGGACGCCCTTCGGCGGCTTCAAGCAGTCCGGCCTCGGCAGGGAGCTCGGCCCGGACGCCCTGGCGGCGTTCACCGAGACCAAGAACGTCTTCATTTCCTGGGAGTGACATAGTGCAGCGGTTGCAGGATCGGGTGGCGGTCATCACCGGCGCGGGCAGCGGCATCGGGCTCGCCACGGCCCGCAGGTTCGCCGATGAGGGCGCCAAGGTCGTCTGCGTGGACGTCGACGAGGAGGCGGGCGCCAAGGCCGCGAACGAGGTCGGCGGCCTCTTCGTCAAGGCCGACGTGACCAGCGAGGACGACGTCGTCAGGATGTTCCAGACGGCGTACGACACCTACGGGAGCGTCGACATCGCCTTCAACAACGCCGGCATCTCGCCGCCCGACGACGACTCGATCCTGGAGACCGGCATCGACGCCTGGCGCCGCGTCCAGGAGGTCAATCTGACCAGCGTCTACCTGTGCTGCAAGCACGTCATCCCGTACATGCGGCGGCAGGGCAAGGGCTCGATCATCAACACGGCGTCGTTCGTGGCCGTCATGGGGTCGGCGACGTCACAGATCTCCTACACCGCTTCCAAGGGCGGCGTGCTGGCGATGTCGCGGGAGCTGGGCGTGCAGTTCGCCAGGGAGGGCATCCGGGTGAACGCCCTGTGCCCCGGGCCGGTGAACACGCCGTTGCTGCGGGAGCTGTTCGCCAAGGATCCGGAGCGGGCGCAGCGGCGGCTGGTGCACGTTCCGGTGGGGCGGTTCGCCGAGGCGTCGGAGATCGCGGCGGCGGTGGCGTTCCTGGCGAGTGACGACGCGTCGTTCATCACGGCCAGCGAGTTCCTGGTGGACGGCGGCATCTCCGGCGCCTACGTGACGCCGCTCTAGGAGGAATCTTGCGTCCGGTCATCGGGATCACGTGTTACGTCGAGCCGGCGAAGTTCACGGTGTGGGCGGACATGACCGTCGCGTTGCTGCCGTACATGTACGTGGAGCAGGTCGTCCGCGCCGGCGGGCAGCCGGTCGTGCTGCCGCCGGCCGGCGATCCCGCGCGGCTCGTGGAACGGCTGGACGGGCTCATCCTGGCCGGCGGGGGTGACATCGACCCGGCGAGGTACGGCCATGAGCCGGAGGAAAAGATTGGGTATGTCCGCGGCTTCCGGGATGAAGCGGAGTTCGCGGTGCTGGCCGCCGCCCTCGACGCCGGACTGCCGTACCTGGGGATCTGCCGCGGCCTCCAGGTCCTCAACGTCGCCCTCGGCGGCACCCTGCACCAGCACCTCCCCGACGTGGTCGGGCACGAGGGGCACTCCCCCGCGCCCGGCCGTTTCGGCCCCCTGCCCGTCGTCCCCGTGCCAGGCACGCGCCTGGCCAAGGCGCTGGGCACGGAACCCGTGACGGTCCCGCACTACCACCACCAAGCCGTCGACCGGCTCGCCCCCGGCCTCACGGTCTCGGCGACCGCCGAGGACGGCACGATCGAGGCGGTCGAAATGGACTCGGGGTCGTTCACGATGGCAGTGCAGTGGCACCCGGAGGCGGCCGAGGACTGCGCGATCTTCGAGACCTTCGTGGCGGCCTGCCGCTAGCGGACCTGCTTGAGCACGCTGTCCAAGACGACGACGCCCGCGCCGTACTTCTGGTCGAGCTTGCGGCGCAGATCGTCGCCGGCCACCCAGGTGGCCACCTTCACCTGGTTCGTGATCTCATCGGTGGACGCCGACACGAGGCCGTCGCCCACCGCGGTCTCGGCCTCCCGCTGGATGCGCTGCAACTCTGCCTCGCTGTGCCGGGCGCCGGTCACGCACAGCGCGCCGCCCCACACCTCGCGGATCCACCCCTCGCGGCCCTGAAGATCGCCGGTGAACCTCAGGTTGACCACGTATTTGCGCGCGTCGAGGGTCTCTTCCTGCTCGGGGTCGGGCTCTGTCCCGAGCCGGTCGATCCAGGCTCCCGCGAACTCCTTGACCGTCCTGGCCCGCTCGATCGCCTCCTTCATGGTCCGCTCCGTCGTCTTCGCGGGCTCGACGGGCCGCCAACCGCCCGCGGGCTCGGGGCACGGGCTCGCGAACCTGTCCTGCCCCTCCGGATCCTCCTGGCCCCGTACCGGCTCCCCCGGCGGCTCGGTCAGCGTCAGCTTGCCGCCGTCCCAGGTGCCGACCACCCGGTACTCGCCCCATTTCACGTCGCGCAGCGACTCGTGCTTCACCTTGCTCCAGTCCCAGCCCACCACATCCGGACCACCGCACTGCGGCGGGAGCGAGTCGGCCACCGCCATGCACAGCTGCGGCCCGTGTCCGCCGCCTTCGAGCACCGTCAGGCTTGCCTCGTATCGAGGAGGCGGCGCCGGGGAGGCGGCACTCTCGGTGCCGCAAGACGTGATGGTCAGGGCGGCCGCGAGCCCGAGCGCCGCCGTTCGCTGATTCATGCCCCTTCAACGTGACCGCCGCCCAAGCGGTTCACGGGCGGTGCGAACGCGACAAGACCCCCGTAACGGCACTAGGCTTGCGGACATCACCGACGAAACCGTGCGGGAGAGCACCCTGACAGCCGGTCAGGGTCCCTGAAGGAGCAAGCCCTCCCCGCGAACCTCTCAAGGCAAAGGACCGCACGGACGAGGTGTCCTCTGGAAAGCAGGCCTGTGGGCCTCGCCGAAGGTGAAAGTCCGGCAAAACCCGGGCGAAGCTCTCAGGCATCGATGACAGAGGGGGAGGATGCTGGCATCCGATCCTGTCCTGAGGTGCGATAAATGTCCCGACCGACACCGCTACGAGACGTTCACGAGAGCCTCGGCGCTACGCTCACCGACTTCGCGGGGTGGCTCATGCCCCTCCGGTACGGCAGCGAGTCCGCGGAGCACAACGCCGTCCGGCAGGCGGCCGGGCTGTTCGACCTCTCGCACATGGGCGAGATCTTCCTGACGGGCCCGCAGGCCGGTCAGGCCCTGGACTATGCGCTGGTCGGACACCTGTCGGCGCTGGCGCCCGGGCGGGCCAGGTACACCATGATCGTGAACGAGCGCGGCGGAGTGCTCGACGACCTCATCGTCTACCGGCTCGGGGACGAGGAGTTCATGGTCGTGGCAAACGCCTCGAACTACGAAAAAGTCGGAAATGAGCTGAAAGAGCGCGCGAAGGCGTACAACGCCGTCGTGGACGACCGCTCGGACCAGTACGCGCTCATCGCCGTCCAGGGCCCGCGTTCCCACGAGATCCTCGCCACGCTCACCGATGCCGACCTCGAGGGCCTCAAGTACTACGCGGGCCTGCCCGCGCTCGTGGACGGCCGGCAAGCGCTGATCGCCCGTACCGGCTACACCGGCGAGGACGGGTTCGAGCTTTTCGTGGCCAACCAGGACGCGGTGCCGCTCTGGCACGCGCTCATGAAGGCGGGCGAGCCGCACGGGCTCAAGCCCGCCGGCCTGTCCAGCCGCGACACGCTCCGCCTCGAGGCGGGCATGCCGCTGTACGGCAACGAGCTCAACGCCGAGCTCACCCCGTTCGACGCGGGGCTGGGCAGAGTGGTGAAATTCGACAAGCCCGGCGACTTCGTCGGCAGGTCGGCGCTGGAGGCGGTCAAGGACGACACGCCGCGGCGCAGACTCGTCGGCCTGGTCGCGCGGGGCCGCCGGGTGCCGCGCCACGGCTACCCGGTCACCAAAGACGGCGCCGTCGTCGGCGAGGTCACCAGCGGTGCGCCTTCCCAGACTTTGGGCAAGCCCATTGCGATGGCCTACGTCGACGCCGACGTCGAAGAAGGCCTGGCTGTGGACATCCGGGGCAGCCAAGAACCTATGGACCTGGTAGAGCTGCCCTTTTACAGGAGGAAGAAGTGAGCAACATCCCTGACGAGCTGAGCTACACCAAGGAGCACGAGTGGGTGGCTGGGCTCGATGACGGGCTGATCGTGACCGTCGGCATCACGGCCTACGCCGCCGAGGCCCTCGGTGACGTGGTCTACGTGCAGCTCCCCGATGTCGGTTCGACCGTCGAGGGCGGCGACTCCGTCGGCGAGGTGGAGTCGACCAAGTCTGTGAGCGAGATCTACACGCCCGTCGCCGGCGAGATCGTCGAGATCAACCAGGCCGTCGTGGACGACCCGTCGGTCGTCAACAGCGACCCGTACGGCGAGGGCTGGATGTTCCGCGTCCGCACGGAAGGCGACGCGGAGGACCTGCTGTCCGCCGAGGAGTACACCGCGCTCACCTCAGGCGAGTCCTGACCCACTTCGCCGGGGCCCTGGCCAATGCCGGGCCCCGGCCTTGTATGAAAGGCGCCCATCAATGGCGATCAGCGTCTTCGACCTCTTCAAGATCGGCATCGGCCCCTCCAGCTCGCACACGGGCGGACCGATGGCCGCCGCCCACAAGTTCGCCCGCGGCCTGCACGAGGACGGCCTGCTGCCGCGCGTGGCGCGCGTCGAGGCCATCCTGTACGGCTCGCTCGGCCTGACCGGCAAGGGCCACGGCAGCGACAAGGCCGTCCTGCTGGGCCTGTCGGGCGAGAAGCCCGAGCTCGTGGACGTGGACACGATCGACGACCGCCTGGCCGCGATGCGCGCCTCGGGCACCGTCAACCTCTACGGCACCCACGAGATCCCCTTCGTCGTCGGCCAGGACCTCATCTTCGAACGCAAGATCTCCCTCCCCGAGCACCCGAACGGCATGCGCTTCACCGCGTACTCCGCCTCCGGCGAGAAGCTGCGTGAGAAGGTCTACTTCTCGGTCGGCGGCGGCTTCGTCGTGGATGAGAAGGCCACCGGCGCCGACCGCATCAAGCCGGACGACACCGTCCTGCCCTACCCCTTCACCACGGGGGAAGAGCTACTCAAGCACTGCTCGAACACGGGCCTGTCGATCTCCGCCCTGATGCTGGAGAACGAGAAGGCCTTCGGCCGCACCGAGGAGGAGATCCGCGCCGGGATCCTCAACCTCTGGCAGGTCATGTCGGACTGCGTCCGCCGCGGCATCGCCAAGGAAGGCGTTCTACCAGGCGGCCTCAAGGTCAAGCGCCGCGCCAACCAGCTCTACCGCCGCCTGCAGACCGAGCCTCCGGAGAAGGACCCGCTCCAGGCCATGGACTGGGTGACACTCTTCGCCCTGGCGGTCAACGAAGAAAACGCCGCCGGCGGCCGCATCGTCACCGCCCCCACCAACGGCGCCGCCGGCATCATCCCGGCCGTCCTGACCTACTACACCCGCTTCGTCCCCCACGCCGACGACGACGGCGTAGTCCGCTTCCTGCTCACCGCCGCCGCCATCGGCGTCCTCTTCAAAGAGAACGCCTCGATCTCGGGAGCCGAGGTCGGCTGCCAGGGCGAGGTCGGCTCGGCCTGCTCCATGGCCTCCGCCGCCCTCACGGAGGTCATGGGCGGGACGCCGGAACAGGTGGAGAACGCCGCCGAGATCGGCATCGAACACAACCTGGGCCTGACCTGCGACCCGATCGGCGGCCTGGTGCAGATCCCCTGTATCGAACGCAACGCGGTCGCCTCCAACAAGGCGATCACGGCGGCGAGAATCGCCTTGCGCGGCGACGGGAAGCACTATGTGGCCCTCGACAAGGCCATCAAGACGATGAGGGACACCGGCCGGGACATGCTGGACAAGTACAAGGAGACGTCGCGAGGCGGCCTAGCCGTCAATGTCATCGAGTGCTGACCTGACCGATGGCACCCCGGCTAAGCGGTGGCCACCTCACATGGCCGGGTGATGAGGGCGCGGTGCCACCCGAACCGGGCGGCAAGTTGCCGCCCGGTCAGCCATGCATCCAGTCGTAGGCTGCCTCATACCACAGTGCAAAGCGTCAGGCACCAACCCCCCAGGGGCGGTCCTCCCATAGGTCCGCGGCGAACACTGCGTGGGCGATCTGGCGGGGATCGAGCCGGACGACCACCTCGCCGCCCTCGGACTCTGCGAGGTCAGCGGCAGCCAGCCCTATCAAGGCGAACTCACCCGCCAGCGACCTCATGAGCCACTTCTCGAAATCCTCGGCCTGCAGCTCTTCGACCTCATCCCGAAGCCACGCTGCGCGAGCCCTGCCGATCAACTCCGCAGGAAGGCGAACCGTCACGGGCTGCAGCTGCTCGCTCAGCCGGCGACCTATCTCCGCCAGGTGGCGGCTGTCCGTCCGGAATCGCTCCTCTGCCGTGGACCCGTCCATGCGGACCTCTCTACTTCTTGAAGCGGTTGTCTGTGAGCAGCTTACGCACTGTGGTGTCCTTCGATGCCTTCGCCGCCTTTAACGCCTCCTCAACGGTCATCTCCAGGTACTCGCTCGGCATAACCGATTTGATGCTTCCCTTCCGGAAAGTCGCGATGAAATTCGACACCGTCATCGTGCGATTCTGAACGATGTCGCTATCAGCGTTGAGCGAGTTCTTCGCGGCGAATCGCTCATCGGCCCGCTTGGCAGCAGCGGCCGCCGCAGCCGCCGCCTCGTCGGCGTCTTCGGCGTTGGGCGGGCAGTTGTGGACGAGAAGGTCCGTCTCGGCGGCCGCAACATAATACGTGCGAACATTCTCAACGGTTAAGTTGTGGACGCGCCGGTTCTCGTTGCGGAACGAACTGACGGCGATTACGGTTACGGCATCCCCGGTGACATCCCGCAGTTTCATGCCCTTGTGAAGGTTCGCGGCGCTGACCCAGTCTCCGCGACCGATAACCCAGAAGGGATGCTCCGCAGTCGAGATCACCATTCCGGTTCCCTTGCCCTGATCCCCGTCGGTGTCGACCGTAATGCGCACGAGCTGCTTGTCACCATGGCTCGTGATGGTTGCCAGAACGGTTTCGGGCGTCGTCCTTCCCGTGACGGGATCAGTCGCCCGGACCTTGTCGCCGACCTTGAGGTCTTCGATACGTTTGTGTGTTCCGTTGGCCATCAGGACGAGCGTGCCGGGGACAAAACTGCTGCACTTCTTGAAAAGCTTGCCGAGTCTCTTGAAGGCTTCCTTGATTCCCTTGGCGCCGACCTTGACGCCATTCTTGGCGGTCCCAGCAGCACCTCCGGTGGCCATCATCATGCAGGCGGTGATGCTGTTCATGTTTACGCAATCGTAGGAATCCTCCAGCAGGAGCTTGGCCGCCCAGTGCATGTCGCGCCAGTAGTCGGGGATCTTGCCCGTGTTGGAGATGGGAATGCCAGCCAGATACGCCAGGGTGGCGCATGCGCGGGTGTTCAGCTTTCCGGTCAGCGCCCCTGCCAGCATCGCGGAGCCGAGGCACTCCGACTGGAACTGCTGAAGGTAGTGCATGCGCTGGAGCACAAGCTTGGCACGTCGCTTTCCTTCGGCTACCTGGGCCTTGAAGTTCTTGCACGTCTTTGAATTCGGCTTGGCGCATGCTTTGGCCTGCTTGCACTGGACGGTGAAACGTTCACCGCCGGTGCACCCGTGATCAGGAATCAGTCCTTCAGGATCGGACAGACCGATCGGATTGTTGCCGGCGTAGCTGTACGGGTTGATCCACTGCGGTTTGCCGACGGCGAGGAGCGGGTCGGTGGAGACGAATTTGGCGATGGATGGGTCGTAGTAGCGGGCGCCGAGATAGATGAGGCCGGTGGAGGTGTCTTCGGTCTTGCCGAGGAAGCCTCGGTCTGTGAAGGGCAGGTCGTCCTCGCCGCGGCGCTGGCCGTAGGGAAGGTAGCGATCACGGCTTATGGTGCCGGAGGTGTCGTGGATGGCAACCTGCGTGGAGCCGTGCAGGCCGGAGCCGAGCCAAGTGATTCCGGACGCGTTGCGGAGGGCGATAGTGGCGCGGTCCGCGCTGGTGTAGTAGCGAGTGGCGCTGGCCTGACCGCTGGAGGCCTTGATCTCCATGGAGCCGAGGTACAGGGTGGTGGTCCCGTCGGGGTCGCGGCGGAGGAGGCGTTCGCCTGCCGCGTCGTACATCATGGAGGTCTCTTGCCCGTCGATGATGGCCTTGTCCAGCTGGCCTAGCGGGTTCCACGTGAACGTGGACTGCTTGCCGGCCACGGTCCGGGCGGTGAGCTGTCCTGCGTTGTCGTAGCCGTAGGTGTCGGTGCCGGTGGGCCTGCTGATGGAGGTGACGGCGTTGGGCCGCACCGCCGATGCGCCGGGTGCGGGGTAGGCGTAGGTACCGGTGACGCCGTTATCGGTGAGGGTCTTGATGTTGCCGACCGCGTCGTAGGTGTAGGTCTGGTTGTACGGGTCGGCGCCGCCGGTGTTCGTCCCCGCCGTGCAGGTGGAGGCGGTGGTGGTGAAGGCGGCTGCCAGCCGGTCGAGACCGTCGTAGCTGAAGCACTCGGACTGGCCGGGGGTGCTGCCGGGGACGGCGGACGCGGCGTCGAGGATCCGGGTGATCTGGCCTGCGGCATCGTAGGTGAGCTGGTCATCCTGGGCGGTTTGCGGGGTGTCGGTGTCGGCCTTCGCGGTGGTGGCCGCCACGACTGATCAAGGAAACCTTGAGAACCTTACAGAACTCCAGGTTTCCGCATAGTGTGAAGGCATGGATACCGTTCCGCTCCAGGAGGCCCGAGAGAGGCTCGGCGTTCTCGTCGCACAGGCCCACCATGCGCATCACCCGGTGACGATCACGCGTCATGGCCGTCCGGAGGCCGTACTGGTTTCGGCGTCAGATTACGCCGCACTCAAGGAGAAGCTGCAGCGACTCCAAGATGAGGAGGACCGACGGGTTATCCGGCAGGGTATTGCGCGGATCGAGCGCGGCGAGCCCGACCCCGAAGGTACGGTCGTCATCACCGCCGACTCACGCGAAGAGCTGGAAGCCAAGCTGGCCGAATCGCTAGGACTGCATGAGGAGTAACCCTGCGCGCCGTCATCTGGGAGCCCCCACCCACGAGGTCGCACAACAGCTTCCCGCGCAAGTCCGTCGCTTGCTGTTGAGCCTGGTGGCCGACCTGGCCACCGGTCCGATACCGCCCAAAGACGCGCTGCCAGACGCCCACATCCCTGAGGCATACGAGATTCACACCTCGGCCCTGACGGTGAAGTTTACGATCTACGACGACGAGGTACGTCTTCTCGTCATTCGCCTGAACAGTTGAACTGCGGCGCACACGCGGGCGCACCACCGTGGGCGCCTCGTCGGGCAATCGTGTACTGACGTCGCGATTTGGACCTGTTTGCGCAGTTGCGGCGGGTGGTTCAAGCGGCGAATCTTCCCGACTTCGCCTCCTGTGAGTGACGACTCCTCTACGATCGGTCATCGAGGATGACAGGAGGCAAGCCGTGTTCCGCGAGCGCAAGCCGAGTGTCCGGCGGGTCCTTCCAGAGGGGCAGTACAACCCAGAGGTCGGGGAGGGAGTGCGGTGGCTCGACTACGAACGGGCCGCCGAGATGGACGCCGCGTCCATGCCCGAGGGCGGGGCTTTCCAGGGCGCGACCACCTTAGAGCCTTGCGACGTGCCGGAGCCGGTGGACGTGCCTCGCGCGGATCGGCCTGGCGATGCGCCGCCCCTTGTCGACCTGGGTCCGGCGCCCCTGGGTGAATGCCGTGTGTTGCCCGACGCTGAGTCCGGCAAGGCGCCTGCGGCCGACTCCCGAGCCACACCACCTCCGGCCGACTCGCCCGCTGCGCCTCCGGCCAACTCTGGAGGCACCCATCCGGGCAACTCGCGAGCCATGTCTCTGGCCGGATCCCAGGCCGTGCCTCCCTCTGCCTGGTCCCTCACTACGCCTCCGGCCAGCCCGTGTGCGGCGCTCCCTGGTGAATCCCGTGCGATGCCGTTGAGCAGCGGTGACGGCGTCGTCGCGACCTCCGGTCGGCGGTTCGACATTCTGGACGCGCCTGCCGAGCGGATCGTGGACGGCGACTGGTTCGAGCGGCCGCACCGGCCGCCCAGACTTGCGGAGAGCCGCCCGTACGGTGTGCGGGGTGGGCTCGCACACCCGGATCCGCAGGTCGAGCGGGACCTGATCGAGGCGCTGCCGCTGGGCACCCGCTTCCCCGACCCTCGGGGCACCTGGATCCGGCTCATCAACGGCGGCGGGCCGGCCGATGACCCGTTCCGGGCCTCCAACGCGGCCGACTGCGCGCTGGCCGTTCTGTCCACCTGGCACGGTGAGCCCGCCACGGCAGCCCCCAGGTTGCCCGAGTACGACAGGATCGGACGCCCGCTGCTCACCGGTGAGCACGACAGCCGGGCCAGGATCGAGCGGTGGGTGGGGCAGCGGCTGGAGTATGCGGGGCAGGGGCGGCACGCGTACCCGATGATCGCGCGGCGGATGCTCGAGGCTGGACATGGGGCCTGCGCCGTCATCGTGGTGCGCTGGCCGGGAGGCGGCACCCACGCCTGGAACGCGGTCAACGCCGACGGCGAGGTGATCTGGATCGACGCGCAGCGGGGACACATGTCCGTCGAGCCGCCGTACACGACCGTGACCGGGGTGTTCTGCGTGATACTCGACCGGCAGGGGCGGCCGCGTTGAACCTGGATCAGGCTCGAGCGCTGGCCGAGGAGTACTTCAACGGGGTACGGCCGCTGGACGAAGCGCTGCCTGTGGGGATTTTCGGGTTCCATGAGGGATATGTCGCCTGGGTGCGGGAGCTTGATCCCGACGATCCCGGCGGGTTGCCGGAGACGGTCGGCGGCGGGTGCATCGTGATCGACCGCGCCACGGGTGAGGTGGTGGCCCGGCCGCTGCTCGACCCGGAGACGGTCGCCGAGTTGTGGCCCGGCCCCATGCCCCGATGACGCTGCGGTGGAAGGAAAGGGCCGGGCGCCGCCCCCATGACACGCCCGACCCTTTGCGTGCGGGCTGCCGGGAACGAGATACCGGGGCAACCCGCACTGCGTGTTCCCTCTATCCGCGTTTTTCGGATTTATTCGCGTTAGGGGCTCTTCGTCCGATCAGCCGGTGGCGAGCGCGCCGACGATCGAGGCCCGGGCCGCACGGCGGGCCGGGAGCACAGCGGCCACCACACCCGCCGCCCCCGACAACACCACGAACAGCGCGATCTGCGGCACGGGCACCGACAACACGGCCCCGTCCAGCATCGCCATCACGGCGGCCCATCCGAACACGCCACCCAGCACGACCCCGACCAACGCCCCGATCAGCCCCAGCACCAGCGCCTCGATGAACAACATCCGGCGCAGCTGCGGCCGGGTCAGCCCGAGCGCCCGCAGCAGCGCGGACTCCCTGGTGCGTTCATGGACCGACAACGACAGGGTGTTCGCGATCCCCAGCAACGAGATCAGGATCGCCAGCCCCAGCAAGCCGGTAACGATCATGAGCAGCATGTCCAGCGTCTCTTCGAACTGGCCGCGTATCTCGGTCGAGCTCGCCAACTGGACGGTCGGGTGGGCGGCGACGGCCGCCTCCACCACCGCGCGCGCCCGCTCGGCCGGTACGCCGTCGCGGATGTTGATCATCACACTGGAGTCAGGCAGCCGGTCGAAGTACGTGTCGAACGGCTGCTCGGGAACGGTGAGGGCGGGCAGCGTGGAGTTCTCGCCCTTCAACACGGCGACCACGCGCAACGGCACGGTCCCCGCCAGGTCGGTCCTGGCACGTACGGTGCCGCCGACCGTCACGCCCAGTTCCTCGGCCGCGTAGTCGAGCAGCGCCACCTCACCGGTGGACATCCCGGTCGTGGACCCGGCGACGACCTCGGGGGTGACGGTCCCGTGGTAGGTGCCGATGTCGTAGCGCCGGTCCCCCACCTTGGCCGGAGTCCTGCGGACCTGCAGCACGGAGGCCAGCTCCGGCTTGGCGCGCAGCTTCTCCGCCACCGACCGGGGCACACCGGCCTCGCGCCCCTGAGTGCCCAGCATGTAGTCGACGGGGAACTGCTCGTCGAGCTTGCTCCACACGGTCACCCGCGTGGAGGCGCTGAGCACCGAGAGCAGCGTCATGAGCGTCACGCCAATGGTCAGCGCGACGGTCGTGGTGGCGGCCCGCGAGGGGTTGCGCGCGGAATTGTCCAGCGCCAGCCGCCCCGGCACGCCGAACAACCGGGCCGGGATCCAGCCCACCGCCGCGCTCAGCGGCTTGACCAGCACCGGCCCGAGGATCAGCATGGCCAGGAAGGTCAGAGCGCCGCCGGCCATCACGACGAACAGGGTGGGCGGCACGCCGGGCGGCATCCCCCACACACCGAAGCCGGTCGTCCCCATCCCGGCCAGCAGGAACAGCGCCGCGAAGAGCCAGCGCAGCACCCCGGTACGGTACGTCTGCTCCTCCACCTGCGTGCGCAGGGCCGCGACGGGCGGGACCCGGGTGGCCGACCGGGCAGGCAGGAGCGCCGCGCACACCGTGACCACCAGACCGACGGCCAGGCCGATGGCGATCGTGGCCGGCGCCAGCGTGACGGCCGCGTCGGTGGGCAGCTGGACGTCGAACGTGCCGAGGACCCCGAGCGCCAGCGCGGCCAGGCCGTACCCGATGACCAGGCCGAACGTGGAGGCGATCAGGCCGACCGCCACCGACTCCAGCACGATCGAGCCGAACACCTGTCCTCGAGTGGCCCCGATGCACCGCAGCAACGCCATCTCCCTGGTCCGCTGCGCGACGAGGATGCCGAAGGTGTTGTAGATGACGAGCGCGGCCACGATCATCGCCACGGCGCCGAACATCAGCAGCCCCACGGTCAGCGTCCGCATCTCGAACCCGGCCGCCTTGGCCAGGTCGGCGGCCAGCTCATCGCCGGTCTTGACCACGGCGGCGCCGCCGGCGGCCGCCGCCACGGCCTGCTTCAGCCCGGCGGCCGCGCCCGCAACATCGATCTCGCGGTACCCCTTCGCGCCGGTCATCCGCTGCGCGGTGGCAATGGTGAAGCCGACGACGCCGGTGTACGCGAGCTCCTGGTCCACGCCGGGATCGAGCAGACCGACCAGCTTGAACCGGTGCTCGTTCTGCGAGCCGTCGAGCACGGTGATCGTGTCGCCGATCTGGAGTTTCTGGGCCTTGGCGGTGTTCTCGTCGAGCACGGCGGCCTGGTCGTCGGTGCCCGGACCCGAGCCGGAGACGATCGCGGTGCGATCCAGCGGTCCACGCACGATCGAGACGGCCGTGGTGGGGACGCTTCCCACGACCTTGCCGTTCTGGCCGAGCAGCGGCGCGGGCTCCCGGATCAGGCCCTGCGCCTCGGTCACGCCCTCGACGGCGCGGATCCGTTCCAAGATCTTCTCGGACAGGACGCCGCCGGGGTTCTTCGGCAGCACGGCCAGGTCGACCTTGTCGGCGTCGGCTGTGACCCGCTGGGAGAATCCCGCCTGGATGGTGTCGTTCAGCACGAATGTGCCCGCGATGAACCCCACCCCCAGCATGATCGCCAGCGAGGTGAGCAGCAGCCGGAGCCGGTGCGCGAGCAGCCCGGCCAGTGCCGTCTTCAGCACCTCACGCCTCCAGCTTCACGAGCGTGTCCAGCACGGCCTGCGGCGTCGGCGCGCTGATCTCGGTGACCAGCTCGCCGTCACGCAGGAAGACCACGCGGTCGGCGTACGCGGCCGCGACCGGGTCGTGCGTGACCATGACGATGGTCTGGCTCAGCTCACGAACGGACGTCCGCAGGAAGGACAGGATCTCGGCCCCGCTGCGCGAGTCCAGATTGCCCGTCGGCTCGTCGGCGAAGATCACCTGAGGTTTGCTGATCAGCGCTCTGGCCACGGCCACGCGCTGCTGCTGGCCGCCGGACAACTCGGTCGGCCGGTGCGCCAGCCGGTCATGCAGTCCGACCGTCTCGATCACCCGGTCGAACAGCGCCTGGTCGGCCTGGCGGGCGGAGATGTCGAGCGGCAGGCGGATGTTCTGCTCGGCGGTCAGCGTGGGCAGCAGGTTGAACGCCTGGAAGACGAAGCCGATCCGCTCGCGGCGCAGCAGCGTGAGCTGCCGGTCGGTCAGCCCGGTCAGCTCCACGTCGCCGATGTGCACGGTGCCGGAGGTGGCGGCGTCGAGCCCGGCCAGGCAGTGCATCAGCGTGGACTTGCCCGAGCCCGACGGGCCCATGATCGCCGTGAACGCCCCGGTCGCGAAAGTCACGTTCACCCCCCTCAGGGCGTGCACCTCGGCGTCGCCGTGGCCGAACACCTTGGTCAGATTCGTGGCCATCACGGCAGGCGGGGCCTGGGTGAGCGTCACATTCACTCCTTGTCGCGGACCAGAACAACGCGAACCACGCTAGGAGCGGAAACTCCTCGATCTATGGGCCCTGAGGAGGGACTTGCCGTAGCACTCCAGATGACCCGGGTCAGACTTTCGGTCGATGGGACGGCACGATCAGGCCGGTCTCGTACGCGTACACCACCACCTGCGCCCGGTCCCGCAACCCCAGTTTGGCCAGCACCCGCCCCAGATGCGTCTTCACCGTCGCCTCCGCGACCTCCAGGCCGTTCGCGATCTCCATGTTGGACAGGCCGCGCGCCACCATGAGCAGGACCTCCCGCTCACGGGGCGTGAGGTCGGCCGTCCTGACCGGCTCCCCCGACGGCAGCTGCGCGGCGAACTGGTCCAGCATGCGCCGCAAGGTAGGAGGCGCCACCACGGCGTCGCCCGCGTGCACATGCCTGATGGCGCTGACCAGATCGTCCGGCGGCACGTCCTTCAGCAGGAAGCCGGCCGCGCCTGCCTTGACCGCTGCGAACGCGTACTCGTCCAGGTCGAACGTGGTCAGGATCAGCACCTTCGGCCCGTCGATCCGGCTGGTGGCCTCGACGCCGTCCATGTTGGGCATGCGCACGTCCATGAGCACGACGTCCACCTCGGTGGTCTTCAGCAGCTCCAGGGCCGCCGCCCCGTCGCCGGCCTCGGCCACCACCTCGATGTCCGGCTGTGCTCCAAGCACCATCCTGAAGCCGGCGCGCAACAGCTCCTGGTCGTCGACCAGCATCACGCGTATCACCAGGCCGCCTCCTCCTACGCCGCTTTGACCATGGGCAACCTGGCCAGCACCTCGAAGCCGCCGCCAGAGCGCGGGCCCGCCGACACCGCGCCGCCGTACATGCCGGCCCGTTCGCGCATGCCGATCAGCCCGTGGCCGTCGGAGCTCGGCGGGGCGGCGGCTCCCCTTCCGTCGTCGGTCACCCGGACGACCAGGTCGGGGGCGCCGTACTCGATCTCCACGACCGCCTGGGCGCCCGGGCCGCCGTGTTTGAGCGCGTTCGTGAGGGCTTCCTGGACGATGCGGTAGATCGCGAGCTGCTGGCCCTCGGGCAGCTCTCTGGGCACACCGGTGACCCGCAGCCTGGCGGGCACGGCCGAGCCGCGTATCAGCTCCTCCAGCTGGGCCAGTCCCGGCTGCGGGGTGTAGTCGGTGCCGCCGTGCTCGTTCTCGCGCAGCACGCCGACCAGTCTGCGCATCTCCGCGAGCGCCGCCCGGCCGGTTTTGGAGATGGTCCTGACCGCCTGGCGGGCCTGCTCGGGGTCGCTGTCCAGGGCGAAGCCCGCGCCGTCGGCCTGCACCACCATGACGCTGACGTTGTGGGCCACGACGTCGTGCAACTCCCTGGCGATCCTGGCGCGCTCGGCCGCGGCGGCCATCCTGGCCTGCTGGTCCCGCTCGCGTTCGGCCCGCTCGGCGCGTTCCTCCAGGCCCTCCAGGTAACGGCGGCGCGTGTTGGCGTACAGGCCGGTCAGCCAGATCGTGACCACGAAGATCGAACCGCTGAAGAACATCCCGAACGTGGGCGTGTCCCAGCTGACCAGCGCCATGAACATCCCTAGCTCCGCCACCAAGCCGGCGGCCAGCGCCCAGCGGAACGAGCACCGGTAGGCCACCGCCCACAGCGCCACCAGCACAGAGAGGTTGGCCGGCAGCAGGTCGATGTCCGCCAGCCACTGGCCGAAGCAGACCAGCGAGATGGCCGCGAACGCGGCGAGCGGCCGGCCCGGCCACAGCAGCGGCGCCAGCAGCAGCGCCGACAACCCCACGTAGCCCACCACGCCGGGATAGTGGAGGCCGCCCAGCGACGCACTGGTCACGAACGGCACTGCGAGGATCGCGCACAGCGCGGCGAGAGGCGCGACCCGGAGGGCGCCTGCCAGCTTCTCATGGCGCCTGGACCACGCCCGTACCCTGCCGAACACATCCTCACGATATGTAAGCCGAGTCCGCCATTGGTCCACCTCCAGGCTGAAGTGCGAGTACGACCCAGGTCGCACACCAGCGAAGGTCTTACGCGGGTCTTACGGCGGTTTGGGCATTCTCTATACCGGGAGCGCCCCTCCAGCGGGCGAGTAAAGGGAGATCGTGATGGCGGATCATGATCGCGACGCCGGGTCGCGCGGTGAAGAGGAAGCACCGCGCGACCCCGCCCGGGAGGAGCCTGCGGCCCCCTCGAACGAGCGCGACACGGACGTGTACCCCGACCAGTCCAACATGAAGTACGGAGAGATCCCCCCGGGCCCCGACCCCCACGCGGGCCAGGACCATACCTCGGCCGCGCACACCATGCCTGGCTCGGACTCCTCCTACCGGCGTACCGACACCTCTTTCCGCGATTTCATCCGGCAGAAGCCGGCCCAGATCGCCGGTGCCGGCCTCATCGGCCTGGTCGTGGGTGCCCTGTTCGGCGGCACCGCAGTGGCGGTGGTGAGCAATCTGGGCGACCGTCACGACCGTCATGGCGTGTACATGCAATATCCCGACTGGGGACCGAGACGCCTCGTGATCCCGGATCGGCTCACTGAGCTCTGCCAGGACACTGGGGACGACATCATCTGCGAGGCGCCGTTCGACCAGAGGATCCGGCCCGATACCGAGCCGACTAGTACTGGTTAGTCCGGCTAAATAACCATTTCACGAAATACGGACAGCTCGAAGCACAGGTCATTCGGAAAATTGTTGGTCGGCTTCCAACGCTGCATCCATGCGGAACGCCGATCTCACCACGGAAGAGCTGGCCCGAGTCGCGAGTCAGGCCAGGTCGATGGCGGAGCTCCTGTCGCTGCCCGGCCTCGATACCAGTCATTTCCGGCGCGTATCTCATTGCAAGCGGTGGGCGCATTCACATGCCAGCCTCCGCATCAAGGCTCCCTGCCTCGATATCTCGGAATCGGTGACATATGGCAAGGTGCGCCGCTGACGCTAAAGGTCGACCATATCAACGGCAATCCGCTCGACAACCGCCAGGAACAGAGGCCGCCGAAGTGCGTAGAGGTGCGGGCGGGGGGACTCGAACCCCCACGGTGTCTCCACCAACAAGACCTAAACCTGCCGCGTATGCCATTTCGCCACGCCCGCGCCGTCCCGCCCAAAGCAGGCCTCACATAGTTTAGCGCTCCAGGCGGGGCACCGGCGCCTCTGTGATCACGACACGGTTTCCTTTAGGACGCTCGTCAGCGGTGTCCCCGCCGCCGGGTCAGGCCAGCCCCAGCTTCTTCTTGAGCGCGGCCACGTGCCCCGTGGCCTTCACGTTGTAGAGGGCCTGCTCGATCTTCCCCTCCCCGTCGATGACGAACGTCGAGCGAATGACGCCCACGACCTCCTTGCCGTACAACTTCTTCGTGCCGTACGCCCTATACGCCTGATGGACGGCCAGATCGGGGTCCGACAGCAGGGGAAAGGTCAGCGCGTCGCGCTCGGCGAACTTGGCGAGCTTTTCCGGCTTGTCCTTCGACACGCCGAGCACCACGAAACCCTCATCCGTCAGCTGAGCCAGGTTGTCGCGGAAATCGCAGGCCTGCTTGGTGCAGCCGGGCGTCATCGCGGCAGGGTAGAAATAGAGGATCACCCGCTTGCCGCGGTAGGCGTCGAGCGAGACGGTGCCGCCGTCGGCAGTGGGTAGCGTGAACTTGGGCGCGGCGTCGCCGGGCGCGAGCTTGGTTTCGGTCTGCTTGGTGTCGGTCACGGGCCCTCCTGAGTTCTTCCCGCAAACCTACCGGCTACCGGCCCGGTCGCCGTGCCGTGCGGGGCAACGACCTGACAGACTGATCACGACCATTACGGACGGAGCTCGCACGGTACGCGGAGCGGGCGCGGCCCCGCATACGGTCGAAAGGAGAGCCATGGCTGACACCGATCCCGACGAGCTGGAGCGGCGGATCGCACGTACGCGCGCGGAGTTGGCGCAGACGGTCGACGCCATTGCCGACCGGGTGAGCCCCAAGCGGGTCGCCGAACGTACGGTGGCCGACGTCAAGAGCAGGGCCGGGCACCTCGTGGCGACTGTGGGCGATGCCCTGGGGGTGACGCCGAAGCCGGTCGAATACGCCGACACCGCTGAAGGGGTGTGGGAGGAGGAGCGGCCCAACCTGGCTCCGGTGCTGATCGGGGTGGGCGCGGCGCTGGCCGTGGGGGCCGTCATCGTGCTCTGGCGCCGCCGCCGCAGGCACCGCTGATCGAGGAAGGTCCGGACCTTAGAGGAAGGTCCGGCCTTCGCCCCTGTACGTGGGCGCGGACTCCACGAGCGTGTCGCCGTCCACGAGATGCAGGGTGTCGAAGCGCTCGCACAGCTCGCCCGCCTTGGCGTGCCTGAACCACACCCTGTCCCCGATCCGCAGGTCCTGGGCCGCCTGGCCGAGCAGCGGCGTCTGCACCTCGCCCGCGCCCTCGTCGGGCACGTACCGCAGGCCGGCGGGCAGGTACGGCTGCGGCAGCCGGCTCGGCCCCGCCGCCCCGGAGGCCACGTAGCCGCCGCCGAGCACCGTCACCGTGTCCGGACCGGGCCGGCGCACCACGGGCAGCGCGAACAACGCGGCGGGGTGGCCCGTGAAGCGCCGATAGAAGTCGAACAACCGGGGATGGAACAGGCCGGAGCCGGCGGCGACCTCCGTGATCGCCTTCTCGCGTACGGTCCGTTCGACGGAGCCGGTGCCGCCGCCGTTGACGAACTCCAGGTCGGCGAGCTGGCGGACGGCGTTCACGATGCGGCCGCGCCTCATGACGAGTTCCCTGGCCGACTGCGCCTGCATGAGGCGGATGGCGCGGGCGTAGAAGGCGTTCCGCGCCGGGGCGTCGCCGACGCCGGCGATCTGGGCCTCGTACGCCAGCAGCCCGGTCAGCCGGAAGCCCGGCCGCTTGGCGACGGTGGCGGCCAGGTCGGCGGCCTGCTCGGGTTCGCGGATGGGTGACCGAAGTGCACCCGCCCGAAATTTCCCAGCGAAGGCGACATATCCGGCATCGAGGTCGATGCACACCCGAATCTCCGTCCGTGACCGTGCCCCCGCCACGGCGGCCTCGATGAAGTCCAGGTGAGCCGCGGAGTCGATGGTCACCGTGATGTGCCTGGCCGCGCGCCGATCCCCGGCCAGCGTCGCCAGCGCGTGCCGGTCGGCTGTCGGATAGGCCACCAGGATGTCAGTGAAGCCGTGACCGGCCAGCCACAGCGCCTCGGGCAGTGTGAAGGCCATGATGCCGCGGAAGCCGTCCATGGCCAGGACGCGTTCGAGCACGGCGCGGCTGCGTACCGACTTGCTGGCCACCCGGATCGGCTTGCCGCCCGCCCGCCGTACGAGATCCTCTGCGTTGGCGCGCATGGCCGCAAGGTCGAGGATCGCGAGCGGTGGCTCCAGGGCCGCTGTGGCGCGGTCGTAGCGCTGGCGGTCGTCCATATGAGCAGCGTAACGGCATATGGGGCAAATGAATATGAGCCTAATTCATATTCACCCGGCTCGCCGTAATGTTCGGGCAAATCGGCGGCGAGGGGGCCGTCCAGGCCGTGCGTGCCCCGTGTACGTCTGTCGTTGTGATGACCACGCTTCAGCAGCGACGGCCCAGCGCCCCCGCGACCACGCAATCCACCGGGCTGCGCAGGGCGAAAAAAGCGCTCAGGCCGGCGCGGACCCTCCCGGGAGCCGTCGTCTCGCTCGCGCTGGCGGCCGGGCTGGGAGCGACCGCGGCGGAGGTGGTGTCGGCGCTGCTCGGGCACCCGCTCGGCTGGGTCCCCGTGAACGAGCTCGTCGAGCTCGCCGGCGACACCACGTGGCCGGAGATGGCCACGGCGGCCCTGGTGACGGCGGAGGCGGGCGCGCTGATGCTGCTGCTCGCCATCGTGCCCGGCCGCTGCAGGCTGGTGCCGGTGCAGACCTCGGATCCGCTGATCGTCATCGGCATCACCCGCTCCGGTCTCCGCCGCACCCTGCGCGCGGCCGCTCAGCAGGTGGCCGGGGTCGACAAGGCCCGGGTACGGCTGCGCAGAGGCACGATCGAGGTCACCGTCGTGACCGGGGCGGAGAGCTCGGGCACGATGCTCAGGCAGGTCGGCACCGCGGTAGGCGATCGGCTGGCCGGCGTGGGCACGCTCGGCGCCGGCCAGGTCGTCGTCCGCCTGCGCAGGAAGGGCGGGTAATGCGCCAGTACACCGGCAACCGCATCGGCCTGGCCATCGTCGGGGGCACGCTGCTGGGCCTGGGCGCCTACGCCTGGCTCCGCGGCCAGAACCGCCTCCTCGATCTCTCGCCGAACGCCAAGATCCTCCCGCCTCAGGCGTACCGCGCCCTGGCCACTGAGCCCTGGCTGCTGTGGGCGCTGGCCCTGGCCCTGCTCCTGCTGTCCCTGGCCGCCCTCCGCTGGCTGGTGCTCTGCCTGGGCTGGGGCCGTCGCGGCACCCGCAACGGCACGGGCACTGCCATGCTGTACGTCGGGCTCAAGGCCGTGGAGGGTGTGGGCCGGGCGGGGGTACGGGTCGGCCAGGACGGCATACGCATCGCCTTGTCCTGCCCGGCGACGGCCGATGTCGGGGCGGTGGCGAGCAAGCTGGACCAGGACATCGTCGGCAAGATCCGCCGCGAGGTCCATGACGACGACGCCCCCGCCCTCGTGCGGCTGCACGTGCGCCGATAGCGGCCCGCACCGTTCGGTGCTAGGCCACCCGCACCGTGAGCGTGTGCCAGCCGGTCGCGCCGTCAGGGGCGGGCGGGGCTTGCTGCTCGGTCTGGGTGTGCCCGGCGGCGTCGGTCGCCCGCACTTGGATCGTGTGCTGGCCCGGCGTGGCGTCCCAGTCGAGCGACCACTGCCGCCAGGTGTCGGGGCCGGGGACCTCGGCCAGCCGCGCCTGGCGCCATTCGCCGCGGTCGACCCGTACCTCCACGGCGTCGATTCCCGTGTGCTGGGCCCACGCCACACCGGCGATGGTGGTACGCCCGGCCTTCAGCGAGGCCCCCGACGCAGGCACGTCGATGCGCGACTGGGTCTTGATGGGGCCGGTGGCCGACCAGCCGCGCGGAGTCCAGTACGCCTGGTCCCTGTCGAACCTGGTCACCTTGATGTCCACCACCCACTTGGTGGCCGACACGTACCCGTACAGTCCAGGCACCACCTGCCGTACCGGGAAGCCGTGGTCCACGGGGAGGACCTCGCCGTTCATCGCCACCGCGAACAGCGCGTCGCGGCCGTCCATGACCACGTCGACCGGGGTTCCGCAGGTGAAGCCGTCGGCGGAGGTGGACAGCAGCATGTCGGCGTTCGCCTGAAGGCCGGCCCGGCGCAGCACCTCGGGCATGCGGACGCCGAGCCAGCGGGCGTTGCCGACGAGGTCGCCGCCGACTTCGTTGGAGACGCAGGTGAGCGTGACGTCGGCCTCGGTGAGCGGCATCTTGAGAAGGTCGGCGTAGGTGATCTCGATGGGGCGGTCGACCATGCCGTGGATCCGGAGCGTCCAGTCGGTGGGATCGACCTGGGGGACGATCAAGGCCGTGTCGATCCTATAGAAATCCTGATTTTTCGTGAGGAAGGGGGACAAGCCGCTGATGCGGAAGTCCGCGCCTGCCGGGATGGGCTTGGCGGGGGTCGCGGGCTTCGGCAGGGCCAGGCCCACCCGTGCGGCGCTCACCGTTCGCCGGTCGCCGACCTGCCACCCGAGCAGTGCGGACGCACCGGCGACCGCCACGCCACCGGCGACCCCGGTGAGCAACCGCCGCCGGTCGAACGCCGTCGGCTCCGCCCCGGCCCGCAGCATCGTCTCAGCCTGCGGCGACTCCGCCGAGGACTGTGCCACCGTCCCAGCCTGCGGCGACTCCCCCGGGGACTGCCGCACCGTCCCATTTCCTGGGGCCGCCCGCCGTACCAGCCACGAGAGCGTCAGCGCGCCGGCCGCCACCCCCACCACGGTCGGCAGGGCGTCCAGCCCCCCGGCACTGTCCGGCCGGGTTACCACCGCGAGCACCCCGACCACCCCGAACCCGCCCAACCCCACGAAGCCGTAGGCGAGCCGCCGCATGGCCAGCACCCCGATGGCGGCGGCGACCCCGGCGAGCACCACCAGCACCCCGCCGACAAGTACCGGCTTGTCGTAGAAACCGAGCGTCTCTTTCGCGAAGTCCACGACCGGCGCCGGCGACAGATCGATCGTGGCGTCGGCCACTGCGAGGACGGGAAATGCCTCAGGTCTGACGAACCCGGCCACGAGCAGCGCCATCCCGAGAGCCACGCCCCCGGACACCAATCCTGCCAAGGCGCCCGCCCAGCGGGGCACCATCGAATTCCTTTGCACAATGCGACGCTACGCCGCATGGCGCCGCCGGGTTCTTACACGACGGTTACGAGGTCACGCACGATCGGCGCCAGTGCCCGGAAGGCCCTCCCCCGGTGGCTGATGGCGTCCTTCTGCTCGGGAGACATCTCGGCGGTGGTGCGGTCGTCGTCGTCGGGTACGAAGATCGGGTCGTAGCCGAACCCGTTGGACCCGCGCGGCGTGGTGACGAGGCGGCCCGCCAACGTGCCCTCGACCACCCGGGACTCCCCGGACGGCAGCGCCAGCGCGGCGGCACAGGCGAAGTGGGCGGTCAGCCGGTCCGCGGGCACGTCGGAGAGCTGCGCGAGCAGCAGGTCGAGGTTGGCCTGGTCGTCACCGTGCCGCCCCGACCAACGGGCGGAGAAGACGCCCGGCATGCCGTTGAGCACGTCGACGCACAGTCCGGAGTCGTCGGCGACCGCGGGCAGGCCGGAGCCCTGGGCGACGGCATGCGCCTTGAGCAGGGCGTTTTCCTCGAACGTCACCCCGGTCTCGGCGACCTCCCCGATCGAGGGGAACTCCTCGAGCCCCACGATGTCGAACCCGGACAAGATGCGCCGCAGCTCGGCGATCTTGCCCGCGTTACGGGTGGCCAGCACGATCTTCATGACTCCAGAGCCTCCTGCTGGATCAGCGTGAGCTCATCGCAGCCGACAACGGCCAGGTCGAGCAGCTGGTCGAGCGCACCCCGGTCGAACGGGGCTCCCTCGGCGGTGCCCTGCACCTCCACGAAGCTGCCCTCTCCCGTCATGACGACGTTCATGTCGGTCTCGGCCGCGACGTCCTCGGCGTAGCAGAGGTCGAGCATCGGCACCGCGCCGACCACCCCGACCGAGACCGCCGAGACCGAGCCGATCAGCGGGTCCCCCGGGCACATGCGCCGCGCGCGCATCCACGCGACCGCGTCGGCCAGTGCCACGTACGCGCCGGTGATCGCGGCGGTCCTGGTGCCGCCGTCGGCCTGCAGGACGTCACAGTCGAGCAGAATGGAGTTTTCCCCCAACGCCTTGTAATCGACACAAGCGCGGAGCGAACGCCCGATCAACCGCGAAATCTCGTGAGTACGGCCACCGATTTTGCCGCGGACCGATTCGCGATCGTTACGAGTATTGGTCGCTCGCGGGAGCATGGCATATTCGGCCGTAACCCAGCCCTGGCCGCTGCCTCTCCGCCAGCGCGGCACGCTGTCCTGGACCGAAGCCGCGCACAACACCTTGGTGCCGCCGAATTCGACCAGCACCGAGCCTTCGGCGTGGGCGAGCCAATGCCGGGTGATGGTGATGGGGCGAAGCTGGTCAGGGTTGCGGCCATCCTGTCGGGACATGCAGATCACCCTATCTCCGAGCCACAACGCTCTTGACCAAATGTGTCCGACACATGGATCCTTACGCAATGACAACGGGGGTGTTGCGCAACCCTGACTTCCTTCGCTTCCTCAGCTCGCATGTGACCAACGAACTTGGTGCGAATATCTCCCGCGTGGCGCTCCCGCTGGTGGCCGTGCTCGTGCTGCATGCAAGTCCCGCGGAGGTCGGCCTGCTCGCCTCGCTGCAGACGGCCGCATATTTGCTGATCGGCCTGCCCACGGGGGTGTGGGTCGACAGGATGCGCCGGCGACGCGTGATGATGGTTTCCGACCTGGCCAGGTTCGTGCTGCTCGGAAGCATTCCGGTGGCGGCCGAGCTGGGTGTGCTGACGATCGAGATGATGTTCGCGGTGGCGCTGCTCGCGGGCACGGCCCAGGTCTTCAACGACGTGGCGGATCAGACCTACTTGCCCAAGCTGGTCAGCAACCAGCAGCTCACCGACGGCAACGCGAAGCTTGAGTCCGTGCGCTCGGGAGCGGTCCTGGCCGGGCCCGGTCTGGGAGGCGCGCTGGTGCAGGTGCTCGGCGCGTCGCGCACGATGGCCGCCACCGCGCTGGCCTCGCTCGCGTCGGTGGTCGTCCTGTCCTCGATCAAGGCGCCGGACAAGCTGCCCGCGCACGCGGAGCGCCCGCCCATGCTGCGCGGGATCGGCGAGGGGCTTGCGTACCTCTGGAACGATCGACTGCTGCGTATGTTCGTGGCGTCGTCGACGATCGGCAACCTCTGCGTCAGCGCGGTGCTCGGCCTGTCGGTGTTGTTCCTGGCCGAGGAAGTCGGGCTGGCGCCCGGCGCCATCGGCGTGCTGCTCATGTCCGGCGGGCTCGGCGGTCTGATCGGCGGCTTGACCGGCGGCTGGTTGTCCAGGAAGTACGGCACGGCCCGAATGACCTGGCTGGCCGTCACGGTGGGCGCGCCCTTCAGCCTGGTGCTGCCGATGACACAGGCCGACTGGCGGGTGGTGTGCTTCGCGATCACCTCGATCATGTTGTCGTGGAGCGCTGCCCTGTCGAACGTGGGACAGATCACCTATCGGCAGACGGTGACCCCCGAGCACTTGCTCGGCCGGGTCAACGCCTCGGTGCGGTTCGTGGTGTGGGGCGCCTTGTCGCTGGGCGCGCTGCTCGGCGGCCTCGTCGCCCAGCAGATCGGCATACGTGAAGCGTTATGGGTGTTTCTGGCGGGCAGGGTGCTGGCGTTCGTGCCGCTGCTGTTCTCTCCGCTGCCCCGCCTGCGTGACTTCGACGAGGTTCAGGCGAGGTCGTAGACCGCGCCACTGCGGGCCAGCTCGAACGGCCCGTCGTAGCCGCCTCTGGAGGCGTCGTCGAGCACGGTGGCCTGGTCGTTCCACGGGACGAGGTGAGTGAGCACGAGCCGGCCGACGTCGGCCTTGGCGGCGTGCTCGGCGGCCTGGCGGCCGGTCAGGTGCAGGTCGGTGGGCAGGCCGGGCTCTTCGACGAACGACGCCTCGCACAACAGCAGGTCGACGCCCGCGGCCAGCTTCACCAGCTCGTCGCACTCGCCGGTGTCACCGGAGTAGGCAACGGCCTTGCCGCCGGCCGCGACGCGGAAGCCGTACGCCTCGACCGGGTGGTTGACCAGCCCCGCGGTGAGGGTGAACGGCCCGATCTCGAACGAGCCGGGCTCCAGCGGCACGAAGTCGAACGCGGTCTCCAGGCCGGGTTCTTCCGGCATGCCGTACGCGGCCGACAGCCGGGCGGGAGCGTCGGCGGGCGCGTAGACGGGCACGGCCGGATACGGCGCCGCCGGCCCGTACGTCCGCGCCACGTGGTATCCGCAGATGTCCAGGCAATGGTCGGCGTGCAAATGGGACAGGCAGATCGCGTCCACCTCGTACAGGCCGATGTGGCGTTGGAGCGCACCGAGCGACCCGCTGCCGAGATCGAGCAGCATCCTGAACCCGTCCCTCTCGAGGAGGTAGCAGGACGCTGGGCTGTCGGGCCCGGGAAAGCTGCCCGAGCATCCGACGATGGTCACCTTCATGTGGGCCTCCCGTTAAAGGTAGTACCCCCCACTGGTGCGACTTCGACCACATCGATCTCCGGGCCCAGGAAGCGTCGCCCGAGCCGGGCGAAGAGCAGGGAGTCGCCAGTGGCGCGGAAACGGTGCCGGGGGGTGACCTCGTTTCCGGCCGCCAGTTCGCGGTCGTGCAGGATCCGGTAGACGTCCTTGGCCGTCTCGTCCGCGCTGGAGACCAGCGTGACCTCGTCACCGGCGATGTAGGAGATCGCGCCGGCGAGCAGCGGATAGTGGGTGCAGCCGAGGATGAGAGTGTCGCACCCGGCGGCCCTGACGGGCTCCAGGTAGTCGCGCACGACCTCGATGAGCTCGTCGCTCATCGTCTCGCCTCGTTCGACGTACTCCACCAGGCGCGGGGCGGCCACGCCGGTGAGCTGGACGTCGGGAGCCGCGGTGAAGGCGTCGTGATAGGCCATGGACTCGATGGTGGCCCTGGTGGCGATCACGCCGACTTTCCCGTTGCGGGTGGCGCGCACGGCGCGCCTGGTGGCGGGCTGGATCACCTCGACGACCGGCACGTCGTAGCGCTCGCGGGCGTCACGCAGCACGGCGGCGCTGGCGCTGTTGCACGCGATCACGAGCATCTTGACGTCGTGCTCGACGAGGTGGTCCATCACCTCCAGGGCGTAGGCGCGGACCTCCGCGATGCGTTTCGGCCCGTACGGCTGGCGGGCCGTGTCGGCCACGTAAGTGATCGATTCGTGAGGCAACTGGTCGATGATCGCTCGGGCGACCGTCAAGCCGCCGACCCCGCTGTCGAAGATCCCAATACTCGTGTCCGGCACGCTAAAGAGGGTAGGCGACCTGCCCGATCAACACTGCGTAAGAATCCTCACAGTCCCTTCGGGCCTGTGAGGAACCTGCTGTGTCCATTGGTTCACTCGCTACGCTCGCTCACGTGCGACACGTGAGCTTGAAGCGGTGTTGCGTTGCTCACATCAGCCCCTGCCGACCCGTGCGAGCTGACGCGACTGGGCCACCAGGCGGCCGGCGGAGTCGCGTACCTCGACCTCCTCGTCGAACCAGCCGTCGGAGATCAGCCGGCCACTGCCGAGCAGGGTCAGCCAGCCGGGCGCGGGCAGCGCACGCAGGTGCCAGGTGAGGTCCACGGTCGGCGCCCAGCCGCGCGACCCTGCCGCGAACACCACGGGCGGCAGCGCGTCCACGGCCAGCGCCAGCACGTACGGGTCCGGGTCCTGAGGCTCGGTCATCCTGAAGTACGCCCGCGACTCCGGCCGGCCGGTGGGCTCGCCCTTCAGCCAGCCGATGGTGGGCGGGTCGAAGAGCAGCTCCATCTGGGCGTTCAGGGTCATGCCCGATTCGGGCTTGGGGTCGGGGAGTTTGGCGCAGTCCTCGAGGGCAGGCATGTCATACGCCGATTTTTCGGCATAAATCGGCTCAGCATCGTTCAACGTGGCCGTGGTGATCAAGCCCTCGATGTGTGCCACGCCCTCCTGCACGAGCGTGGCCCGGGCGAAGGCGGCCGTCCTGCCTGCTTTCAACGGCTTCACCCTGACCTGCGCGGGCCCGGGCACCGGCGCCTTGAGGAACTGCACGGTCGTGCTCACCGGATGCTCGAACGGCGAGGCGTCCACCGCCGCGCGCAGGATCACCGCCATGAGGTAGCCACCGTTGAGCGGGCCTCCGATGGCGTATCCGGGGTCGATGCACACGTCGTAGGTTCCGTCGTCGACCCTGATCGCCTGGGTGGCCTCGTCGAACTTGGTCATCCGCTCCCGCCTCAAGCCTGGAACTATATTCTAGTAACCCCATACTGTACGACATGCACCTGCCAGCGCGCCTACCTGCGAAAACGCGGTCAGGGTGCGAGAATTTGATCATGACTGTTGTCACCGAACTCATAGGTCAGTCCGTCTGGGACTGCCACGGGGTGTGGGTCGGTCACGTCGTCGACATCCGCATGGCCAAGCACAAGGGCGAGCTCCAGCAGAGCCACACCGTCTACGGCCTTGTCGTGTCCAGCCGGCGCGCGCCGCTCCTGCTCGGGCTCACCCGCGACCTCCGCGGGCGCGTCCCCTGGCTCTCCCGGGCTCT
The DNA here is from genome assembly GCF_052245935.1 of Nonomuraea sp. 3N208. Taxonomy (NCBI): domain Bacteria; kingdom Bacillati; phylum Actinomycetota; class Actinomycetes; order Streptosporangiales; family Streptosporangiaceae; genus Nonomuraea; species Nonomuraea sp. 3N208. Next base: position 286,520 of record NZ_JBQQBR010000001.1, on the reverse strand, counting down.
CGCGCGGGTGGTCTACGCGGGGTGCGCATTCGTGCCGTGGTCGAGCGTCGCAGACTACGCGGACGGCGAGGTGCATATCGATGTGCTGAGAAAGGAGCTCAACAGGGTCTGATTCCGACTTCAGCACATTGCAAGCGGCCGACAAGCAACATCAGCTAACTTCTCTGTGATTAAAGTCCACATTGTGAGTTGAGTGATGTCTGCGAATAATCCCCCTTACGGCCAGGATCCTGACCGGACCACGGCGTACAACTGGAACCAAGGGCAGCCGTACCCTCCACAGCAGCCCTATCCCCAGCAGCAGCAGCCCTACGGCGAGCAGGGGGCTTATGGGCAGCAGGGCTCTTACGACCAGCAGGGCCACGACCAACAAGGCGCTTATGGACAGCAGGGCAGCTATGGTCAGCAGCCCTACGGCCAGCAGCAGGGCAGCCATGGTCAGCAGCCCTACGGGCAGCAGCAGCCGGCTTATGAACAGCAGCCCTACGGCCAGCAGGCTTACGGGCAGCAGCAGCCGGCATATGGGCAGCAGGCCCAGGGCGGCTGGCAGCAGGAGCAGAGCTGGCAGCAGGGCCAGTACGCGCAGGCAGGGTGGCAGCAGCAGGGGCCTGAGGGCTTCGGCCCCGCCGAGCCGGCCAAGAAGAGCCGCAAGGGCTGGCTGATCGCGGGCGCCGCGACGCTCGCCGTGGTCCTGCTCGGCGGCGGCGCGGTGTGGGCCGTGGGCGCCATCGGCGGCGGCGGCACGCAGCCGAACGACGTCCTGCCCGCCAACTCCATCGCCTACGCCCGCCTCGACCTGGACCCGGCCGCGAACCAGAAGGTGGCACTGTTCCAGCTGGCCAGGAAGTTCACGGTCACCAAGGACTCCTTCACCGGCGACGACCCGCGCAAGGCGCTGTTCGACTCGATCAACAAGGGTTCCGACAACGGGGTCGACTTCGCCAAGGACGTCGACCCGTGGCTGGGCAACCGCGTCGGCTTCGCCGCCGTCCCCTCCGGCAAGGAGGAGCCCGACTTCGCGGTGGCCGTCCAGGTCAAGGACCAGGAGCAGGCCAAGGCCGGCATCGCCAAGCTGATGGACGGCGAAAAGTACGGCATCTCCTTCCGCGACGACTACGCGCTCCTCACCGCCAATCAGTCGCTGGCCGACAAGTACGCGCAGGCCGAGGGCAGCCTGGCCGACAACGCGGAGTTCAGCGAGGACATGGGAGCGGTCGGCGAGCAGGGCGTGCTGTCCTTCTGGGCCGACATGGGCGGCCTGATCGACCTGGCCAAGAAGGAGCTCCCCGCCGACCAGAAGGCGGCGATCGACAAGATCAAGGACGCCAGGTTCGCCGGCGCCCTGCGCTTCGACAGCGCCTACGTCGAGTTCGCCGGCACGGTGCGCGGCGCCACGGGCATGCTGCCCCAGGGCGACCTGCCCAAGGCCAACCTGGGCACCCTGCCCGCCACCACGGCGGGCGCCCTGTCGATCTCCGGCCTGGACGAGGTCGTCACCAAGCAGTGGGCCGAGATCGAGAAGCAGGCCGCGGCGACCGGGGCCGCGGAGATCAAGCAGCTCATCGAGCAGGCCAAGACTCAGTTCGGCCTGGACCTGCCGGCTGACCTCGCCACGGTCTTCGGCAAGAACTTCACGCTCGCGGTGGACAGCCAGGGCCTGAACAGCAACCAGATCAAGGGCGGGGTGCGCATCGCCACCGACCCGGCGAAGGCGCAGGCCATCCTCGACAAGATCCAGCAGGCGATGACCTCCAGCGGGCAGCCCGCTCCTCAGATCGCCAAGGTCGCCGGAGACGGCGTCTTCACGGTGGCGACGACGGACGAGTACGCCAAGAAGCTGGCCGAGGAGGGCACGCTGGGCGACTCGGAGACGTTCCAGACCGCGATCCCGAACGCGGACGAGGCGACGTCGGCGCTCTTCGTCGACCTGGACAAGGTCGAGAACCTCTACCTCAAGAACATGCAGGGCGACGACAAGGCCAACCTGCAGGTGCTGCGGGCCATCGGCATCAGCGGCACCACTACCGACACCGAGGCGACGTTCTCGATGCGGGTCCTGTTCAACTAAGGGCAAACGGAAGGGCGGCCGGTTCCCGACCGGCCGCCCTTCCGCATTTCCAGGCGTTCAGGCCCAGAGCTGGCCTTCGAGGCGTTCTTCCGCCTCGTCCAGAGTGCCCTCGTAGGCGCCCGTTGACAGGTATTTCCAGCCGCCGTCGGCCACCACGAACACGATGTCGGCACGCTCCCCGGCCTTGACCGCCTTCCCGGCCACCCCGAGCGCCGCGTGCAGCGCGGCCCCGGTCGAGACGCCGGCGAAGATGCCCTCCGTGGTCAGCAGCTCGCGGGTACGCCGCAGGGCGTCCGCGGAGCCGACCGAGAAGCGGGTGGTCAGCACGGACTCGTCGTAGAGCTCGGGGATGAACCCCTCGTCCACGTTACGCAGCCCGTAGACCAGCTCCCCGTAACGCGGCTCGGCGGCGACGATCTGCACGTCCGGCACGCGCTCGCGCAGGAACCGGCCCACTCCCATCAGCGTCCCCGTCGTGCCGAGTCCGGCCACGAAGTGGGTGACGGTCGGCAGGTCCTCGAGGATCTCCGGACCCGTGGTCTCGTAGTGCGAGCGCCAGTTGGCCGGGTTTCCGTACTGGTAGAGCATCACCCAGGAGGGGTTCTTCGCCGCCAGGTCCTTGGCCACACGCACGGCCTCGTTCGAGCCGCCGGCCGCCGGTGAGGAGATGATCTCGGCGCCCCACATGCGCAGCAGCTGGCGGCGCTCCTCGGAGGTGTTCTCCGGCATGACGCAGATCAGCTTGTAGCCCTTGAGCTTGGCCGACATGGCGAGCGAGATGCCGGTGTTGCCGCTGGTGGGCTCCAGGATCGTGCAGCCGGGCGTGAGCAGGCCGTCCTTCTCGGCCTGCTCCACCATCCACAGCGCGGGCCGGTCCTTGATGGAGCCGGTGGGGTTGCGGTCCTCCAGCTTGGCCCATACGCGTACGTCGGCGGACGGCGACAACCTCGGCAGGCCGACCAGCGGTGTACGGCCCACCGAGTCGATCAGCGATTCGAAACGCATGTCACCCGCCGGCGACGGCAGGAAGGACGGTCACCGTGTCACCGTCGGACACAGGCGTGCCAAGGCCGCCCAGGAAGCGCACGTCCTCGTCGTTCAGGTAGACGTTGACGAAGCGGCGCAGGCCGCCCTGGTCGACGAGGCGGTCCTTGATGCCCGGGTGGCGAGACTCCAGATTGGTGATCAGCTCGTCGAGGGTGGCGCCCTCGGCGCTCACGGCCTTCGCGCCGTCGGTGTAGTTGCGCAAAATGGTCGGAATTCGAACCTCGATGGCCATCGCGGTCAGTCTCCTCACGTCAGTCGTCGTCCCATCGGCAGCAACGCCGATGGCGGAAAGGGGATTCCAGGCTCAGTGACGTCGGGATCAACAGTCGTAGACGACGACAGCCGGAGTGTGCGCGAAGAGGAAGCTCTGCACAGGCCGGACCATCATGGGAGAAACCTTACCTCTTCCTCGGTAATCTCTCCGTTGAGGATCCGGTAGGAGCGGAACTCCACCTCGTTCTCTTCCCTGGTGGAGACCAGAACGTAGTGTGCGTTCGGCTCGGAGGCGTAGGACACGTCGGTGCGTGACGGGTACGCCTCAGTGGCGGTGTGGGAGTGGTAGATCACGACGGGTTCCTCGTCGCGGTCGTCCATCTCGCGCCAGACGTGCAGCTGCTCCATCGAGTCGAAGCGGTAGAAGGTGGGCGAGCGCTCGGCGTTCTCCATCGGGATGAACCGCTCGGGAACGCCGTCCTTGCCCGCGATCACGCCGCACGCCTCGTCGGGGTGGTCGGCGCGGGCATGGGCGACGATCTTGTCCGCCAAGTCCTGCGAGATCGAGAGCATGCCCGGAAATTACCAGAGCGCCCGGACCAAGCTGTCCTGGAGGTAGGTCAACCAGTCGTAGGTGACGTAGGCCGGGTATCTGGGGTCGTCCTCGGACATCATGGCGATCTCATCGTGGACCTCCTCGGTCACCTCCAGCTTGATGCCGAGCGTGAGCCGGATGTCGTTGAGCGCCCGCAGCCACGCCTGGGCCTGCTCGGACGTCAGGTCGAAGCGCCCCGACGCGGCGCTGTCGAGCACGGTCTGCGCGTCGGCGCGTTTGCCGTCGCGCAGCGTGGCCTCGGTGTAGCGGCGGAACTCGGCCGCCTCTTTGTCGTCTTCGTACGCCGACGGGAACAGGCGCGCCAGCACCGGGTCCGACGGAGCCTCGGTCGCACCGATGCCCAGCGCCCGCTCCAGCGGATCGTCGCTCGTCTGCCCCGGCGTCACGAGGCCGAGCGTCATCGACACGAGCGAGCGCAGCAGGGAGACCTCCGCGGCCTCGAACCGCGCGACGACTCCGCCACCTTTGCCCGGCGAGAACCCCGAACTCACCCGCACCTCTTCACGCGCATCACTTGACCGAATCCGGCTGGAGCGTCGCCCACAGGCCGTAGGAGTGGAGAATCTGCACATCGCGTTCCATCTCTTCGCGCGTGCCGCTGGACACGACCGCCTTGCCCTTGTGGTGTACGTCCATCATGAGCTTCTCGGCCTTCTCCTTGGTGTAGCCGAAGACCGTTTGGAAGACGTAGGTCACGTAGGACATGAGGTTGACCGGGTCGTTCCAGACGATGGTCACCCATGGCAGATCGGGCCGGACGTCCGATGACGGACGCTCGACGGTGATTGGAGCGGTGCTACCCACATCCCCGAGTCTGCCCTATCTGGGCCGTAGTCTTCGAGTCGTGACAATGACCATGAGCACTGCGTTGCTCACAGATCACTATGAGCTGACGATGCTGCAGGCCGCGCTGCGAAGCGGGGCGGCCCACAGACGCGCGGTCTTCGAGGTGTTCGCCAGACACCTGCCGGGCGGGCGGCGCTACGGGGTTGTCGCCGGAGCAGGACGTGTCCTGGACGAGCTCGAACACTTCCGTTTTGGTGACAATGAACTCACCTATCTGCGGGCGCGCCAAGTCGTGGACGAAGCCACCCTGGCGTTTCTGGCCGATTACCGGTTTTCCGGGAACATCTACGGCTATCGCGAGGGCGACCTCTATTTCCCCGCCTCTCCCATCATGGTCGTGGAGGGCACCTTCGCCGAGGCCGTGCTGCTGGAGACGCTGATCCTGTCGATTCTCAACCACGACTGCGCGATCGCCTCCGCCGCCTCCCGCATGACCAACGCCGCCGGCAAGCGCCCGATCATCGAGATGGGCTCGCGCCGGACGCACGAGAGCGCGGCGGTGGCCGCCGCGCGGGCCGCGTACATCGCCGGGTTCGCCTCGACCTCCAACCTGATGGCAGGCCACCTGTACGGCATCCCCACGGCCGGCACGGCGGCGCACGCCTTCACGCTCCTGCACGACTCCGAGCGGGCGGCGTTCGAGGCCCAGATCGCCTCACTCGGGCCGGAGACGACCCTGCTGGTGGACACGTACGACGTGCCGCAGGCGGTCCGCACGGCGCTGGAGCTGGCCGGACCCAAGCTCGGGGCGGTCCGCATCGACTCGGGCGACCTGGCCGCCGCGGCGCAGGAGGTGCGCGAGCAACTCGACGCGCTCGGCGCCTTCAACACCCGCATCCTGGTCACCTCGGACCTGGACGAGTACGCCATCGCCGCGCTCGCCGCCGCCCCCGTGGACGGGTACGGAGTGGGCACCTCGCTGGTGACCGGGTCGGGCGTGCCCACGGCGGCGCTGGTGTACAAGCTGGTGGCGCGGGAGACGGCCACGGGGAAGCTGGAGCCCGTGGCCAAGCGCTCGGTGGGCAAACCGTCGCGGGGCGGCCGCAAGGAGGCGTACCGGGTGCTGGACTCGGCCGGCCACGCCGAGATCGAGCTGATCACCACCAGTGGCATGGTCCCCGAAGGCGGCATCCCCCTCCTGCACGAGATGGTGCGCGACGGCGAGGTCGTCGGCGCAGAGCCCCTGTCCGCCGCCCGCGAACGCCACGCCCAGGCCGTCGCCACGCTTCCGCTGGAGGCCCTCCACCTGGGCAGAGGGTACGCGGCGGTCCCCACGGAGTTCGCCTGACGTATCGTGCCTATATGGGCACCGCGTTGATCATCGTCGATGTGCAGAACGACTTCTGCGAGGGTGGCAGCCTTCCCGTGGCCGGCGGGTCCGCGGTGGCGGCGGCGATCACCCGCCACGTGGCGGACCACGGCTACGACCACGTGGTCGCCACCCGCGACTACCACGTCTCCCCCGGCGACCACTTCGCGGAGTCGCCCGACTACGCCTCGACCTGGCCGCCGCACTGCGTGGCCGGGACGCCGGGGGCGGACTTCCATCCGTCGTTCGACGTGTCGGCGGTGGAGGAGGTCTTCAGCAAGGGGGCGTACGCGGCGGCGTACAGCGGATTCGAGGGCGCGTCCGGCGACGAGGTGTCGCTCGTGGACTGGCTCAAGGAGCGCGGGGTGCACGAGGTGGACGTGGTGGGCATCGCCACCGACCACTGCGTGCGCGCCACGGCCCTGGACGCGGTCAAGCACGGCCTGGCGGTCCGGGTCCTGCTGGACCTCACGGCCGGCGTCTCGCGGGGCACGACCGAGGCGGCGATAGCGGAGCTGAAGGCGGCGGGCGCCACCTTGCGGGGAGCGCCTGCCGTCGGCTGATCACTCCCCTGTCCATCACGATGCGTACACAATGTGAAACGCTGAGGTGATGTGATATCCAAGAGGGACGAACCCTCTCCGCGGTCGGAGTAACACGGAGAGTGACACGTCTTCCTCGTCGTGGGAGGTTCTTCATGCTGGCCCTCTCCTTAAGTGTGGCCTGGCTGCTCCTCGCCCCTCTCAGCCTGTGGCTCCTCGTCAAGGGCAGCACCGCCGAGCGCATGGGCGCGATCCTCACGCTGGCGCTGCTTGAAGGCGGCACGATCGTGATGAACCAGCTCGCCGAGGATTCCATCCCCGAGCACTCCGTGGTGTCCCACGACCTGTCACCGACGCCTGCCTGTGACGAACGCACCCCTGCCCCGCGGTCCGCCAGGGTCGGCAAGGCTCTGGTTCTGACCTGGCCCGCCGTCCGCCGTGAATGCGAGACGGCCGAGGTCACCGTCCGTGCCAAGGGGAGGCGGCTGCTGGTCTGGGTGCGTACGGTCCCGGGTCCTGACGATCGCCGGACCGTTCTTCCCGTACGGGTCAAAGGCGACACGGCCCGAGTAACAGTCCCGTTGCCTGAAAGATCAGATCATATCCCGGTTGATGGCCGCAGCGGCCGCCGGATCCCGGCACCGATGACCTAGCCATGCCTGACCCCCAACCCCCAATGCAGTCGTCTGCGGCTAGCCGGTCGTGTTCACCCACGGCCGGCCGCTTCCCCGGGCTGCGGTTCGAGGAGGGCTCGATGCTGGCCCAGCACCTAGAGCCGGCCTTAGGGCGCGGCCACGGCCAGCCGCAGGGCGTCGTCGATCCTCGCGAAGACCTCGAACGCATGCCGGAGCCCGGTGATCGACAACACCCTGGCCATGACCCCCTGAACCCCGCCGAGCAGCAGCCTTGTCCCTCGCGCCTCACAGCGCTGCATGACACTGACGAGCTCGTTCATCCCCATGGAGTCGCAGAACGCCACCTCGCCGAGGTCCAGGATCAGGAAGGGCTGCGGGGGCAGCTCCCAGATGCGTTGCAGGTGCTCGCGCAGCACGGGCACCGCGTTGACGTCGAGCTCGCCCTCGAGCCTCATGATGATGGCGTTTCTTGAGAGGCCTGAAGTCACACTGAGCGTCGGCTTCCGGTTGGCCTCAGATGACATTGGCGAAGTCCTTTGCACATCCCAAGACGAGCCAAAAGAGGTTGTTGCCGCTTCCACCAAGGTTCTAACAGAAGGCCACTGCTCTGTGTCCAAATGCATAGGCCGCGGCGGAAGCGGACCGGACGGACGCGCGCAGCGCTGGGGGGCGGAGCTCCGCGTGCGAAGGCGCACTCAGACCGCGAGGATCAGGTACGCGAGAACGAGGACGGTAAGAATCACGAGCAGGACGCTCGTGCCGCTGACCACCATGATGACGCGCGTCCGCCGGGCCATCCAGCGGATCGCGGCCACCACCAGGGTGATCATGGTCGCCAGGATGAGGAGCGACCCGGCCTCGGTTTCGGTCGGAGGCGGCATTGCCACTGAGAGGTACAGAGCTAGATTTGTCATAAAAGTTTCCCTGGTGCGACGCGTTGTGACAGCAACCTTGCCTTCGCGGACACCTCCGGACGATCGGGCTCGTCCTCGGGGTGTCCGCCGTCTTTCCGCTGGGATGCCGCTCCTGTGGGTGTGGCTCATCAAGCTCGCGGCATGAACCACCTCATCTGCATTCAGGGAACTTCAGCTTCCTTAACTGAAGTTTGTCTCTCTTTGTGATTCCCTGGCTGAACCCGATACATTCGCACACTGCTGCCAGAGATAGCTGGCTAGACTGAGGGCTCTTGTGCGCCCGATTCTCGCTAGTAGACCGTTCCGTTACGGTCTAGCTGCGAATTCGCCATCATCTCGGGCATCCGAATGGGCGTTTACTAGATATTTGTGAAGTTCACACGAATGAGGCCGACATGAGCGGTGACGACTTCGCGGGGACGGCGCTTGCTCAACGTCTGCGCGAGCTCCGCGAAAGCCAATGGCCTGATGTGCATGTCACGCAGGCCCAGCTGCGCGAGGCGTTCAAGATCAGCGTTCCGCTGATCTCCTCCTGGGAGTCAAGCTCGGTGATCAAGATCCCGCCGTTGCATCGGCTGGAGAAGTACGCCAGGTTCTTCGCGACCAAACGATCCGTCGACAACGGCACGGCCCGCCTGCTCGACGAATCCGAGCTGACCCCGGACGAACGCGACGAGCACAAGAAGCTGCTCACCGAGCTGACCAAGCTACGTCAGGCGGCGCTGCGACAGCAGAGCTCCGGCGAGGTCTTCGAGCCGGAACTCGCCGAGGGCGCCCACCGCCGCGGCCCATGGCACTTCCCCAGGGGCGAGCCGATCACGATCATCTGCTCACAGATCCCGGAAGAGGACCGCGCCAGGATCCCGAAGGCGGACCCCGCGAACGCCGATTACACCGAGCTCTACCGCTACTCGGACCTGGACTCGTTATTCGAGTTGTGGGGTCACGTGCGGAACGTGAACCGGCACAGCCGGGCGGCGGTGCGCACCAGGGACGATCTCCAATCCGACGACCTGACCACCCATGTCGTGCTCCTGGGCGGCGTGGACTACAACGCGGTCACCGCGTCCACGCTCGCGCGCATCGAGCTCCCGGTGCGGCAGGTCCCCGACTGGGAGGGCGAAAAGGGACCGTATTTCGAGGTCGAGACAGATGGGGACACGCAGCGGTACTATCCGGTCACAGTGGGTTCTGGCGATAACCTTCGACTACTGGAGGATGTCGCCTTCTTCTATCGCGGGGTGAACCCCTACAACGTCGAACGCACTTTGACGATATGCAACGGGATATTCGCCAGAGGCGTGTACGGGGCGGTCCGGGCGCTGACCGACGCTCGATTCCACGACAGGAACGCCGGCTATCTGGAGTCGCGGTTCGGCGACGCGGAGTCGTACAGCATTCTGATGCGGGTCGGGGTCCAGGGCAGAGCCGTCGTCACGCCTGACTGGACCATCGACGCGTTCCGGTTACACGAATGGCCGGAGCCCACCAATGGAGACTGAAATAGCAACGGTCAGGACGCAGCATCACCACGGCTCCCACCGGCATCTGGCGGACATGTACGACGAGGGTCCCGTCAGCGCGAAGCCGGGAGCCGTCGATGCCATCGTCGTCCCCACGATCCGGCATCCGGCGTGGCTGAAACACGTCATTCGCCTGGCGAGCGCGCTCGGTTGTCCCCTCGTGACGCTGCACAGCCGCAAATGGAGCAAGCCGGAGCTCGCGGCCCTGTTGATGCCGAGCGACGTCCAGTTCATCGCGATCGACATCGGCAATCCGGCCTCGCTCAACCTGCCGGACTTCGAGACGACGACTCAGCTGAAGAACACGCCGTTCGCCCGGGTGACCGACCTGAGCGCGAAACGCAACGTCGGACTTCTGCTGGCCCGGCTGATGGGCTGGGAGCGCATCGTCTTCCTGGATGACGACATCGAGGTGGGCAGTCATGAGGAGGTCGCGCGTGCTGCGGCTCTGCTCGACGAGTACGACGCGGTAGGCATGCATATCGGTGGCTACCCGGATAATTCGGTGGTGTGCCACGCGCACCGGCTGGCCGGAGGAGATCAGGACTCGTTCGTGGGCGGCGGCGCCCTCGCCGTGGAGACGACGCGCAATCCGTCGTTCTTCCCCAATATTTACAACGAGGACTGGTTCTACCTGCTGGATGAGACGTCACTACGCCGGCTGGCGGTGACCGGGCAGGTGACGCAACGCGAGTACGACCCTTTTGACCGCCCCATTCGCGCACGGGACCAAGAGCTGGGCGACGTGCTGGCGGAGGGCGTCTATTGGCTGCTCGACGGAGGGAAGAAGACGGGTTGGGCGGGCGCGACCGACCCGGCGTACTGGACCCGTTTCCTCGCCCAGCGCAAGGCGTTCATCAGCGACGTGCTGCGCCGAGTCAGGCGGCTCCCGGCGGGCTCTCTGAAGAACCGCCAGGCCATGGAGGCATCGCTCGAAGCCGCGCTGGGCCGCCATCATCGCATCGACGAGGTGCTCTGCGTCTCCTATATCGAAGCTTGGAGGGAAGACCGCCGCCGATGGGCCGAGCACTTCGCCGGGACCCCGCAGCTGGACTCGGCCGCTGACGCGATGAAATGGCTCGTGAAAGACAGTGAGCCGCAATTGCGCTGGTGGACGTCCATGGCCTAGACGATGTTGATTCACCCGAGTGCCAACAGGGAATCTGTCCGTCCGTGGGGGCACCAGATATACGCAAAGCCGACCATACCGATCTCCGCAGGATAGTCCGGTCGCTCGGGCAGAAGGCGTATTTCCGCGACCGGCTGTCCAGGCAAGAGGCCGGGCACGGGTTCCTCCTCGTCGCCTGGGAGCGGAACACGGCGGTGGGCGACGTCTACGTGTGGCTGGCGCCCGCCGAGGAGCCGGAGTTGCGTGCCCACTTACCGGGTGTCGCGCTGCTCACCCACCTGGAGGTCATCGCCGGGCGCCGTAACGAGGGGATCGGGACGCAGCTGCTGTGGGCGGCCGAGGACCGGCTCTTCGCCACCGGCCACGAACAGGTCGCCCTCGGCGTCAGGCTGGACAACCTCGCCGCCCAGCGGCTGTATCACCGCCGAGGGTATGTCGAATGGCCGCATGGGCAGGTGGCCACAACGGAGGTCGTGTATCGCCCGGACGGCACGTACGAACGGCGGCCGGAAGTGTGCCGCATCATGGTCAGGCAACTCGGCCGCAACCGTTTCCGCTGACCCGCCGCAGCCGAGCGTGAGGAGCATGTCAGGGCACGCCACCCCGCCGCGCCACATGCGGCCCCGCCACATGCGGCCCCGCCACATGCGGCCCCGCCACATGCGGCCCCGCCACATGTGGCCCTGGCACGTGTCCCGCGGCACGATGTCACCGCGCCGGTCAGGCAAGGAGCGGCGGCCGGGGAGAGCCGGCCCGGCGTCCCTGCGGGTGGCCGGTCGATCAGCGCGGGTTGGAGATCATGGGCGCGAACCGGTTACCGGCGCTGGGTGGCCCAGCGGCGGATCGTGTCGATCCGCTCCTGGATCTGCTCGGCCGTGGCCTGGGCGATCGGTGGGCCGCCGCAGGAGCGTCGCAGCTCCGCATGGATGACCCCATGCGGCTGCCCCGTGCGATGGTTCCAGGCACCCACCAGGCCGTTGAGCTCCCGCCGCAGCTCGGCGATCTGCTCGTGCGGCGCCAGCGCCTCGGGCGGCTCCTCCGCAGGCTGCTGCTTGCGCTTGGCGGCCTGCTGGTCCGACTGCCGTTTGCGGAGGAGAGTCGCCACCTGGTCGGGCTCCAGCAAACCGGGCAGGCCGATGAAGTCTTCTTCCTCGGCGGAGCCGACCTCCGCGCCCGTGCCGAACTCGCCGCCGTCGAACAACACCCGGTCGAAGGTGGCCGACGTCTCCATCGTCTCGAACGGCAGCTCGTCGCCAAGGACGTCCGGGTTGTCCTTCTTGCGGTTGGCATCCTCCAGGAGGCTGTCGTCGAGGCCGTCCTCCGGAGGCCGCTTGTTGAGCACGTGGTCGCGCTCCACCTCCATCTCGTTGGCCAGCCCCATGAGCGTGGGCACCGAGGGGAGGAAGACCGAGGCCATCTCGCCGCGCTTGCGGGCACGCACGAAACGCCCCACCGCCTGGGCGAAGAAGAGCGGGGTCGAGGTCGAGGTGGCGTAGACGCCGACGCACAGGCGGGGGATGTCGACGCCTTCCGAGACCATGCGTACGGCGACCAGCCAGCGGTCTTGAGACGCGCCGAACTGCTTGATCTTCTTCGAGGCGCCGGGGTCGTCGGAGAGGACCACGGTGGCGCCCTCGCCGGTGATGTTGCGCAGGTGGCGGGCGTACGCGCGGGCGGTCTCATGGTCGGTGGCGATGACCAGGCCGCCCGCGTCGGGCACGCCCCTGCGCACCTCGGTGAGGCGGCGGTCGGCGGCCTGCATGACCTGGCGGATCCAGTCGCCCTTGGGGTCGAGCGCGGCCCGCCACGCCTGCGAGAGCTGGTCCTTGGTGAGCGGCGTGCCGAGCGTCGCGGCGAGCTCGTCGCCGGCGCGCGTGCGCCACTTCATCTCACCGGAGTAGGCGAGGAAGATGACCGGCCGCACGACCCCGTCGTCCAGGGCGGGCCCGTAGCCGTAGGAGTAGTCGGCGACGCTGCGTTTGAGGCCCTCCCCATCCTCCTCGTACGCGACGAAGGGGATCGGGTTGTCGTCGGACCTGAACGGCGTCCCGGTGAGCTGGAGCCGGCGCGTCGCGGGCTCGAACGCCTCCTTCACGCCGTCGCCCCACGACTTGGCGTCGCCCGCGTGGTGGATCTCGTCGAAGATGATCAGCGTCTTGCGTGCCTCAGTGCGCGCCCTGTGCAGGGCCGGGTGCATGGCGACCTGCGCATACGTCACCGCGACCCCGGTGTAGTCGCGCGACGTCGTGCCCTGGCTGTTCTTGAACTCCGGATCGATGCCGATGCCGACCTTCCCGGCGGCGTCGGCCCACTGACGCTTGAGGTGCTCGGTGGGGGTCACGATGGTGATCGCCCTGATCACCCCGCGGCTGAGCAGCTCGCTGGCGATGCGCAGGGCGTAGGTCGTCTTGCCCGCGCCCGGCGTCGCCACGGTGAGGAAGTCACGTGGCTCCCGCCTGAAGTAGAGGTCGAACGCCTCTTGCTGCCAGGCACGCAGCTTTTGGGCGGTGCCCCATGCGGCGCGGTCTGGATAGGAAGGCGAAAGGTGGGACGCGGCGAAGGTGCTCACCGCATCACCTCTGGGGTTCGTGTGCTTCGCTCTCTCACAGTGACCCAAGAGTAATCGGGCCCACCGACAAGACGTGCCGTGCGCCGTGGATTCTGGCCAAGGTCTCCCTCACGTGCTATGCCGCTTGTCGGATGCTCGTCATGACCGCGTCGAGGGCCTGCCTGCCTGCGGTTTCCTCGGGTTGGAGCAGCCCGACGAGCAGGACGGCCTTGTCGCCGCGAGTGACCAGCATCACTCTCATGAAGGCGGGCCGGTTGACCACGTCCTGGTATTCCGCCCGCAGCGCCCGTGTGTGGCCCCCGGGGATCTCCTTGTCTTCCACGATGTTCACGCGGTCGCCCTTGAGCAGGAGCCTGGAGTAAAGCTCCGCCGCCTGGGCCGTGGCCTCCTTGGCGTTCTCCAGGCCGCCGGGCACCGGCCTGGCCATGACCAGGCCCCCGTTCCCGTTCCTGACGACCGAGGTGAACCCCGTCACCGGAGGCACCGCCCCCACGCTCCATCCCTGTGGCAACGTCGCGGTCACCCCGGCCAGCGTGTCGCTCAGCGCGCCCGTCTCCGCCTGTGGCTCGGTGATCCGCAACACCACCGCGGTCGCCCCCGCCACCAGCCCTGTCCCGGCTAACAGCGCCGCGAGCACGCCTGCCCACCGCCGCCACATATGCGTGCCCGCGCGCCTGCGCGTCCCGGGATCCGCCGGGGTGCCGTAGAGCCGGGCGGACGGCGGCAGTGTGTCCCATGGCGGCGCGGACAACGGCGCTCCGCCTTCCCGCCCCCAGCCCGCAGCCGGTTCCGCGCGTCCCCAGTCATCGAGCTCCGCCGTATGCTCCGGGCCCCGTCCCCAGCCCCCAGCCGGCTCCGGGCTTCCGCCCGGCGGCCAATCCGGACCGTCGCCGGGGTCGCGTTCAGTGGTCCTGCGGATGCGGGGGTTCCACGGCTCGCCGAGATCCTCGCTCTCCCCCACGTCCAAGTCGAGCGGGTGCGGCTTCCGGGGACGCCCCTGACGCGGCTCCTCGTCACGGCGCGCCGGAGCCCGGCCCCACTCGGGCTCCGTGTCCTCTGGAGGAGTACGGCGATGCCTGGCCCCCGGCTGAGGCGGCCAGACACGGTGATCACCCTCCATGACACCTCCTTGTCCCGCTGTCCTATCACTCCTCGCCACGAGGATCCGGCGAACCGTGATCGATGTGACAGGAGGTGCGGAATTCAGCGGATGCGCGCGGCGAGCACCGTGGCGGCCAGCCCGATGACCGCCATGAGGAGGCAGATGACGACGAAGCCGGTGGCGATCTCGGCGGAGGTGTGCCCGATGAGGTTGATCAGTGCCCCGCCGACCCCGATCGCCAGCGCTGACCCCAGCATGTCCGTCACCGACAGCGCCGCCGAGTTGGCCCCCTGCTCGTTCACCGGTGACTGCTTGAGCGCCGTGACGCTGATGGTGGCCATGCCGAGCCCCATCCCGAACCCGGCCACGATCCACGCGGGCACCGCGACCCACCCGGTCATCCCCGGCAGGACGGACAGCAGGGACAACAGGACGCCCGCGGTCACACCTGCCGCCCCGAACCTGATCCTCCGGTACGGTTCCACGTCCCGCCGGCTCTGCAGGTACGAGCCCGCCGACCAGCCGAGCGCCCCCGTCGTCAGCGCGATTCCCGCCTCCCTCACATCGAACCCCCTCACTTCCTGCAGCGCCAGCGGGATGAAGGAGTTCACCCCGAAGAAGGCGGCCGAGAAGAACCCGCGCATCAGCACGGTCATGGGCAGCCCTCGGGTGAACCGCAGCGCGCCGGGCGGCAGCAGCCGGTACAGACCGTAGATCAGGAACCCCAGCCCGGCCGCCGTCTCAAGAGCGCCCTGCACCGGAGCGAGGTGGAGCCGGTCCACCCCGTGCAGCAACGCCGCCGCCCCGCCGGCCGTCGCGGCCGCGGCCAGCGTCATCGCCAGCGGCCGCGAACGCGGACCGTCCCCGGGCGCGTCATCGGAGGAGCTCGGCCTCCGCAGCGCGGGGACCAGCATCAGCAATGCGGGCACGATCAGCGGGATGATCCCGTAGAAGACGTACCGCCAGCCCCACTGCTCCGCCACGGATCCCGCGATGGCCGGGCCGACCATGGAGGGCACCACCCAGGCGGCGGAGATCGCGGCGAACGCCTTGGGCCGCATCTCGGCCGGATAGACCCGCGCGATCATCACGAACAGCGCCACGATCGAGGCCCCGGCGCCCAGCCCTTGAACGGCCCGCGCCGCCAGGAACATCATCGCCGACTGCGCGGCCCCCGCCAGTCCCATACCGGCCACGAACAGCATCAACCCGGCCACGAACGGCATCGGGTAACCGCGCCGGTCCGCCCAGAGCCCGGCCACCACGTTCGCGAACAAGCTGGAGATCAGGAAGGCGGAGAAGCTCAGGCCGTAAAGGTCCAACGCGTCCAGCTCATGGGCCACCTCAGGCATGACCACCCCGACCGACATGCCCTCGAAGGCCACGAGCGTGACGACGAGCAGGATGCCGAGGGTGGCGGTGCGGTAGGCCGGGCCGAGGATCCGGGGAGGTCTGTGGGGAGCGTCGAGTGCTTTCGGTCCTGTCACCCCAACATCGTAATTAGCCGCACAAACTAAATATCTGAGGTGTGCCGGTACGCCGCCCACATCTGGTGCATCCGTTCCGCCTGCCCCTTCGTGAACTCCGCCATGCATCGGTCGTGGGTGTAGTTCATGAAGTTCCGCATGGGATCCCGCCCGGCCTGCGTGCAGGTGTCCTTGTGCGCCGGGCACGCCTCGGTCGGCCGGGCCTCCGCCGGGGTGTCGTGGATGCCGTCGCCCGGCTCTTTACAGCCGTTCTCGAAGGTGTGGAACAGGCCGAGCCAATGCCCGATCTCGTGGACGCCGGTGAAGCCCCGGTTGTAGTTGGTCATCGTCCCGCCCGGCAGGCTGCGCCAGTCGATCACGACGCCGTCGAGCAGGGGCGCGCCCGCGTACCAGTAGGGGTAGCTGGCGAAGCCCAGCATCAGCTCGCTGAGCTGGGCGATGTAGAGGTTGAGCGTGTCTGCCGAGCCCTGGTGCAGCGCGTTCTTCATCGCCTGCTCGTTGCCCACGGGATCGGCGAACCAGGCGGCGTTTTCCTTGACCGAAATGCCGTCGAGCCGGAATCGTACGCCGGTGTCCACACCGCCGAAGGCGCCGCCGTACGCGGAGTTGAGCACCGCGATCTGGCCCCTGATCGCCTGCGCGGAGACCTTGCGTACGCCTCGGGTGAGGACGTGCACGCGGGTGGGCACGGTGATCTTGGTGGGTGGCGTGACCCCGGCCAGCCGACGGTCGAGCTGCGCCATGACCTTGGCCACGTCTTCCGGGTGGGGCGAGCGCGGCCCCGGCGTGCTCCTGGGCGGGGATCCGGCGCACACGGCGGCCTGGGCGGCACCGAGGTGGAGCGGTGGCGCGATCCCCACTGCAAGCAGGCATGCCAACGAGACGGCGGTCGCGCGCCGGGCCATGGGGTCCCCCAATAACGGTACGAGCTGGTCTGGCTACAGACCGTAGCTCTACCTGGGGGGATTACCCCTCAGCAACACTCACTGCTTGTTGTCGCCCTGGTCTCCGCCACCCGCAGGCAGACCTTCGTAGATCTCCTTGCACTCCGGGCAGACCGGATATTTCTTGGGGTCGCGGCTGGGCACCCAGACCTTGCCGCACAGGGCGCGGATGGGGGTGCCGGTCACCATGCTCTCAGTGATCTTGTGCTTGTCCGCGTAGTGCGCGAACCGCTCATGATCGCCGTCGCCGTGCGACGTCCGCGGCGTGGTCTCCTGCTTTGGGAGGATCTTCGTGCTCACCCCCCCGATTTTATGCCCCCGCCGCGACCGCCTCCCCCACATGGCGGTACGGCCCCCGCCGCGTGGCGGAAGCCGTACCCGATGATCAACCCACGTGGACCGGCTGGCCCTCGGTCTTGCGGCCCGACTTCACGAAGAGAGTCAGGGCGGCGGTGAGCACCGCGATGCCGGTGCTGACAAGGAAGGCCACGGACATGCCGTCCATGAACGAGTTGTGCACGGCGTCCACGATCGGCTGCCCCAGCCCGGGCGGCGCCGCCCCGAACGCGGCCGCCTTCTCCAGCCCCTCCAACTGCGCGGCCGGGATCGCCTGGGCCGCCGGGCCGAGGTGGCCGGGCAGCGTGGCCGAGATCTGGGCGGCCATCACGGCGCCCAGGACCGCGGTGCCGAGCGCGCCGCCGACCTGCATGGCCGACTGCTGGACGCCGCCCGCCACGCCGGTCATCTCCACCGGGGCATTGCCGACGATGATCTCCGTGGCGCCCACGAAGACCGGCGACATGCCGAAGGCCAGCAGCAGGAACGGGATGCCGCTCTCGATGAACGACGCGTCGATGCTGAGCCTGGACATGAGGAACATCGAGAGTGCGGTGACCAGCAGACCCGCCGCCATCGTGAGCCTCGGCCCGAATCTGCCGAGCGCCATGCCCGCCAGCGGCGAGGCGAAGATCATGCCGGCACTCATCGGCAACATGCGCAGGCCTGCCTCCAACGGGGACAGACCGTGCACGCCCTGGAAGAAGAAACCCAGGAAGAACATCGCGCCGAACATGGCGAACGCGACCATCATCATCAGCACGGTGCCGATGGAGATCGAGGCGTTCCTGAACAACGACAGCGGCACCAGCGGCTGTCGAGCCTTGCTCTGCCAGAAGATGAAGGCCCCGATGAGCAACGCGAACACGGCCACGAAGGTCAGGGTCGTGCTGTCGCCCCAGCCCCACTCGGGCGCCTTGATGATCGTCCAGACGAGCGCGAACATCGCGCCGGACAGCAGCAGCACGCCCAGCCAGTCGATCCTGGCCAGCGTCTGAGCCCGGCTGTCCTTGATCAGGAGGGTGCCCATGATCAGGGCGACGATGCCGACGGGCGCGTTGATGAAGAAGACCGTCTGCCAGCTCGCCTGCTCGACCAGCACACCGCCCACGATGGGCCCCGCGGCGCTGGACAGACCGATGATCGCGCCCCAGGCCCCCATCGCCTGGTTCAGCTTCTCACCAGGGAATGCGGTACGCAGCAACGCCAGGGCGGCGGGCTGGAGCAGCGCGCCGAACAGGCCCTGCAGCACCCGCAGGCCGATCAACGCGCCGACGGGCGTGACGCCGGGAATGACGTCGGCCAGTTCGGCGCTGAAGCCGATGCCCACCGAGGAGAGCGCAAAGCCGCCCACACCGATGAGGAAGACCCGCTTGTGCCCGAACAGGTCGCCCAGCTTCCCCGCGGTGATCAGGAAGACCGCCAGAGCCAGCAGGTAACCGCTGGTGACCCACTGCAGGTCGGACAGCGAGGCCTTGAGGTCGGCCTGGATGGACGGGTTGGCGATGCCCACGACCGTGCCGTCGAGCATCACCATGATGACGCCCAGACTGACGGCCAGCAGCACCAGCCACGGATTTCCCCCTGTCCCCGTCTTCACAGAGCCAGGCGATGGCGGTGCATCGACCGCCTTCGCGTTCGCCATGAAGTCCCCCTCAGTACACATACGCCCACATCAGGGCATAGATCTCGTAAGCCTCGGGTAATCTATGTCAGTCGATGACAAATGACAAATGACTTTTAATCGGCAGCAGGTGACTTATGGCACACTGTGACAGGAAGGTTGCGAGGGAGTGACGGCTGTGGGTCTTCGAGAACGCAAGAAGGAGAAGACACGCCTGGCGATCCTCGACGCCGCGCTCGACCTGTTCCTCGAACAAGGATACGAGTCGACCACGGTGGAGCAGATCGCGGGCGTCGTCGACATCTCCCCCCGCACCTTCTTCCGTTACTTCACCAGCAAAGATCACCTGGTGCTGTGGTTCCACGACCACGGTGAGGAGATCATGCTGGAGACCCTGGCGTTCCGCCCGCAGGACGAGCCCCCGTTCAACGCCCTCATGCACGCGCTGCGCGCGGTGCTGAGCGACATGCAGGGCTCAACGCCGGACGAGTCCGCCAGGTTCCTGAAACTGCGCCGGATCCTGGAGGAGAATCCGCGCCTGATCGGCCAGTCGGTGGCCAGGGGCGCGCAGACCGAGCGGCGTCTGGCGGAGCTGGTGGCAGAGCGCCGGGGCGCCGATCCCGACACCGACCAGCTGTCCCACCTGATCGTGGCGTTCGCCATGTCCACGTTGCGCGTGGGGTTCGAGTGCCCGCGCCGCGACGGGACGTTGTCGGAGATCACCGGCCGCATGGGGGAGACGATCGAGCTGGCCGAGCGCTCGCTCCAACCGGGCTGGGACCTACAGCCGCCCCGCTAGTTCATCGTGGCGTGCTCCGGGCACGTCGCCACGAAGGCCGGCTAGTTCATCGTGGGGTCGTCCGGGCACGTGGCCACGAAGGCCAGCTCGCCGGGCTGCCTGCGCAGCACGTGCCGCCAGAGCGAGCCGGGATCGGCGTGGAAGGTGTCGCCGGACTCGGAGTCGACGACGTACCAGGCGCCCTCGGCGATCTCGCTCTCCAGCTGTCCCGAGGACCAGCCCGCGTAGCCCGCGAAGATGCGCATCTGCGCGATCTCGCCCTGCAGGATCTCCGGCGGAGCGTCCAGATCCACCGTGCCGAGCCGGGACACGGCCGGGGTGCCCGCATGCAACCTGCGCCAGCCGAGCGGCTCCTCACCGCTCGGGACCGCCGCCAGCGCCAGCGCGCTGTCGGTCTGCACGGGCCCGCCCTCGAAGAGCACCGGCGGCCCGGTGACCAGTGGGTCCCACACAGGGAGGACTTGGGTCACCGAGATGTCGCTCGGCCTGTTGAGCACCACGCCCAGAGTGCCGCCGTCATGGTCATGTTCGAGGACCAGCACGACGCTACGCCGAAAGTTGGGGTCGTCGAGAAGCGGGGTCGCCACCAACAAACCGCCGACGTAGATCGCTTCCGCCATACATCCATCATGAAGGGTCGAAGGGGGTTCGCGCTGCCCCAGTGTGCCCATGTTACTTTACGCGGTCATTTGGGCACGTTGGGGCAGCGGCCACCATGCTGTACAGCCGTGTCGTCCGGCTCCTATGGGATGAACGCTCCGGCCCGGGCGGCGGCCAGCGCCCGCCGGACCGACCCTTCGGCGACCTCCGGAGTCACCGGCTCCCGCGTGACCACCAGGCGGTAGTAGATCGGGGCCGAGACCGCCCGGATCACCTCCATGGCGTCGGTCCCCTTGGGGAGCTCCCCCCGCTGGATCGCCAGTTCCACAGCGCCGGCCCATTCTTCGATGCGGCGCAGATAGAAGGCCCGCAAGGCGTTGGCCGCCTGCCGGTCGCAGGTGGCCGCGGCGATCATCGCCTGGAACGTGGCCCCGAGCCGCCCGTCGTTGACCGCCTCGCACACGCCCAGGGCGTTGGCCCGCAGGTCCGTCTCGACCGAGCCGGTGTCGGCATGCGGCGTGGACTGGTCGGCCAGCTCGATCATGAGGTCGGTGACCAGGCCCGCCGGACTCCCCCAGCGCCGGTAGACCGTGGTCTTGCCGACGCCCGCCCTGGCCGCCACCTGATCCATGGTGAGGCCGTGGAAGCCGCGCTCGACCAGCTCATCCTGGGTCGCCTCGAGCACGGCAGCGCGCACGCGCGCCGTGCGGCCGCCCGGCCGCACCGTTCCCGCCGAGCGGGAAAGTTGTTCCATCAAGTCTCCTCGTCGGACTACGGCATGCCCAACTAACGGGACGTATATCCCATTAGCTGTAATGCGTGGACGGCGCAGGCTGTTCCTGGGCTCTTGTTGCGGGCCGCGTCGTTCGCGGGGCTCTCTGCGCTGTGGCTCGAAGGAAGCGTTGCCGCCGGCGCAATTCTAGGGCCGAGCGGCCGTGGAAATAGGTGCGGACGGCGTGTTCGGCAATACCGAACCTCACTGCGCTAGGGTGCCCATTGTGGGAGAGACGATTCAGTCGGTCGAACGGGCCGCCGCGATCCTGCGGCTGCTCGCCTCCGGTCCCCGGCAGCTCGGGGTGGCCGAGCTGGCCAGGGCCCTGGGCCTGCCGAAGGGCACACTGCACGGCATCCTGCGCACGCTGGTCCGGGTCGGCTTCGTCGAGCAGGACCAGGCCACGGGGAAATACCGCCTCGGGGCCACGCTGCTGCACCTCGGCAGCAGCTACCTCGACGTCAACGAGCTGCGCACCCGGGCCATCAACTGGGCCGACGCGCTGGCCGGGCGGAGCAGGGAGAGCGCCTGGATCGGCACCCTGCACGAGGGCCACGTCCTGGTGATCCATCACGTGTTCCGGCCCGACGACAGCATGCAGACCCTGCAGGTGGGCACATACCTACCGACCCACGCCAGCGCGCTGGGCAAGGTCCTGCTCGCCTACGACCCGTACGGCGAGGCCTTCACTCCGCCGCTGCAGCCGCACACCAAGAAGACCATCGTCGACCCCGGTCTCCTGGAGACGGAGCTGGAACTGGTCAGGACGCGCGGCTGGGCGGCCGAGATGGAGGAGCTGACCGAGGGCGAGGTGGCCATCGCCGCGCCCATCAAGGACTCGCGCGGCATCGTGGTGGGCGCCATCGGCATCCGCGGCGCGGTCGAGCGGCTGGCGCCGGAAGGGGGCCTGCACATGGAGTTCGTCTCATACGTACGCGACGCGGCCCGCGCGATCACCCGCGATCTCGCCCGCTGAGCAAAACAGTTGAACGCCCACGGGCAACCGAATAATATTTCTCTCGTTGTTCGACATTGTCGAACCCGAACCTTGCGAGGAACCCCAGTGCCTCGACCGCATTACGTCGCCGCCATCGACCAGGGCACCACGTCCAGCCGCTGCATCGTCTTCGACCAGGCCGGCCACATCGTCTCCGTCGCCCAGCGGGAGCACCGCCAGATCTTCCCAAAGCCCGGCTGGGTGGAGCACGACGCGGCCGAAATCTGGCAGGCCGCGCAGGGGGTGATGGAGGACGCCCTCGGCGGTCTGGACGGCGAGATCGCCGCGCTCGGCATCACCAACCAGCGCGAGACCACCGTGTTGTGGGACCGGGCGACCGGGCGGCCGGTGTGCCCCGCCATCGTCTGGCAGGACACACGCACGGCGCCGCTGACCCACGCACTGGCCGAGCACGAGCAACTGTTCAAGGAGAAGGCCGGGCTGCCGCTCACGACCTATTTCTCCGGGCCGAAGATCCGCTGGCTGCTCGACGAGCATCCGGGGCTGCGGGAGCGGGCCGAGCGCGGCGAGGTGCTGTTCGGCACGATGGACAGCTGGCTGCTCTGGAACCTCACCGGTCGCCACGTCACCGACGTCACCAACGCCAGCCGTACGATGCTGATGAACATCCACACGCTGGCCTGGGACGACGAGCTGCTGGCCGCGCTGGGCGTGCCACGCGCGATGTTGCCCGAGATCCGCCCGTCCGCCGAGGTCTACGGCCACACGCCGGGCGGCATCCCGGTGGCCTCGGCGCTCGGCGATCAGCAGGCGGCGTTGTTCGGGCAGACCTGCTTCGCGCCCGGCGAGACCAAGAGCACCTACGGCTCCGGCAGCTTCCTGCTGATGAACACCGGCCACGAGCCGGTCGTCTCCAAGCACGGCCTGCTGACCACGGTCGGCTACCAGATCGGCGACACCCCGGCTACTTACGCGCTTGAGGGCGCGATCGCGGTCACCGGGTCCCTGGTGCAGTGGCTGCGCGACAACCTGGGCCTGATCTCCAGCGCGGCCGAGATCGAGACGCTGGCCAAGACGGTGGACGACAACGGCGGCTGCTATTTCGTGCCGGCGTTCTCGGGGCTGTTCGCGCCGCACTGGCGCTCGGACGCGCGCGGCGTGATCGCGGGGCTGACGGGGTTCGTCACCAAGGGGCACATCGCGCGGGCCGTGCTGGAGGCCACCGCGTGGCAGACCCGCGAGGTCGTGGACGCGATGAACGCCGACTCGGGCCTGGACCTGACCACGCTGCGCGCCGACGGCGGCATGACCGCCAACAACCTGCTCATGCAGACGCTCGCGGACGTGCTGGCGGTGCCGGTGATCCGGCCCATGGTGTCCGAGACCACCGCGCTGGGCGCCGCCTACGCCGCGGGCCTCGCGACCGGCTACTGGCCGGACATCGACAGCCTGCGCGCCAACTGGCACAAGGCCGCCGAGTGGCGCCCGGCGATCGACGAGGTCGCCCGCGATCGGGAATACCGCAACTGGAAAAAGGCCGTGGCCCGCACCCTCGACTGGGTGGAGCAGTAGGAGTATGGCGATGATGATCGCGATGGGTACCGAGCGCGCGCGGATCCGCGAGGAGCTGTCCAGCGCCACCTTCGACCTGCTCGTGATCGGGGGCGGCATCCTGGGCACGTCGGTGACATGGATGGCGGCCCAGGCCGGGCTGCGGGTCGCGATGGTGGACGCGGGCGACTTCGCCGGCGCCACCTCCAGCGCCTCCTCCAAGCTCGTCCACGGCGGCCTGCGCTACCTGCAGACCGGCAACGTCAGACTGGTGGCCGAGAACCACCGCGAGCGGCGTGCCCTGGCCGCTGACATCGCGCCGCACCTCGTCAAGCCGCTGACGTTCCTGGTGCCGATCTACAAGGGCGGACCGCACGGGGCCGCCAAGCTGGGCGCGGGGGTGTTCCTGTACTCGGCGCTGTCGGTGTTCGGCGACGGCATGGGCAAGGTGATCACGCCGCAGCAGGCGGTCTCCAAGGTGCCCGCGCTGCGTACCGAGGGCCTGCGCGCCGCCGCCGTCTACGGCGACCACCAGATGAACGACAGCCGCGTCGCGGTCATGACCGTGCGGGCCGCGGTGGACGCCGGCGCGATCGTGCTCAACCACGCCGAGGTCGTCGACCTGCGCAAGACCGGCGGCACCGTGACCGGCGCCGAGTTGCGCGACCGGCTCGACGGCACCGAGTTCGGCGTGTCCGCCCGCCTCGTGCTCAACGCCACCGGGCCGTGGGTGGACCACCTGCGGCGGATGGAGGACCCCGGCGCGGACCCGAGCATCCGGCTCTCCAAGGGCGCGCACCTGGTCCTGCGCCGCCACGAGCCGTGGAAGGCGGCGCTGACCACGCCGATCGACAAGTACCGGGTGTCGTTCGCCATCCCGTGGGAGGACCATCTGCTGCTCGGCACGACAGACGAGCCGTACGAGGGCGACCCGGCCAAGGTGCGGCCCACCGAGGCCGACATCACGCAGATCCTCGACGAGGCCGGGCATTCCGTACGCGACGAGCAGCTCAAGCGCGAAGACATCACCTACGCCTTCGCGGGGCTGCGCGTGCTGCCCGGAGGTCCGGGCCAGGTGGCGGCGGCCAAGCGGGAGACCGTGCTGACCAGGGGCAAGGGCGGCATGCTCTCAGTGGCGGGCGGCAAGTGGACGACCTACCGGCACATCGGCAGGCACGTGCTCGACACGCTCGCCCACCTGCCGGGGCGGCCGCTCGGCGACGACCTGGCCGACATCCTGCCCGCCATGCCGCTGCCCGGGCTGGCCAGCCCCGACGCGGTTGCCATGCGGCTGTGGACGGACCGGGAGCGGGGCGCCCGTATGGATCCCCTGGTGGCCAGGCATCTGGCCACACACTACGGTTCGATCGCATTCGACCTGGTCAGGCTCATCCGCGAGGACCCGGCGCTGGGCGAGCGCATCCACCCGGACGGGCCCGACATCTGGGCGCAGGCGCTCTTCGCACGCGACCACGAGTGGGCAGCCACGGTGGACGATATCGTACGCCGCCGCACCACCCTCACCGTCCGCGGCCTCGACACGCCCGACGTGCGCGCCAGGATCGCCCAACTGCTCGGCCGAGCCCCGTTGAAGCCCTAACCCTCCCTCGCACTCTCACGGTGCTGGGCGTGATCCTGCCGGGGTAGGCCTTCCGCACGGTGCCCGGCCAGCTGGCCGCTTGGGCAGAGCCCTCTGCCCGGTGTGCATCCGCTGACGGCGCGGAGCAACAGAGGTCGCCGGGGGCTGGTCATTGAGATCGGGGATCTACGCACACAACGGGGGTGGGCTGTGGGGACCTGGGGGCTGTGTGGGTTACGCCCCCGCGCGGCGCCGAGGGTGGGGCGGCTGGAGTGGGTCGCTAGCCGTCCAGCCAGGCATCGATGAGTCGCTCGGCTGTGGTCCCCGCCCAGTCCCATATCTCTGCTGGAGAATGACCGAGGGACGCGGCTACCAGCAGCACGCAGCCGATCAGCACCATCACGATCAGGGCTGTCTTCGGCCCACCGTTACTCTCGGCCTTCCCGCCGCTCCTTTCGCGCCTCGCGCGGCGGTGCCGGTCCGCATCGTCTTGTGCCCACTCCTTAAGGAAATCCTCGAACCGCCGTTGACCCCAACTGCCGCTCATCCGCTCCCCTTCCCAGGATGACGCCATGGTTGTCACCCATTGCTTGTATGACGCTACGGACCGTCAAATTGTTCGCCCGGGGCGCTCAGACGCAGAATCACCCCGCCGTCGACCGGGACGCCCAGAAAATCCGCTCGACCGCCCGCCACGAGGCCGACGAGCTGACCAACACCACCGCGCGCGAGGCCGCCAAGCTGCGAGCCACGGCCGACCACGAGGTGGCGGAGAAGCGGGCCGTGCGCGTCACCACACCAACAGACCCGGCGGTCCGGCGTCCAACCAGGGCCATCCCGGTAAACCACGCCAAGGGCCTCGCCCGAACAGCGCCGCTTTCCAGGGCTGGCGATCTTTGGCTAATGATCTTTTTTGGGGAACCCCCACGGGCTGGCCGCCGCACTGCGTGCCGTTGGCCCGCTGGGCTATCCGTAGATCAGATAGAAACGGCCCCGCCTCCGGCGGGGCTCTTGATGGTTGCTGTAGGGCCGCCAGGCCCCGCGAGGTACTGGCCGCCGCGTATGCCCGCCTGGAACAGCGAGAGCACGACTCCTGACCCATACGCGGGGAAGGGGGTAAGCATGCGTACTCCCATGAACGAAGCCCTGATCCGCCACTTCCGCGACCTGCGCGACGGCAGCCACGGCCGGGCCATCTCGCGGGAGGACAAGGAGAGCGTGTTCGTCACGGCGATCGAGCTGCTCGACCCCGTGGCGAAGGCGACGCTGGAGGAACTCAACGCCGACCTGCTGCTCGGCACGGGGGAGGTGGTGGCCAGCGGAGTCACCAGGTCCAAGGAGGGCGGGCTCAACGCGATGTGGTCGCTGACGTGGCCCGAGCAACGCGCCTGCCACGTCCAGCCCATCGCGGTCGTCGCCCACTACGGCGCCGGATTCCACCACCCGCACCTGCGGGGCAACACCGTCGGGGACTGGCCGATGAACATCTTCGACGCCGCGGATGCCCAGGCGCAGATCGACACGCTCCGGGTGATCGCCGCCGGCGACGCCCACAACCTGGTCTTCCAGGAAAGCTACCGTCTCATGCCCGCCATCACCCAGCGAGCCGACGCGCCCTCATAACAGCCATCGTCCGACCCCCTCCCCCGATCACACCCACACGCCCACACCCCTCGCAACATGCGGCACAACTGGCCACACTCCCCCGCTATCGCGCCCCGCGGACCACAAGACCCACACGTCCGGCACGCGCACGCGCCGGGCCCCACGACGCATCCCTATCGACGCGCGCCCACTGCGGGCGGAGGCACCCCAGTGCACGGCAAGCAGTCGTACATGGGGCCGTACCTAAGAGCAGGCCGGATGCCGCCACGCGCCCTCGGGCACCGATGCGGCGTGCGGCGAAACTCGGCGCCACGCGTTCGGCGGCCAAGGCAGGAACCACGGACCCAGGCAACATGGGCTCGCGTTACGGCGGGTGACTTGTGAAGGGTCAGAGGCCGTTTCCTGGAGGGCCATCAGCCGAAGTGCGTCGAGTGGCAGGCCACGGCAACGCGTAAAGAATAAGGATCTTGCCGCCGTGCGCGAGCGGCAGGCGGCAGGCGGCAACGCGTAAAGAACAAGGATCCTTACGCTTCTGTGAAGCCCCTCGCGCGCCCGCCGGCGGATTCGCGCACGGCCGCCGCAACGGCGCCCGCGACATCCGGGTGGAACACGCTGGGGACGATGTAGTTGGGCCCCAGCTCCTCCGGCGTGACAACCGCGGCCAGCGCACGGGCCGCCGCCAGCAGCATCTCCTGCGTCACCCCACCGGCCTGCGCGTCAAGCAGCCCACGGAACACCCCGGGGAAGGCCAGCACGTTGTTGATCTGGTTGGGGTAGTCGGACCGCCCGGTCGCCACCACGGCCGCGTGCTCGCGCGCGTCGTCGGGCGACACCTCGGGCTCCGGGTTGGCCAGCGCGAACACCACCGCGTCGTCGGCCATCGTCGCGATGTCGTCCCCGGTGAGGATTCCCGGCGCGGACACCCCGACGAACACGTCGGCCCCCTTGACCGCCCCCCGCAGGTCCCCGGCGTACCCCTCGGCGTTGGTGTGATCGGCGATCCAGCGCAGCGACTCGTCGAGGTCGTCGCGCCCCTTGTGCACGGCGCCCAGGTAGTCGCACACGATCACGTTGCGCGCCCCCGCCGCCAGCAGCAGCCGCAGCACGGCGTTCCCGGCGGCGCCCGCGCCCGCCATTGTGATCTTGACGGACTCGAGGCTCTTGTTCACGACGCGCAGCGCGTTGGTCAGCGCCGCAAGCACGCAGATCGCGGTCCCGTGCTGGTCGTCGTGGAAGACGGGGATGTCGAGCAGCTCGCGCAGCCGGCGCTCCACCTCGAAGCAGCGCGGCGCGCCGATGTCCTCCAGGTTGATGCCGCCGAACCCGGGAGCGATCACCTGCACGGTCCTGACGATCTCGTCCACGTCCTGCGTGTCCAGGCAGATCGGCCAGGCGTCGATACCGGCGAACCGTTTGAACAGCGCCGCCTTGCCCTCCATGACCGGCAGCGCCGCCTCCGGCCCGATGTTGCCCAGTCCCAGCACGGCCGAGCCGTCCGTGACGACGGCCACGGTGTTGCGCTTGATGGTCAGGCGCCGTGCGTCCTCCTTGTTGCGCGCGATCGCCATCGACACGCGTGCCACGCCCGGCGTGTACGCCATCGACAGCTCGTCGCGGTTACGCAGCGGCACCTTCGACACCATCTCGATCTTGCCGCCGAGGTGCATGAGGAACGTGCGGTCGGACACCTTGTGGATGACGACGCCCTCGACGGCCTCGAGCTGGTCGACGATGGCCTGGGCGTGGTCGGTGTCCCTGGCGGCGCAGGTCACGTCGATGCGGAGCTTTTCGTGGCCCGCGGTGGTGACGTCGAGGGCGGTCACCACGCCCCCGGCGGTCTCTACGGCGTGGGTGAGCTGGCTCACGGCCTTGCCGCCTGCGGGCACCTCGAGCCGCACGGTGATGGAATAGGACACACTCGGGACGGTCGCCACGTCAATCGCTCCTTCGGGACTGACCAAGAAGTCCTCCCATGTTAGGGGGAGTTAGGTCAATCCAGTGCCTCGGCAGCGGTGACGATCAGTTCGACGCACGTCGGAACGGGGATCGTGGTGCTGTCCACGACCAGATGATATTGACACGCGTCCGCTGGATCCGTGCGGTAGAAGTGGCGCCAGTAGGCCATTCTGGCCCGGTCATTGTCCTCGATGATCCGGCGCGCCTCGCGCTCGCTGACCTCGCCCAGCGTGGCCGTCTGCCGGATCCTGCGTTTGACCGGGGCGTCGAGCCTGACGTGGAGCGCGCCGGGGTGCTCGGCGAGGACCACGGCGCCGGCCCGGCCCAGGAAGACGCCGCCCTGTGTGCGGGCGGTCTCCTTCATCATGCGCTCGGTACGGCGCACGAACTCCTCGGGCGCGAGTGGCATCACGCCGGGAACGTACATGTCCACGCCGCCGAACGTGACCGTCGGCAGCCGCATCGCCCCGGACAGAAGCCTGCCGAGGCCGTGCTCGGCACGGTCGTCGTGCGCGAGCGCCTCCTCCAGCGTGCAGCCGAGCTCCTGGGCGACGGCACTGGGAATGGCCCGGTCGACGAAAGGCACGCCGAGGCACTCGGCCACGGCCGGGCCGATCTGGCTCCCGGCCGTGCCGTATGTCGCCGATATGGTGACGACCCGCATAGCCCCAGGTTAGAACAGAGCGCTCGCCAAAGCTCTACGTGCTTTTGCCAAAGATGGGTCGTCGGACGGCAACGCGTCGAACAGGCCGAGCAAATGACGCCTGGCCTTGTCGCGCTCGTCGCCCGAGGTGCGCTTGACCACGGCGATGACGCGGTCGAACGCCTCGTCCACCGAGCCCGACATCATCTCCAGGTCGGCGGCAAGCAGCTGCGCGTCGAGGTCGGCGGGGTCCTGCAGGCGCCGCTGGACGTCGGCGGGGTCGACGCCCTCCGTGCGCTTGATCAGGCTGACGCCGGCCAGGCCCATCTTGGCGTCCTCGTCGCCGGGAGCGCGGGCCAGCAGCCGCTGGTAAGCCTCCGCCGCCGCGTCCAGGTCGCCGCTCTCGATCGCCTGCTCGGCGGCGGCCAGGTCGGGGTCGACAGGCGGGCCCGCAGGCGCCTCCTGCTCCTCGGCCGCGGGCGGCCGTGCGTCGGGGTTGGCCTGATAGAACTGCTCGACCGCGCTCATCAGCTCGTCGAGCCAGCGGCGCACCTCCTGCTCGGGCAGCACCTGCTGGAAGCCGGTGACGGCCTGCCCCTGGAAGATGGCCAGCACGGTCGGCACGGCCTGCACGCGCAGCGCCTGGGCGATCTGCGGGCTGGCGTCCACGTTGACCTTGGCCAGCACTGCCCGGCCGGCCAGGTCGCCGACGACCTTCTCCAGCACCGGGCTCAGCTGTGCGCTGCCGGGTGCCCTGGGAGACCAGAGGTCGAGAACGATCGGCACTGTCATGGACCGGTCGATGACGTCGGTCGTGAACGTCTCCTCGGTCACGTCGACGGTTGAGGCCGCCGCGCCCGTCTGGGGACCTGTCGCCTCCCGCCGGGCCTGCGCCTCCAGTGCCTGCTTGCGCGCGCCCAGATCTATCGCTCCGTAGAGCGACCCGGGCCTAGAGAAGTCCGCCATGCTCTTCATCTTGCCGCATGGACGGGCCTGCGAAGTCACCCGCCGCGACCCTGAGCGTACGCAGCTGGTCGAACATCTGGTGGAGTTCGTTCTCGGCGTACATGCCGAGGCCGAATTCGGCGGCCATCAGGTCGCCGGTGGCCCGCCGTACGACGTCCCTGCCCGCGGCGGTGATTTCGGCCAGCACGCCGCGTCCGTCGCGGGGGTTGGGCAGGCGGCAGACGAATCCGGATTTCTCCAACCTGTCCACCGTGTTCGTGACGCTGGTGGGGTGGACCATGAGCCGTTCGCCGATCTTCGACAGCGGGAGCGCACCTGTCCTGCTGAACGTCAGCAGGACCAACGCCTCATATCGGGCGAAGGTCAGGTCATAGGGCTTCAGGAGCGAGTCAAGTTGCGACAGCAGGATCTGATGCGCTCTCATGATCGAGGTCACGGCCGCCATGGCGGCGGAGGGCCCGAAGTGCGCGCGCCAGCTCTCCGCGGCGCGGTCGATGGGGTCGAACGGCAGGTTGAGCGGCTTCGGCTGGGACACAGCGCTACGTTAGCGCGCCTGTCGTCCCGGTTTCGTCCGACTACCTGGAGCGACAGGCCTTCCCGCTTGACCAAGAATCCGGACGTCAATCATCACGCTCAGTTATGGTGCTCGTACGTATGGTGACGCGGAAACCAAGTCCATCAGCCTGTGGGGACCGGCCGGACTGATCGTTTCCGCCTTGCCGAGGGGCACGGGGGGTACTTGATGAAGTGCAACGGGACAACGGGTGCGTGAGCACGCGGGCGTTTCACGAGAGGAGCTGAAGCAGAGCGCGGCCGTCACGGTGGCCGTGCTGCTGGCTGTCGGCCTGGTCGCGGCGTGGAACGTCCTCATTCCAGGCGTGGACGCGTGGGAGAACATCGTGGCCGCGGTCATCGGCTCGCTCCGGTTGACCGGGCCCGTGGCCGCGGCCTTCGCCGCGTGGGTGGCGTTGCGCAAGCGCAGGGCGCTGCGCGGCCGCTCGCTCACGACGTGGCGGGCGCTCAAAGCGCCGCTGGCGATCGTGGTGGTGGTCCTGGGGTCGTTCGGGGCGACCGTGCTGGTGCTGGCGATCAAGACGGTGCTCACCGACCAGGCGGGCCGGCTGAGCCTGTCGGGGCTGGGCATGGGCATGGCGGGGCTGGCGCTGTACTCGGTGATCGGGTGGGTGGCCGGCTGGGTGCTGCCCAGGACGTTCACGCCGCCGCTGGCCGGGCTGGCCTGTTACGGGGCGTTCTCGTGGCTGGCCGACGACCGGGGCTGGGCGGACAAGCTGGCGCCCGGCACCGGTGAGCCGTACGACCTGTTCCAGGGGCTGAGCGGGGCGCCGTTCTTCGACCAGACGATCTGGCTGCTGGGCGTCACGGCGGCGCTGCTGCTCGGCTGGGCGGCGCTGGTGACCAGGCAGGCGCTGGTGCTGGCGTGCGCGCTGCTGGCGGTACTCGCGGCGGGGATGGGCGTGTCGCGGGTGCTGACGCAGACCAAGCCGGCCGCGGCGGAGGACATCGCGTACAGCTGCCAGGAGTGGCCGATCACGGTGTGTGTGCATCCGGGGATGCGGGCGGGGCTGACCGAGCTGGGGGCGGCGTTCACGCAGATCGCCTCGCGGCTGGCCGGAACGCCGGCGGCGTTCACGCGGGTGGAGCAGCGGCCGCTCGACGACGAGCTGAAGCCGTCCAGCGGGCTCGCGCCGATCCACGTGCCCGATCTTTCCGCGGGGTTCGCGGAGGAGGCGGCGTACGAGTACATCGAGTCGCTGGCCGCCAAGTGCCCTGGGACGGTGGCGAACGGCTACCGGGAGATCGTGATGGCCTGGCTGCGCGGGGAGCCGCTGCCCGGGGGGCCGCTGCCGGAGCATCAGTACGCGGCGTCGTGGTTCTCGTGGCTGAGCGAGCACCAGCGGCGGGAGTGGCTGCGGATGTTCTACAGCGACTTCCAGAACTGCGGGCTGTCGAGCACACACTTCGGCGGCGGGCCGACGCGGCCCGCGCTGGCGTCGCCGCCGGTGCGGCCGGGGCCGGAGTCCACCCAGGTGTATCCGGTGTATCCGGACCCCACTGGCACGCCGACGACGAGCACGGTGCCGGACACGCTGGACCCGGGCGCCGCCACACAGTGGGCGCCCCCGCAGGCCGCCTGGCAGTGGGCGTCCGGGCGGTCGCCCGCGGACGGCGGCACGGCGGCCGTGCCCGGGCAGACCGCCACGACCGGCGGCGCGGCGCGGACGTCCGGTCCGTCGGCGGTGGTCGGCGGCACGCCGGTCGCGGCCGGATGGGCGACACCGGGCGCGCCCACCGCCGGGTGGGCGTCGAGCACGTCGCAGGGCGGCAGATCCCATGGTGTGCAGAGCGGCGGGCCACACGCCGGGCACGGCAGCGCGACGCACCCCGGACAGAGCAGCGCGACGCACCCCCGAGAGAGCAGCGCAACGCACCCCGGACAGAGCAGCGGGACGCCCGCCGGGCACGGTGGCGGGACGCCCGCCGGGCAGAGCAGCTGGACTCAGGGTAGGCGGGATGGCGGGCCGCAGGCCGGTCAGAGCGGCGGCCAGGGCAACGGGGCGCACGGCGAGCCTGGTGACCGGGTGCTGAGCGGCCCGACAAGCGGATCACACGGCGTGCAGGGCGGCGAACCTCACGGCCAGGCCGGGAGCGCGTACGGGTGGCAGGCGGGCGGCACCCCGGGCGACTGGTCGCGGACGACGTCCGAGGCCGGGTGGGCGCCCGGCATGTCCGGGGCAGGGTGGGGACCTGCCGTGGTGGCGGAATCGGAGATGTCACCAAACAGCTGGCAATGATGATCCGCCAGCGGGTAGTCATGCGGGCATGACGACTTCCCGTACGACGTCGCCCGAGGTCATTCCCAGGCGGCGCCGCAGGTGGCGATATGTGGCAGGTTTCCTGGTCCTGGCCGTTCTGCTCGTGGTGGCCGGGCGCCTGGCCTGGACCTGGCTCAACCCGATGGGCGAGCAGACCATCGACCGCAGCCAACCGGTGCTGCTGCAGTCGATCAAGGATCTGAGCCGGTTCGAGGCCGCCACGGGAAACTTCCAGGTGGTCGTGGACCTGGAGAAGGACGCGAACTTCCTGCCCGACGCGATCAAGGGCACCAGGACATTGTTCGTCGGGGCGGGCGGCGTGGACGCCTACGTTGACTTCTCCGCCATGGCGACGAACGCGGTGACGGTCTCGCAGGACCGCACCGAGGCGACCCTACGGCTCCCGCGCGCCCAGTTGGAGAAGCCCAACCTGGACAACAGCCGCTCGTACGTGTTCGCGCAGCAGCGCGGCCTGTTCGACCGCGTCCAGGACTTCCTGTCGGGCTCCCCCGGAGACCAGCGCGAGCTCTACCTGCTCGCCGAGAAGAAGATCTCCGAGGCCGCCGTGGCGAGCGACCTGCGTACGAGGGCCGACGCCAACACCAAGGCGATGCTCTCCGGCATGCTCAAATCGCTCGGCTTCTCGAAGGTCACGGTCAAGTTCACCGACGAACCCTAGGACGCTCTCACAGCGGCCTAAGGCCCCTGTGCGCCCGCCTAAGTACCTCCCCAGCTGCCCTTACGCCCGGAGATAAGGCATACGCCCGATGTGCGGAGGAGGGCCTTAGGAGGAGTCTTAAGACTGCAGACGAAAGCAACGCACACACAGCACAGGAGCACTCGGATGAACGCCGAACTCGAATACACGATCATGCAGCACCGCGCCTCCGAACTTCGCCGGGCGGCCGCCGAGCACCGGCGCGTCCAGGAGGCAGTGAAGGGCCTGCGGTCCGAGCGCCGTCACCGCTCGGTCTTCGCCAAGCTCCTCGCCTCATGACCGCCCACAAGCAGCCCGGCCGCATCCTCCCTCGCGGCCGGGCTGAACAGCCCCCGTAAGGGGGCGCTCGACCACGTCGAGCACGCGTTACGGGGCCCCGGTCCATTCCTGGTCGGACCGGGGCATCGCGCTGTTCAGACGATGACCACGAGAAGCGCCGTTATCGCGCAGATTCGCGGGCCTGAGCGCCGTCACACGGTGATGACCATCTTGCCGCGCGCATGACCCTTCGCGAGCTCGCGAACGGCCTCAGACGCCTCGCTCAGCGGAAACGTCTTGTCCACCACCGGTGTGATCTTGCCCTGCTCCGCCAGCTCGGCCAGCCTCTCGAGGAGCTCCAGCTTCGGGAAGGCGAAGACGACCAGCGGCCGCCGACGGGTGAACGGTCCCAGCAGGACCGTACGGAGCTGCCGGTCCATCCCCGCCAGCCACCGGCCGCCCTCCTCCCCGCCGACGATGACGAACGTGCCGAGCGGAGTCAGCGCCCGTCGCAGGTGGGACAGCGAACGGTTGCCGGCCGTGTCGACGATGAGGTCGTAGCGGCGCTTACCGTCCGCGAAGTCCTCCACCGTGTAGTCCACGACGTCGTCCGCGCCGATCGACCGGACGAGCTCTACCTTGGACGTGCTGCACACGCCGGTGACCTCCGCACCGAAGGCCTTGGCCAGCTGCACCGCGAACGTCCCCACGCCCCCGCCTGCCCCGATGACCAGGACCTGCTGCCCCGGCCGCACCTTCCCGGCGTCGCGCAGCGCCATCAGCGCGGTCATTCCGGACGTCGGCAGCGCCGCGGCCTGCTCGAACGTCAAGTTCTCCGGAATCGGCGCAAGCCTGTCCTGCGGGGTGCGGGCGAGCTCGGCGAAGGCGCCGTCGCACGTGCCGAACACCCGATCGCCCGGCTTGACCCTGGTGACGTTGGCGCCGATCGCCTGGACTTCGCCCGCCACGTCGGTGCCGATCAGGGGATTCCTGGGCCTGCGCAGGCCGATGGCGGGGCGCATGAGGTACGGCACGCCCTCCATGAGGTGCCAGACACCCATGTCGACGCCGGCCGCGTGGACGCGTAACACCACTTCGTCATCGCCGGGCGCCGGCTGCTCCACTTCCCCGAGCCGGAGGACGTCGGCCGGGCCGTATGTGTCGCGGATGACGGCTTTCATGTCATTTCTCCAGTTCAGCGTTCGGATACTGGAACACGTCGTCGAGCGGCACGCCGAACACGTGGGCGATCTGGAAGGCCATCTCGAGGGACGGCGAATAGCGGCCCTGCTCGATGGCGATGATGGTCTGCCTGGTCACCCCGACCCGATCGGCCAGCTCCGCCTGCGTCATCTCGCCGTGCGCGAACCGCAGCGCACGGATCGAGTTCGTGACCTTCGTGGGCTTCACCACGACGGGATCCCCCGCCGGTAGGCGACGATCTTGACGATCGAGCCCAGCACGGCCTGCAGGGCGAACGCCAGGTAGAGCGTGTTGGCGATCCAGAAGTGGTCCCACTCGGCCATCGCCATCACGAGCGCCGCGATGCCGCCGGCGACAAGGAACGACTGGCCGGCGTACTCGCCGTACCGGTTGATCTCCCGGTCGCGCTGGTCCTTCTTACCGACATCACTGGGCGCGACCATGCTGACCACGATGACCAGCAGGATCGACGCCACGATCGCGCCGCCAATGCTCCACAACAGCGGGGCCACGTAGGGCACTTCAGTGAGGGGGATGGTGCGCGCCCGGCCCAGGATGATCGCGAGGTACGCCCCGTAGCCGCAGACGGAGACCACCAGCATGACCCAGGCGCGTTTCTCTTCGGATGCCATGTCTCGAATGTAAAGCAACACGGACATCGTGTCTATAATTTTTTACATCACTGAGGTCGCGCCACAAGAGCGGTCTCAGTGGGCCGGAAGGCTACGACTTGGGGACGGTGATGAGGAGGGCGTCGCCCTGGCCGCCACCACCACACAGACCCGCCGCGCCCAGGCCGCCACCCCGGCGCTTCAGCTCGTACGCCAGCGTCAGCACGATCCTCGCGCCCGACGCGCCGATCGGGTGGCCCAGGGCTATGCCGCCGCCGTTGACGTTGATCTTGTCCAGCGGCACGCCGAGTTCCTTGGCCGACTGCAGGACCACGCTCGCGAACGCCTCGTTGATCTCGATCAGGTCCAGGTCCTCGGCCGTCACGCCCTGCTTCGCCATGGCCTGCTTGATGGCGTTCGCCGGCTGCGACTGGAGCGAGGCGTCCGGACCTGCCACGTTGCCGTGCCTGCCGAGCTCCGCCAGCCACTCCAGGCCGAGCTCCTCGGCCTTCGACTTGGACATGACGACCACCGCGCAGGCGCCGTCGGAGATCTGGGAGGCCGAGCCCGCCGTAATCGTGCCGTCGGCGGCGAAGGCCGGGCGGAGCTTGGCCAGCGTCTCCACCGTGGTGTCCCCGCGTACGCCCTCGTCCTCCTTGACGACCACGGGCTCCCCGCGCCGCTGCGGGATCTCCACCGGGACGATCTCTTCGTCGAAGAGGCCGTTCTTGATCGCTGCGGCGGCGAGCTGGTGGGAACGGGCCGACAGAGCGTCCTGATCCTCGCGGCCGATGCCGAGCCTGGCGTTGTAGCGCTCGGTCGACTCCCCCATCGCGCACTGGTCGAACGCGCAGAACAGGCCGTCGTGGGCCATCGAGTCGATCACTTCTGAGCCGCCGTACTTGACGCCCTTGCGTAGTCCGGGCAGCAGGTGGGGGGCGTTGGTCATGGACTCCATGCCGCCGGCCACCACGATGTCGAACTCGCCCGCGCGGATGAGCTGGTCGGCCAGGGCGATCGCGTCCAGGCCCGACAGGCAGACCTTGTTGATCGTGATCGAGGGCACGGTCATCGGGATGCCGGCCTTGACGGCGGCCTGGCGCGAGGGGATCTGACCGGCGCCGGCCTGCAGGACCTGGCCCATGATGACGTACTCGACGGCCTCCGGCGCCACCCCTGCCCGCTCCAGGGCGGCCTTGATGGCGATGCCGCCCAGCTCGACGGCCGACTGGCCGGACAGCGAGCCGAGGAGCTTGCCGATGGGAGTACGTGCTCCGGCAACAATGACGGAACGGGACATGACAACGGCCTCCTGTGCTCGCGCGTCGGCTTCTTTGACACGATACCCACGGGTAGGACGAGGCTGACTATGGAGGTGGACCACACATGTTCATGCGTATCGACCACATCGGGATCGCCTGCCGCGACCTGGAGGAGAAGATCGCGTTCTTCTCCGAGACCTTCGAGCTCACCGTCGTGGCCAGGGAGGTCAACGAGGAGCAAGGGGTGAAGGAGGCCATGCTGCACATCGCCGACGGCGAAGGTGGGGGCTCCTACATTCAGCTCCTGGAGCCTCTCTCCGAAGATTCGCCTGTGGGAAAATTCCTGGCCAAGCGGGGCGAGGGAGTTCATCACGTTGCTTTCGGTGTACGCGACGTCACGGAAACCATGGATAAGATCCACCAGAAGGGTGTGAGGCTCCTGGACGAACGTCCCCGGCACGGGTCGATGGGCTCGCAGATCGCCTTCCTGCATCCCAAGGATGTAGGGGGCATGCTGACGGAGTTGGTCCAGGCGGCGAAGCCCCAGTAATCGTACAAAAACGTTCATATGTAACTAGTCACGCAGAAAGTTGGACGGGGCTTCGCAGGCAGCACCAGCGGAGTACGCTTGACCTTCCACCGGACATGGAGCCTGCCGCGAGGCACAGGTTCCTTGGCTCGGATGCCCCGAACCCCCCGTCCGGCCCGTGTAGCCGTCTCGACAACCCAGGATCGAGCCTCCATGCAGTCCGACATCGACGCCCAGCTCAATAACTTCTTCGAAGACGCCCCAGCACGCGAGTTCGACGTAGTGCTTCGTGGTTACGACCGGCATCAGGTCCACGATCATCTCAAGACAGTCGACCAAGAGCTGCGCCAGGCCCGCGAGCAAGTCTCCAACCTGCAGCGCGATCTGTCCGACTCCCAGCGTCAGCTGCAGGAGCAGGAGCGCCCGACCTACTCCGGTCTCGGCGCCCGCATTGAGCAGCTGCTCCGGCTGGCCGAGGAACAGGCCACGGAGCTGGTGCAGGCCGCAAGGTCCGAGGCTAACGAGATCAAGGCTGCCGCCAAGGTGGAGGCGGCCGACCTGCGTGCCGCCGCCGAGGCCGAGGCCGCCGAGAAGCGCGCCCAGGCCACGCGTGAGACCGACGAGATGCGCACTGCCGCCGACCGGGATGCCGAGGAGATCCGCTCGACCGCCCGCCGCGAGGCCGACGAGCTGACCAACACCACCGAGCGCGAGGCCGCCAAGCTGCGAGCCACGGCCGACCACGAGGTGGCGGAGAAGCGGGCCGACGCCGAGCGGGAGATCGCCAAGCTCCGCACAACCACCGAGCGCGAGGTCGCCCAGCTGCGGGCCTCCACCAAGCGCGAGCGCGACGAGGTCCTGACCACCGCCAAGCGGCAGGCCGACGAGATGCGCGCGCAGGCTCAGCGGGTGCTGGAGGAGTCGGAGGCCAAGCGCGCACAGGACGAGGCGGAGTTCGAGATCCAGCTCGCCGCCCGCCGGGAGGAGGCCGAGCGCCAGGAGGCCGAGCGCCACGCCACCGCCCAGGCCCACACGCAGAAGCTGGTCGCCGAGGCCGAGCAGCGGGCCGCCACGGCCGAGTCGCGGGCCACGAAGGCCACCCAGCAGGCCGACCAGACCCGCCGCGAGGCCGACCTGCACGCCAAGCAGCTCGTCGCGAACGCCCGTAAGAGCGCCGAGACCATCGTGGCCGACGCCAAGTCGAGCGCCGAGACGATCGTCACCGAGGCGAAGACCGAGGCCGACCGCACCCGTACGGCGATGCAGCGCCAGGTCGACGAGCTCACCCGCCAGCGCGACAGCATCACCAGCCACCTGGCGCAGCTGCGCCAGCTGCTCGGTGGGGCGGCCCTGCCGGGCATGGAGCCGGAGCCCGCGGTCGCCGCGGCCCCGCCGAAGCCCGCGATCGCCGCGCCCGCGCCCGTGGTCGAGGCTCCGGCTCCGGCCCCAGCGCCGGCTCCCAAGGTCGAGGCCAAGTCCGAGGACGACGCGGAGTGGTGGCAGGAGTAGACATCCGCTTCACGGGGGCTGAGTGACGGGTGGAGAGAGCCTGGCGATCCGATGGTCGCTAGGCTCTCTCTTTGTCTTTGATGTCGAGTCCGTACCGTCATGCTTTGTCGCCGACGTTCTGGGGAGTCCTGTTGTCCACAGAAGCCGAGCCCGCGGCCGCCGCCGAGCGGGACGCGCCCGAGGGCGAAAGGGCGCCCAAGGCGGAAAGCGTCCCCAAGGAGAACTCAGAGGGCCAGGAGGACCTGGCCGCGCAGCCGTACGGGATCCCCGGCAAGCCGCTGACGCGCGGTCCGTTCCTGTTCGGGCTGGTCGGCGGGCTCGGGGTGCTGACGGCGATCGCGATCGGCCAGATGGTCGTCAACTCGCTGAGCACGATCATCCTCGTAGTGGTGGCGATGTTCCTGGCCGTCGGCCTCAACCCGGCCGTCGAGACGTTACAGCGCAAGGGCCTGGCCAGGCGGGGCGCGATCTCGATCGTGTTCGCCGGCGTCATCGTGGCGTTCGCGCTGTTCGGGCTGGCCGTGGTGCCGCCGGTGAGCCAGGAGCTGACGGACTTCGTCGCGGCGGTGCCCGGATACCTCAACGAGTTGCAGAACCATCCGACGCTGCGGCAGCTCGACGCCGAGTACAAAATCATCTCGCAGCTCACGACGTTCGTCACGGGCACGCTGGGGCCGTCGCTGGCCAGCGGGATCATGGGCGCGGGCCTGGTGGTGCTGGACAGCGTGTTCACGACCGTGACGTTGCTGGTCCTCATGCTCTACTTCCTCGGCTCGCTGCACACGATCAAGGACTACCTGCTCAAGCTCGTGCCGTCCTCGCGCCGGGTACGCACCCGTGCGATCAGCGAGGAGATCCTCACCGGCATCGGCGGCTACGTCGCGGGCAACGTGCTGATCTCGGTCATCGCGGGCGTGCTCACGTGGATCTTCCTGTCCATCGCGGGCGTCAAGTACGCGCTCGCGCTCGCCCTGGTCGTCGCGCTGACGGACCTGATCCCACTGGTGGGAGCCACGATCGGCGCGGTGCT
Source organism: Nonomuraea sp. 3N208 (assembly GCF_052245935.1). Taxonomy (NCBI): domain Bacteria; kingdom Bacillati; phylum Actinomycetota; class Actinomycetes; order Streptosporangiales; family Streptosporangiaceae; genus Nonomuraea; species Nonomuraea sp. 3N208. The sequence goes on along the minus strand of NZ_JBQQBR010000001.1, from coordinate 246,233 downwards.
CGTGACCGGCGTGGCGTTCCTGCAGTCGGCGCCCGCCGGCATCGCATGCGCGATCTTCTTCGTGCTCTACCAGCAGGTCGAGAACTACCTCATCTACCCCAGGGTGATGAAGCGCTCGGTGGACGTGGCGCCTGCCGTGACGGTGATCGCGGCGTTGTTCGGCGGCGCGCTGCTGGGGATCGTCGGCGCGTTGCTGGCCATCCCGGTGGCCGCGGCGATCGCCCTGATCATCCGCGAGGTCGTCATCCCACGTCAGTCACAGGCCTGACGATCATCGCCGTACGCCGCCCAGCTCCGTCCTGAGGAACTCGGTCACCGCCGCGTTGAACGCCTCCGGCTGCTCGACCGCGCTCAGATGACCGGCCTTCGGGATGACCTCCAGCCGGCCGCCGGGCACGGCCCGCGCCATCGCCTCGGCGTCGGCGGGCGGCGACAGCTCGTCCTCCTCACCCACGAGGATCAGCAGGGGCACCTTGAGCGCGCCGAGCGTGTCGAATGAGTCAGGCCGCGCGGCCATGGCCCGCTGCGCCCAGGCGACGGCGCCCGGCGGTGCGGACTGCACCAGCCCTTTGACGCGCCCGAACACCATGGCGCGCCGCTCCTTGGTCGTGAGCCCGAGGAGCGTCGGCAGCACGTCGCTGACCAGCACGTCGCCGCCGTCGGACAGCACGGCCCGCGCGATACGTTCCCTGTTCTCCCTCGCCGGAGCCGGGTCGGGGCTCGCCTTGGTGTCGGCCAGAATGGCGCCGAGCAGCCGGTCGGGGTGCCGCCGGCAGAACGCCATGGTCACGTAGCCGCCCATGGACAGCCCGCCGACCACTGCCCTGTCGAGGCCCTCCTCGTCCAGCAGCCTGGCGACGTCGTCGGCCATGAGGTCGAGCGACGGCTCGTCCTCGCCCAGCCGCGACCCGCCGAAACCGCGCAGGTCAGGGGTGATGACCCGGCAGACCTTGGCCAGTCCTTCCCGCTGGGCCAGCCACATCGCCGACGACAGCGGGAACGCGTGAAGCAGCACAACCGGGAGCCCGGTCCCGGCCGATCTCGTGTAGAGCTGCACGGACCACACGGTAGCCGGGTTCGCGGCCGTGAGCACTCAATGTCGTATGCCGATATACCCCCATAACGCGGACCGCTTTCCTGCGCAGAGCTTGTCAGGGCAGATCACCGACGTCCCCACCACGCGACCTACCTACGGTGATCCGCACCGGCCTCCTGGGACACGAGACCGCCCGCACGGGCTCGGAGGCCCGCCACACCGAGGCGGCCCACAGCGGTCACGGCGCCGGCCGCACGCGCTCCACTGGCACGTGAACGGGTGCGGGTGCGGGTGGGGTGCGGCCGGTGGGATGCGGCCGTCGAATGCGGGTGTCGGGGACGGGCGTCGGGCATGTGCGCCCAGTGCGGGCGTCGGGCACGTGCGCCGGGTGCGGGTGTGGCGGGCTTGGGGTGGGTGGTCAGATGGCGGTGGCGCCGCCATCGATGAACAGGACCTGGCCCGTCATGTACGCCGACGCCGCGCTGGCCAGGAAGACCGCCGGCTGGGCCATCTCCTCCACGGTCCCCCAGCGCCGCATGGGCACGGAGCCGACCGTGGCCGCGCTGGACGCCTCGTCCTCCCACAGGTTGCGGTTGAGCTCCGTGGCCGTCCAGCCGGGGCACAGGGCGTTCACCCGTACGCCGGCCTGCGCCCACTCCACGGCGAGCGTCTTGGTGAGCGCCACCAAGCCGGCCTTGGCGGCGGCGTAAGGAGCGAGGAAGGGCGCGCCGAGGGCGGCCACCGACGCCACGTTGATGACCGACGCGCCGCCCCGCTCCAGCAAGTGCGGGGCGGCCGCGTGGCAGACGACCATGGCGGAGTCCAGGTTGAGCCGCATGAGCTTGTCCCAGCCGGACAGCCGCAGGTCCTTGAACTCGACCATGAAGTTCGAGCCGCCGGCGTTGTTGACAAGGATGTCGAGGTGGCCGAGCGCGCCGACGGCGGCCGCCACGGCGCCGGCGGCGGCGTCACGGTCGGTGAGGTCGGCGGGGATGACGACGGCCCGCCGGCCCAGCGCCTCGATCTCCTTGCCGACCTCGGCGAGGCTCTCGGCGGACCGGGACACGAGCGCGACGTCGGCCCCCGCCTCGGCGTAGGCGACCGCGATGGCCCGCCCGATCCCCTTCGACGCCCCGGTGACCAAGGCCTGCTTCCCACTCAGATCGAACGCGCCCACGCCGCCTCCTCAGCTAGAACCGAATAATATTCTAACCCGATGGGGGGCCCGAACGGGCCCGGATGGCCAGGCCCGATGGGGGGCCCGAACGGGCCCGGATGGCCAGGCCCGATGGGGGCCCGAACGGGCCCGGATGGCCAGGCCCGATATGGGGCCCGAACGGGCCCGGATGGCCAGGCCCGATATGGGGCCCGGACGGGCCCGTGGGCCAGGCCCGATATGGGGCCCGGACGGGCCCGTGGGCAGGCCCGACTCGGGTACGAGCGGAGCCGCCAGCGTATGGACAGGCAGCGGCGGTGCGAGGGCCCCACGCCCCCGCACCGCCACGTGCTCAGAAGAAGAAGCCGAAGAAGTCGTCCAGACCGCTCTGGTCGATCCACCGGGTGACACGCGCGCCGGTCTCGGCGATCGTGCCCGTCCGCGTGTTCTCCGGCTCGATCTTCTCTGGGCGGAAGATCTGCTTCTCACCCTGGCCGGAGCCACCGGGCCGGAGCCGCGGAGGCGGACCGTCGGGGTACATCCGGCCGTCCCGGTAGACGGTGTAGGACTGGGTCGGCTGGATGCTGCCGTCGTTGCGGTAGACCTGCCCCGGCCGCGGCTGCATCGGCTGCCGGCTGTCCCTTGGCGGGGTCTGCCGCTGGGCGGCCCTGTGGCTGGTCGGCCGCTGCGCCGGACGCTGCCGCGCCCGCTGGATCCCGCTGGGGATCCGGCCGGCCCGTCTGTTGCGCGCCCTGGCCGCCTGCGCGGCCCGCCTGGCCGCCCGCGCGTCGGCGGCCTTCCTCTTCGCCTCTCTTCTCGCCGCCGCCGCAGCCCGCCGCTGGGCTCTGGCCGTGGCCGCCTTCCTGGCCCTTTCTGCCGCCTTTCTCCTGGCCTCCGCTTGGAGGCGCTTCCTGGCCGCCGCGGCGGCACGCTTCCGCGCCGCTTCCGCGGCCCGCTTCCTGGCCGCCTCCGCCGCGCGCCTCCTGGCCTCGGCGGCAGCGCGCCGACGGGCCGCCGCGATCGCCGCTCGTCTGGCCGCCGCCCGTGCCGCCGCGATGGCCGCCCGCCTGGCGGCGGCCATCGCCAGCCTCCTGGCGATGATCTGAGCCGCGATCCTGGCCGCGATGGCGGCGGCGAACCAGAACAGCTGCCCGTCAGGGTCCGTCATGGTGACGGGACTGTTGTTGGCGTAGGCGTAGGCGTTGAGCTGCTGCGGCTCCGACTCCTCGATCACGGGGTCGACCGACAGGAATCGGCCGTGCTTGGGGTCGTACTCGCGGGCGCCCAGGTGGACGAGCCCGGTCGTCGGGTCTTGCGTGCCTCCGACGAACGCGCGCTGCCCCGGCCAGAACGCCGGTGGCGAGCCCCGGTTCTCACCGAACGGGGTCAGCCGCCGCAGGGCCAGCTCGCCGGTCCCTGCGTTCACCGCCGCCTGGGCCGTGCCCTGGTGGTCGCCGGCGAGGAAGTAGACCTGGTTGTCCGGCGTGCGCACCGCGATGGCCTCGCCGTTGATGGTGTAGTAGCGGGTCTGCTCGACGGCGTCCTTCGCGAAGTCGAAGCGCAGCTCCATGTCGTCGATGTAGAGCGTGGCATCGGCCGGCGTCTTGCGGATCAGCCGGTCGCCGTCCGCGCTGTAGATGAACGACGTCGTCTTGCCTGCCTCCGTCACCGACTCCAGGTTGCCCTCGGCGTCCCAGATGAGGGCCTGGTCCGAGGTGCCGATCTTGCGCCTGGTGGTGTTGCCTGCCGCGTCGTGCTCGAACACGTCCGAACCGACGCTCTGCAGCGCGTGCGGCTGCTTGCCACCCGGCGCGGGATAGGTGTAGTCGCGGACGCTCTCGCCCGCGCCGCCCCAGGCGTGCTTGGTCTCCTTGATCCGGTTACCGGTGGGGTCGTAGGCGTAGCTGACCGCGTACGGGGCCACGCCGCCGATCGTGCCCGGCTGCGGGCTGCCGCTCGCGCAGTTGTCGGTGGCCGTCCAGGCCGAGGTCATGCGCCGCAGGTGGTCATAGGTGAAGCACTGCGTGTCCTGGCCGCTCGCCCTGTCGGCGATCTTGGTGATGTTGCCGACGGCGTCGTAGGTGTAGGCGAGGTCGAGGTCGGTCGCAGTGGTGCCCTCCCTGTCCAGCCGCTTGCTGGTCAGCCTGCGTGTGGCCTCGTCGTGGGTGTAGGTGAGCCAGGTCTTTTTGCCGCCGGTGCCCAGCTCGTACTGCAGGGTCTCGCCGAGCTTGGAGTAGCGGGTCGCGGTCACGTACGACGACAGGCCGGCGACCTTGGTCGGCTGGCTCTGCTCGTCGTACGTGTAGACGACCGACTCCTCGGCCAGGCCGCCGCCGGCCGGGAAGCTGACCGACTGGACCTGGTCGTCGAGCGTGTAGCGGGTGTTGAGGATGTATGGGCCGGCCAGCTTGCCCTCCCGCTCGGGGATGGTGACCGTCTGGCGCAGCGTGCGGTAGTGGGAGTCGATGGCGTTGATCTCGGCCTTGTACGCCTGCCCGCCCACATAGCGAATGCTGGCGTTCATGTGGCCCTTGGCCAGCCCGTCGTACTTCCACTCGGCCAGCAGCGAGCCGGTCGCGGAGCCGTCACGCAGCTCCTTCTTGCGGCCCAGCTCGTCGTAGACGTACCACAGGGTCCTGCCGCGGGCGTCGGTGGTGCTGACCAGCTCGTCGGCGTCGTTGTAGGTCATGGTGGTGACACCCTTGTCGGGGTCCTCCACCTTGATCTCCCTGCCACGCAGGTCGTAGTGGTGGCGCCACACGTTGCCGGCGTGGTCGGTCACCGTGGACAGCCGTCCGGCGTGGTCGTAGGTGTATTTGGTGGACTCGTACTCGCCCGTCGGGGTTGCGCCCTTGTACTGGCGCAGCTCGATGAGCCGGTCGTCGGCGTCCCCGATGCGGGTGGTGGCGGTGCCGCCGGGCGGCGGCGTCACGTGGATCCGGTCGCCTTCCTGCACCGTGCTGACCCGGTACTTCTCCACGCCCTTCGCCTTCAGGATCTGGGCGTTGACGTCCCCGGTACCGTCGAAGGCCGACACGACCTGGGTAGGCACGTCGGCGTCGGCGACCGCGAGCAGGTCGGTGGACGGGGTGCCGGTGGCGAAGTAGCCGGTGTTGGCCTTGCTCTGCTGGCCCAGCGAGTTGTAGAGGGTGTCGGTGATCGTGCGCCCGTCGCGCAGCGCCGGATCCTGCGTCTGGTCGTCCCTGGGCGCGGGCTCCTGGGTCTGGCGCTCGCGCATCAGGCCGTCGTAGAGCTCGTGGCTCGCGGAGTACGTGCCGTCCGCGTTCATCGTCTTGGTGGTGACGACGCTGGGGCCGTCGGTGCGCATCACGTAGGAGTATTCGGTGCTGGGCGACTGGAGGGCGGCCTTGCTGCGGTCCGGCTGCCAGACCTTGATCAGGCGGCCGAGCGCGTCGTACTCCATGTCGATGCGGCGGTTGTTCGCGTCGACCTCGGCGACGGGCTCGCCCCAAGCCGGGTTGACCAGGGTGCGCTCGATGTGGCCGAGCTGGTTGGTCTGCGTGATCTCGGTCGGCGGGGCGCCCGTGGCGGGGAGGTAGGTGGTGGTGGACTTGGTGCCGACCGCGTCGGTCTCGCTGGTCTCGCGGCCGTAGGCGTCGTAGGTGTGGGTGCTGTCGGTGATCGTCGTGCCGTCCCCGGAGACGAGGTGCTGGACCGAGGTCACATCGCCCTTGCTGGGGGCCTGGCCGAACGCCTGGCCGTCGTACCCGACCTTCTCATCGGAGATCACCTCACCGGCGGCCAGCGTGGACACGGCGGTGCCGCAGCTCGCGGCCACCTTCTGGATGCGGCTGGTGTAGTCGAGCATCCAGCTCGCGTCGTTGCGCGCGTAGGTGTAGCGGATGCACTGGTCATCGCCGGGCGTGGCCAGGTCGCCCTTCTCCTCGACCTGGGTGAGCAGGCCCTTGGCATCGTACGAGCGCTCCTCACCGGTACGCCGCCACGTGCCGCCGGCCAGCGCGGTCCGGGTCACCATGGACTTCGGCTCGACCATGTGCGCGACCTTGGTCACGCCCCCTTGCGTGGACTCGGCGGTCTTCAGCGACCACGGCTGCTCGACGGTGGCGGTCAGGACGGCACCGCCGTCCCCGTCGTAGGCGATCTCTTCGCGCTCGAACCCGGAGTAATGGTCGAGGTCGTCCACGTTGACGCCCTCGGAATCGGTCACCTGCGCGACGCGCTTGGAGCCGTCGGCCAGTTTGTCCCCGTGCATGCCGCGGAAGTAGCGGAACTCGGTGAGCGTGCGCTTGGTGTCCTGACCGTCGCCTTCGCGGACCCGTACCCGGCCGAAGCCCCGGAAGTCCGACCACGTGCGGTGCTCGGGCTTGACGAGGATGTTGTCGGCGAAGTGCCAGGCGGCGCCGTCCAGGTACTCGTAGCTGGTGACCACGTTGGGCGAGCCCGCGACGCGGTCGACCTCGATGGTCTGCGCGACCACGTACTTGTGGAACCAGTCGGTGACCTCGGACTCGGCCGGCGGCGACCAGCGCTGCGGGAAGCACAGCCGGTTGTTCTTGTCCGCGGTCGGCACGTCGCCGGGCTTGCAGTCGGCGGGCGCGTAGTTCACGCGCAGCTCGCCGCCGGACTCGTTGTCGACGGCCTGGACGCGCCACTTGACCAGCGGGGCGCGGCCCTCGTTGGCGTCCACCCTGTTGGGCAGCTGGACGCCGATGAACGTGACCTTGGGCAGCGTGATCGTGCCGCCCACGTGGCCACTCTGCTGGACCGAGGCCAGCCACAGCGAGGGGCTGAGGCCGTCACCCGTCGCGGGGAACTGGTGGGTCAGCGCCCAGGAGTCCACCGGATTGTACTGGCCGGAGCCGTTGTTGATCTGGGTGGTGACCTTGGTCAGCCGCTTGCGCGTGAAGAACGTCGGCGCCAGGCGGTCGGTGCACGTCACGCCGGCGTTGCAGATCTGGTCGAACGGCACGTCCGGCCAGTGGCTCGCGGTCTCCTTCTTGAGCTGGTCGGGGGCGCAGGTGATCGTGCCGCTGGGCAGGCAGCGCTCGGCCACCTCGAACACCACGCGGGCCGCCGGGGCCTTGGTGAACAGCTCGTTCTGCAGGTAGCCGTAGTCGATGCGGGTGAGGTAGCCGCCACGTGCGTACGGGGTGCCCAGCTCCGGCTTCATATTGCGGCCGTAGTAGTTGGTCTCGCGCTCGTACCAGTACGTGGTGGCGTTGCCGTGGGTGTCCACGGAGTAGTCCAGGTTCCACCGGTACGCCTGCTGACACCAGGCGTTGGCCGGCGTGCTGTTGTAGCAGGGCTCGCCGCTGTTGTTGCCGAACACGGGCACCGTCTGGACCGACTTGGTCTCCGCCTTGCCGCTCACCCAGCCGGGCAGGCGGTTCAGGCCGAAGGTGTACTGGGTGCCGTCGGCGGTGGTGACGCGCCAGTACTCGCCGTTGTTGTCGCCGTTGACGGCACCGGTGAGGTACTCGACGCGGGTGCCGTCGTCGCGCTTGGGCCGCCACTGCTTGGTCGTGGCGTCCTTGATCAGCTCGACGGCCGAGTTGCCGAGCGACAGGGTGGCGTTGTCCTGGTCCCAGCACAGGTCGCCGGTCTTCTTGCCGTCGATCATGCAGGACTTGTAGCGGCGCTCGACATAGCCGCTGGGGTTGAGCTCGAAGCCCTCACCGGCCCAGGACGCCTGGTTGTTGGTGGAGACGGTGCGGCCGTCCACGCTCTGGGAGGAGTAGGCGAGGGAGATCTCCGGCTCATCGCCGCCCAGCGCGGGTGGCGTACGCATGTCGTAGCCCCAGGTGAAGTCACCGGTCTGGGTGCCGACGCTCCAGTCGGCCGAGGGGGCCAGCGAGGTGGCCGAGTGGTCACCGGAGGGACCCGAGGCGGCGGCCGTCAGTGCGTAGACGGCGCCGGTCTCGACCTCGGCGGTCAGCGTGCCGTCCTTGGGGTTGTTCTCGCTCTTCACCGGCTCGGGCTGCGGGCAGTCCGCGATGGCGGTGGCGGCCGTGAGCCCGCACTCCGCCAGCTTGACCATCCGGAGGCGGGCGCCGTAGTCGCCGCCGTAGGCGTACCGGAAGCCGGAGTAGTCGATCTCCAGGCGGGTCTTCTTCGCCGCCTTGGCCGCCGCGACACCCTGGCCAGGCGAGACGCGCATCGCCAGGCCGAGCCGGTCGGTGTCGAGCAGTTCCACACTCACCGGGTCGGCTTTGGCCTCGCCCTTCTGTGGGGCCAGCCGGACGGGGAAGCCGGTCGCCAGGGTCGTGGCGGCGGCGCCGCCCAGCTCTGTCTTCTGCGGCTTGGGCCAAGTGATGCCTGGTGGCGCTTTCCACGCCTGTTTCTGCACGGGATCGGCCATCGGGGGCAGGACCGGCACCTTCGTGCCCTTGACCGGTGCCTCCTTCTGCGTCGACGGGGCCGGGCGGGACTCCGCGGCGGCGGGCATGGCGTACGCCAGGGGGATCACCAGGACGATCGAGAAGACGGCCGCCAGCCGGCGCGGCCAGGGGGATTCCGGCCTGGCTCCCTGGAAACGGTTCCAGGAGAGGTCGGGAAGGTCGGGTTCGTCGGGTCGTTGAGGTCGGTTCCAGCGGGATTCGGGCAGCTCTAACTCACTCGGCAGGTCCATGAACCTCTCCCAGTCGGGGGTGCTGGTCGGGAATTACTGGGCTGCTATTTCTGGGCTGCTATTACCGGGCTGCTGTTTCTGGGCTCCATTACTGGGCTGCTAGTTGGGCGATCTGCTCGGCGCTCAGCACGCCGTCGTACGTGCGGACGTCGTCGACGGCGCCCGGCCAGTAGCCGGTGAGGAGGCCCGCGGACTTGGTGCGGCCCAAGTGCAGCGGGCCGGTTGCGCTCCATTTGCTGACGTGGCCGGTCACGGTGGTGGTGGACAGGCGGCCGTTGACGTAGATGCGGAGTTCGCCGGCCAGCGGGTCGTACACGCCGGCCACGTGGGTCCACTCCAGCGGGTTCGGGACGGCGTCCGAGCGGGTCCGCACGAGGGTCGCCGCGTCGGTGTCGTCGGCCGCCATCCCGAACATCCACCGCCCTTGCGCCTTGTCGTAGCCGAGCTGGAAGCCGGCCGCCCTCGTGCCCGTCTGGGCGACCGCGGCGGCGTCACCGGAAGGCAGGTAGTCGAGCTGGGTCCACAGGGCGACGGTGAAACCGGTCCCGGTGGACACTGCGGGCCTGGCCGCCTCGGCGGCGCCGTTGACGCCGTCGAGCGCGAGCGCGCCGTCCAGCCAGCCGGCCGTCCACGAGGCCCCGCCCACCAGCGCGGCAGACGTGGCCCGGCCGGAGGAGTCGGCGGCGGAGTAGCCGGACTCCTCATTCAGCTTCCAGTGGCCGACCAGCGTGGCGGCACTGTTGACCAGGTCAGCGACCTCGTCGGCGAACATGGCCCGGCCGTAGACCCGCACGTCGTCGACGTCGCCCGGCCAGAACTCGGCCGCCGCTCCATTGACCTTGCCGCGGCCGATCGTCAGCGGACCCGTGGCGTTCCACGGCTGGGTGAAGGCGACCGTGGACTCCAGGCGGCCGTTGACGTAGAGCGAGATCTGGCCGGCCGCCGCGTCGTAGACGCCGGTGAGGTGGGTCCACTCGTTCAGCCGCGGCGCGGCCGCCGACAGGGCGCGCACGGTCGCGGCGCCGTCCGCGTCCGTGGCTGTGCGGGTCAAGGCCCAGCGGTCGTCGGGCTTGGAGTACTGCAGCGCGAACGCCCCGGTCCTGCCGCCTTCCTGGGTGACGACGGTGGCCGTGCCGGTGGTGGCGGTCAGGCGGGCCCAGGCGGTCACCGTGACATTGCGCGCGGTGTCGGCGACGGGGCCGGCGGTCTGGGCGTAGGCATTGGCCAGTCGGAGTCCCGAGCCGGTCTTGCCGGTCGTCCACGTGGCGCCGTACAGCGTCGCGGGGTTGGCGTTCGCGGCGTCGCCGGCCACTGAGCCCTCGCCCTCGTCCAGGGCCCAGTGGCCGCTGGGGACCGTGCCGGCGTTGACGTTGAACACGTACGTGCGGATCGGGCCGAGCTGGCCCGCGTGGTCCTTGCTGCGTACCGACAGGACGTTGGGGCCGTCGTGGCGGGGCGTGAGCTGGATCGTGGCCGTGCCATCAGGACCGGGTGCGACCTGCGTGCCGGGCGTGGTGTCGAGCCCGTAGACGTAGGCGGCCACGTCGGTGACGCCGTTGGGGGCGAACGTGAACGCACCCGCCAGGCCGACGCCGTCGTTCCAGGTGTTCTCCGCGTACTGGGACGAGGTGACCTGCGGCTCCTTGCCGGGCGCGGTGGCGTCCACGGTGGCCTCGCACCACGGGCTCCACGCGCTGTCGGCCCTGCCGTCCTGCGCGCGGACCCGCCAGCGGATCAGCGCGCCGTCGGCGTACGCACCCTGCGGGACGGTCGCGGAGTACGCGGTGCCGCTCGATCCCAAGGCCGTGACGTACTCGCCCAGCTTCACCCCTGCGGCCGACCACCACTCGAAGTGGCCCTTGACCGAGTTGTCGGCGTCCTTCAGCCTGGCCCACAACTTGGGCGTGGCGGTGCTGATGACCGGCCGCGTATCGCCCGAGCCGCACGCGCCACCCGGGTCGGACCACACGTCGGTGGCGACGGGGGCGGTCGGGAGCGAGTTGTACTCGATGACCAGGCTCGGGTTGTTCCTGAACTTCTTCCAGGCGTAGACGTCGGTCTCGCTGGTGGCCCGCAGGCCGACGGTGATGTTGGGCCACTTGTTGGCGGCGGCGTTGACGACCTGCGGGGTCACGTCGAACTCCACGCCGCCGGGCAGGCAGGCCGAGCCCCAGCCCTTGGCCACGTTCACCGTGGACAGCTTCGTGACCCACTTCGGCTGGTTGTTCCACGTGGTGCTCTTGCTGATCGTGTTGGTGGCCCACGCCTCGACATTGCGAGCGCTGCACGAGTACGACCATGTCTCGTACGTGCGCAGCGTCCCCTTGATGATCTGCTTGCCGTGGATGGTCGAGCCGGTGTTCATCTGGAAGAACGAGCGGTTCGTCTGCGACTCGACGTGGCCCACCCTGGCGACGTCGCTGGAGTTGAGGTAGTTGGAATTGGGCCAGTTGCTCCAGACCGCCGTCCAGGCGCCACGCGCCGCCGAGAAGTACGGGTCCAGATAGACGGGGAACTTGGTCTTCGGGTCCGCCAGCATCGCCCGGTCCGGCTTGAGCCTCAGCTGCCTGCCCGAGACCTCCACGCCCATCGCGGCCTCGCGAGCCTCCGGTGAGCGGCCTTCCTTGAGCGCCTGCGGGCTCGTGATTCCCTCGGAGTCCCACATCTTGGGGGTCGGCGCGACGAAGATCGTGCCGCCCTTCGCGTCCACCGCCTCGAGATTGCCAGCCTTGTCCGACTTCACCGACAGGCCGTGGGAGGACAGCGGGAACGTCAGCTCGGTCAGGTTCGCCGCGGCGGCCCGCGACTTGACCACCAGGACGTGGGAGAAGCCGTCCACGTCCGCGGTGACCTGGAGATCCACGCCCGGCATCACCTCGGGGTAGGTGGCGGTGTCACCGTTGAGCGACGGCACGGGCAGCGTGCCCGTCCAGCCCAGCTCCAGGGACTTGGCGCCGCGCGACAGGCGGGCGAGCCGGGTGTCGCCGCCGCCGGAGAAGGTCAGCCCGACCGCCGCGGCGACCGGCTCCACCGCCCCGTCCTGGCGCAGGCGGAGCGTGGTGTCGACCGGGGCCCAGCGGCCGTCCTTGCGGACGCGTACCGGGCGGACGTGCTGCTCCAAGGTGTAGGTGCCGTCGGGCTTGACGAAGACCTGGCGGGTCTCATTCGTCAGCGCCGCCACCTCGACGGGCCGGTTGTCCCGCCGGGCCAGGGCCGCCGCGTCCCGTTCCGGAGAGACCACAGTGGCCGGTGGCGGGTCCGCGGCGGCGGCCGGGCCTAAGGGAATCATCACGATCGGGAACGCCAACGCCGCCGCACTCAGAACACGCACAACCCGCATCTGTCCTCGCCCATGGTGAGCTGGGGTTACGCGCGGGACGGAGGACCGCCCGGCGTCTCCACGATCTTCGGTTGACGATCGGATTCTCACCCTGGTCACGGCGGCGGTCCAGACTTTTGAGCATTCTGCTCAAAGAATCCTTCAACACCCAAACTTAGATGGAAATATCCGTCATACCTCCGTCGGGAGCGGCCACGCCGCCGGATTGACGCGCTTGACGATCTCGTTCAGCGCGATACGCACGTACGGCTCCCCCACCCACAGGTGCTTGGCCCCGTCCACCCCGACGACCTCGGACTGCGGCACCCGCGCGAACCGCCTGCGGGCCTCCTCAGGCCGCAGATAGTCGTCGAACTCAGGCACCAGCGCCGTCAGCGGCCGCCCGAACCGCGCCCACGCGTCCAGATCGTCGTCGGTGGCCCTGTGCAGCGGCGGCGAGAGCAGGATCGCCCCCTCGACCAGTGGGTCGTGGGCCCACTTGAGCGTCAGCTCGGTCCCGAACGACCAGCCGACCACCCAGACGTGCGGCAGATCGTGGTATTCGGCGTACTCCAGCGCCGCCGCGACGTCGAACCGCTCCCCTTCACCGCCGTCGAACGTGCCCTCCGAGGTGCCGCGCTCCGACGACGTGCCCCGGGTGTTGAAACGCAACACGGCCAGGTCGGCGAGCGCCGGCAGGCGGTTGGCGGCCTTCTTGTAGACGTGGCTGTCCATGAAGCCGCCGTGAGTGGGCAGCGGATGCAGGGTCACCAGCGTCGCCACGGGCGGCCGGTCCTGCGGCACGGCCAGCTCGCCGACCAGGGTCAGGCCGTCACCCGTGTGCAGCTCGATCGGCTCGCGCCGAGCCGGCAACACGGTCGCCGCGCGAATCTCCACCTCTTGGGGGTCCCTTCAATAGCGACTGCGGCCGGGGCCGCGGTCGAGTCTCTTGCGCCAGCAGGCCGGGTGCCAGTGGCGGCGCTCCTCGTCGCCTCCCGCCCAGTTGGGCCAGGCCACGAGGTGCGGCTGGCCACGGCGGATCTCCTGGTCACAGCCGGGGCAGCGGTAGTCCTTGGCCGAGGAGGCGCCGTTGAGCATGCGGACCTTCCATTCGCCATCCGGCCATTCCTCCACCTTGTCCAGGCCGGTCGGGAAGCCGAAAGGGCGGGAGGACTCCCTGCGGCGGGCACGTCGAGGACTCATCCCGCGCCGTACGCGGACCGTTGGAACGCCATGCGTCCAGTTTTCCAGAGCCGCTAAGGTGGGTCGTCATGCGGCTGGTCATCGCGCGATGCAGCGTGGATTACGTAGGACGGCTCACGGCGCACCTGCCGATGGCGCCAAGGCTCGTTCTGATCAAGGCGGACGGCAGCGTGAGCATTCACGCCGACGACCGCGCCTTCAAGCCGCTCAACTGGATGAACCCGCCGTGCAAGCTCAAGGAGGACGGCGAAACCTGGACGGTCACCCACGGCAAGACCGGCGAAAAGCTGGTCCTGACCATGGCCGAGATCCTCCACGACTCCAGCCACGAGCTGGGCGTCGACCCGGGGCTGATCAAGGACGGCGTGGAGGCCCACCTGCAGGAGCTGCTCGCCGAGCACATCACGACCCTGGGCGAGGGATATTCGCTGATCCGGCGGGAGTACATGACGGCGATCGGGCCGGTGGACATCCTCTGCCGCGACGCGCTGGGCGCGACCGTGGCGGTGGAGATCAAGCGACGGGGAGAGATCGACGGCGTGGAGCAGCTCACCCGCTATCTCGAGCTCCTCAACCGGGACCCGCTGCTCTCCCCCGTCCGCGGCATCTTCGCCGCCCAAGAGATCAAACCCCAGGCGAAGGTGCTCGCTGTCGATCGCGGCATCGACTGCGTCACGCTCGACTACGACACCCTCCGTGGCATCGAACCCGAAAATCCAACCCTCTTTTGATCTTTTACGCGGTGCCGTGGTCCGCCACCCGCCGCACTTCGGCTGGCGACCCTCCAGGAAACGGCCTCTGACCCTTCAGCGGTGGCCCGCCGTTACGCGAGCCCGTCTTGGCCGGTTACCCGGTCTTCTGCGCCTGCCGCGCTCCGTGGATCCTGAAGAGAGGAGGTGGGGCATGGAGATTCGGACTGCCGAAATGGAGCGTGAGGCCGAGGTCGTTGGAGAGGCGCTGGCAAGAGCGTTTCGTGATGATCCAGTGATCAACTGGCTGCTGGGCGAAGGCAAGGACGCGGCACTGATGTTCACCACGCTCGCCCGGTACACACATGAGATCACGCAGGTGGCCGTGGACGAGGACGGCTCGATCGCGGGGGTCGCGCTGTGGGACCCGCCACGGCACCAGCCCGACTATCCAGAGAGCGCGATCGCAGGCTTCATGGCGGCCATGGGGGATCGGATCTCGTACGGGATGGTGCTGGACGAGGAGCTCGGCAAGCGACGGCCCGAGCAGCCGTTCTGGTATCTGGCCCAACTGGGCACGGTGCCGGAACGGCAGGGCGCGGGCGTGGGCGGCGCGCTGCTGCGGGCCGGTCTGGCCAGGTGCGACGCCGAGGAGATGCCGGCGTATTTGGAGAGCAGCAAAGAGTCCAATGTGCCGTTCTATGAAAAGCACGGCTTCTCGGTCACGTCGCGATTCGAGCTGCCCGACGGCCCGCCGATCTGGACCATGTGGCGGCGGGCATCCTGACCAGGCCCCGCATCTAGTAAGCATTACCTTACCGGTCTATCGTGACGCCATGAGCACGCTCACGTTCGACTCACTCAACCCGGCGACCGGCGCGATCGTCGGCAGCCACCCCAACCAGGGGCCTGACGCCGTCCACGAGGCCGTCGGCCGGGCCGATGAGGCGGCCGCGTGGTGGGCCGGGCTGGGCCATGACGAGCGCCGGCGCCGCCTGCTCGACTACAAGGCCGTCGTCACCCAGCACCTGAGAGAGCTCGTCACGCTGGTCCACGAGGAGACCGGAAAGCCGGTGGGCGACGCGACGCTGGAGATCGTGCTGGCGATCACCCATATCGACTGGGCGGCCCGCAACGCGCGGAAGGTGCTCGGCCGCCGAAGGGTCGCCACTGGGATGATCGGGCTCAACCTGGCCGCCACGCTCGAATACCTGCCGCTGGGCGTCGTCGCCGTGATCGGCCCGTGGAACTACCCGGTCTTCACCCCCATGGGCTCCATCGCCTATGCGCTCGCGGCCGGCAACGCAGTGGTGTTCAAGCCGAGCGAGCTGACCCCAGGCGTGGGCGTGCGGCTGGCGGAGTTGTTCGCGGAATCGGTGCCCGAGCACCCGGTGTTCCAGGCCGTCACCGGGCTGGGCGAGACCGGCGCGGCGCTGGCGGGCGATCCGCGGGTGCGGAAAGTGGCGTTCACCGGCTCGACCACCACGGCCAAACGGGTCATGGCGGCCTGCGCCGAGAACCTCACCCCGATCGTGGCCGAGTGCGGCGGCAAGGACGCCTTCATCGTGGACGCCGACGCCGACGTGGCAAGGGCCGCGGACGCCTGCCTGTGGGGCGCGATGTCCAACGCCGGGCAGACCTGCGTGGGCGTCGAACGGGTCTACGTGGTGGACGCGGTCTATGAAAGTTTCATGCGCGAGTTGTCCGACCGCGTGGCGAAGGTGCGGGCCGGCGAGGACTATGGGCCGATCACGATGCCGGGCCAGGTGGACATCATCAAGCGGCACATCGACGACGCCGCAAAGTCGGGAAAGGTCGTGGCGGGCGGCCCGGCCTCCGTGCGCGCGCCATACGTGGACCCGGTGATCGTCGAGGACGTGCCTGAGGACTCCCCTGCGGTACGCGAGGAGACGTTCGGGCCGACGATCACCGTCCGCCGCACCCGCGACGCCCAGGAGGCGCTGCAGCTGGCCAACGCATCCGCGTACGGGCTGGGTGGGACGGTCTTCTCGAAGAACGTGCGCCGGGCCATGGAGCTGGCCCGCATGATGCGTAGCGGGATGACGGCCATCAACTCGGTGATCTCCTTCGCCGGCGTCCCTGCGCTGCCCTTCGGCGGCGTGGGCGATTCGGGGTTCGGGCGGATTCACGGAGCCGACGGTCTGCGTGAGTTCGCCAGGCCCAAAGCGATCTCCCGGCAGCGGTTCGCGATGCCCGGGATGAACCTGACGTCGTTCACGCGAGGGCCCGCCGAGCTTGACCGACTGATCAGGCTTGTCACGTTCTTGCACGGCCGACGTAAAAGATAATCTTCTTACTCTTTCCCAAAACGGATCGATCCGTCCATAATTGTGTGCTCTGGGGGCCACGATCATGTTGGACGGGTGGATTGTGAACCGGTCTTACCGGGGAATGTCGGCTGAGCAAAGGCTGGCGGACAGACGGGAGCGGCTGATGACGGCCGCGTACACGCTATACGCGAAGCCGGGTTTCACGGCGACGACCATCGAAAGACTGTGCGCGGAGGCGCGGATCTCCAACCGCGCCTTCTACGAATGTTTCGGCAGTCAGGAGGAGTTGCTTCAGGCGGTCCACGAGCGGTGCGTGGAGGAAAGCCTGGCCGCCGTGGCCAAAGCGGTGCAGGAAGCGCCGGACACGCTCGGCGGAAGAGTCACGGCGGGGATTCGCGCCTATATCGAGTTCATCGCAGCCGACTGGCGCCGGGCCCGCATCATGCACGTGGAGGTACGCAGGTCAGGAGACATCCTGACGACGTCCCGCCAGCGAGCCATAGACGCCTTCGCCCGGCTCGTTCAGGAGGCCTCGGCCGATTTCCCACCGGCCGCGCCGCTGAATCGGCGGCTCGTGGCACTCGGCGTGGTTGGCGCGTTACAAGAGTTGCTCATCGAATGGCTGCTCACCGACGACCAGCCACCCATCGACGAACTCGTGGACACGGCCGTGCACATCTTCATCCGGAGCCTCAGCACCCCCGACACGGACGGTTGATGCGCCAGGAGTTATGTGTCATACACACAGCGGATAAATCCGCATTCGACGCTGTTTTCAGTGTCATAGCACACAGATGCGCACCATCCGTAATCTACATTTTGTCTAAGTGGGAAAGAGCGGGCAACGGCTGATCGTCGCCCGCTCCGATATGTCACCTCAGGCCACCGCGGCCGCCGGAACCTCCACATGCAGCACCCGATTCAGCCGGGTCACCGCCAAGATCCGCATGATCCGCGGTGGCACCCCCCGAAGAACAAGGCGGCGTTGCACGCTCAGCGCGCGCCGATGCGCCCCCACAAGCACCCCGAGACCGGTCGCGTCGATCATCTCCAGGTTGGAGAGATCCAGGATCAGGTCGCCGTCACCGGAATCGAGGGCCTTGTGCAACCGCTCCCGCACCCCCGCCGACGTGCCGGCGTCGAGCCTGGTCCCGATCCGCACCACTTGAGCTCTCGGATTGCCCCGGACGCGCATGCCACCTCCTCATTCACGCACACAGCGTAATCACACCCCCACGTGAAGCACCCGCCGAGGTGAAACCCCTGCATGACCCCTCTACCCACGTAGCGGCAATGACACGACTGCCGTGAGCAGGAACTCTCCGTCGCCCGCCGGATGGGCGACCAGCTTGCCGCCCACGGCGGCCACCCGCTCCCCCATGCCCGTCAGGCCGGTCCCCAGGTCATCGGCCTGCCACCGGGCCACCCCATCGTTGCGTACCCGCAGCTCCGCGTCCTGCTCGGTGAAGCGGATGGTGATGTCGCAGAACGTCGCGGTGCTGTGCTTGAGCACGTTCGTGACCGCCTCGCGCACCACGTAGGCGAAGACGGGGGCCACCCCGTCGGGCAGATCGCGGTAGGGCAGGTGCACCTCGCACCGCACACCGGCCGCTTCGAGCACGCCCTTCACGCTGTTCAGCTCGGCGGCCAGGTCGAGCTCGCGGTAGCCGCGTACGGCCTGGCGCAGCTCGCGCAGGGCCGTCCTGGTCAGCGTGTTGATCTCGGCCATCTCGGCCTTGGCCGCCGCCGGGTCGGCGTCGGACAGGCGCACGGCCAGCTCGGTCTTGACCGCGATGGCCGACAGCTGGTGCCCCACGAGGTCGTGCAGGTCCCTGGCGAAGCGCAGCCGCTCCTCGGCCAGCGCCAGCCGCGTGTGCGCCTCGCGACCCTCATGGGCCTGCACGGCCAACCTCCAGATCCACACCCATATCCGGCCGGACGGCGGCAGTATCACCGACCAGAGCCCGTACAGCACGACGAAGTAGACCAGTGTCCCGGCAGGAGGCACGTCGATGGCCATGACGCTCGCCCCCGTCGCCACGCCGAGCATGCCCAGCGCGACGCATGCCACGAGCGTCCCGAGCGACTGAAGGATGACCGTACGCCTGGAGACGCCGAGCGTCGCGAGATACAGCCAGCACATGGGCACGAACCCGAAGCCGAACGGATCCGCCCCTCCCACGCCAGCCGCGATCAACGCGAGGACCGCCGCCCCCACCACCTGCTCGGTGGGGTAGCGGCGGTCCAGCACGGCGTCGATGACATGCCGGCCGAGCCATGTGAAGCCCACTGTGGCCAGCAACGCGGGCACGAGGCGCCACCACGGGAGCTTCCCTTCGCCGACGCCCGCGAGGACCCCGATCGCGATGAGGAACCACATGACGGCCAGGCCGAGAATCAGCGTCACCCAGGTGAGGCGCCGTGCCCGCGCGAGCTCGTCCATCTATCGGGCGCGCAGCACGTCGCCGAGCTTCAGCCGGGCGCCCGTCCGCAGCACGGCCCGCTGGTACACCTTGGCGCCGAAGGCCAGCACGGCGAGCACGGCCAGCACCATCGCCGCCATGGACAGGCCCGCCTGCCACAGCGGCACCTCGGTCGCGGCCATCCGCACCGGCATGATCATCGACGAGAACGGCGGCACGTACGACACGACAGTGGCGAGCGTGCCCGTGGGATCGCTGGTGGCGTAGAAGGCGACGAAGTAGGTGGCCATGATGAGCATGGTCAGCGGCGTCATCACGGTGTTCACCTCCTCCTGGCGCGAGACCAGCGAGGCCAAGGCCGCCGACAACGTGGCGAAGAAGGCATACCCGAGCACGAACCAGACGATCACCCCGGCCACCAGCCCCGCGATGCCGGGCGGGAAGTCGGCGGCGACTCCAGAGAACACGGCCGCGCCGAGGCCGACGGTGAGAATGGTGACGAGGTTGATCAGGCCGACCGCGCCCAGCCCGATGATCTTGCCGCCGAGCAGCTGCCACGGCCGCAGCGTGGAGAGCAGGATCTCCACGATCCTGCTGCCCTTCTCTTCCACCACGCCCATGGCGACCATCATGACCTGACCGAAGAGCATCATGAAGAGCACGATGACGAGCACCACGGCGATCCCGGTGCGCGCGGACTCGTAGCGGGTGTCCGCGCCCACGGACTCCATCTGCAGCGGCGGGATCGACACGCCCACGGCGCCGAGCCGCACCTCCCGGTTGACGCTCTGCATGAGCACGCCGAGCTGGGCGTCGATCTCACCGTCCGTGAGCACCTTCGTGCCGTTGACCAGCACCGCGTCCACATCCCCTTCGAGTACGGCCTGCGTGGCCGCCGCCTCGTCAGGGAAGGAGCGCCACTCGAACTCCGCCTCGGGCGCGGCCGCCCGCAGCGGCAGCTGCTGGGAGTTGACGGTGCCCAGAGTGTAGGAGTCGGAGTCGCCCAGCACCTTCGGCGCGAAGGAGATCGCCGCCACGAGCAGGGCCGTGATGATCAGGCCGATGACGAACGCCTTTGTGCGGATCTGTGTCACGATCTCCCTGCGGGCGACCAGCATGAGCCCGTTCACGCCACGGCCTCCTTGAAGATCTCGGTGAGGGTCGGCTGCTCGACCCCGAAGTGCTCCACGTGTCCCGCCTTCATCGCGCGGCGCAGGATCTCCTGGTCGTCGCCGTCCGTCGTACGCAGGACGTGCCGATCGCCGCTCACGGAGACCGTGCCGGGCAGGCCGTCCGCCCAGCCGGGGGCGGGATCGCGGACGACGACCCGCAGCGTGCTGCTCTCGTCCGCCCGCAGATCGGCCACCGTGCCCGTGGCCACCATTCGGCCCGCCGAGACGATGCCGACCGAGTCGCACAACCGCTCGACCAGCTCCAGTTGGTGGCTGGAGAAGATCACCGGCACCCCGCCTCTGCACCGCTCCTGCAGCGCCGTGGCCAGCGCGTCCACCGCGATCGGGTCGAGCCCGGAGAACGGCTCGTCCAGCACCAGCACCTCGGGGTCGTGCACCAGCGCCACAGCCAGCTGCACGCGCTGCTGGTTGCCCAGCGAGAGCGCCTGCACCGCGTCGTTCCTGCGCTCGGCCACCCCGAGCCGCTCCAGCAGGTCCTCAGTGGCCTTCTTGGCGGCCGCCGCGCTCAGCCCGTGCAGGCGGCCGAAGTACTCGATCTGCTCGGCGACCCGCATCTTCTGGTACAGGCCGCGCTCCTCCGGCATGTAGCCGAAGCGGCGCCGCCCGTCGTAGCCGAGCGGCTTGCCCTGCCAGCTCACCGTGCCGGAGTCGGCCTGCAGCACGCCCATGACGATGCGCATCGTCGTCGTCTTGCCGGCGCCGTTCGCGCCGACGAACCCGAACATCTCCCCCGGCCGCACGGTGAAGCTGATCCCGTCAAGGGCGACCTTGCCGCCTGGGGCGTCGGGGCCGCCCGCGAAGCGCTTGCGCAGCTCGCTGATCTCGAGCATCAGGTCCTCTCCTTCATCATGGATCAATGGTGACGTTCGCGCGGTTCGCCCTGGTAGTCGCGGAAATCACAGGCCCGATGTGGATCCCGCGTCCGATCCGGATGACATTTGTCATGAGTACGCTGAGGCCATGACGCGCGCCGACAAGGACAAGCCGGTGGTCCTCTCCCGTATCTACACCCGCACCGGCGACGACGGCACTACCGCGCTGAGCGACATGAGCCGCGCCTCGAAGACCGATCCCCGGCTGACCGCCTATGCCGACGTGGAGGAGGCCAACGCCCACCTGGGCGTCGCGATGTCGCACGGGACGTTGCCCGCCGAGCTGGTGGAGGTCCTGGTCCGGGTCCAGAACGAGCTGTTCGACCTGGGGGCCGACCTGGCCACGCCGGTCGTCGACGACCCGGAGTTCCCGCCCCTGCGGGTGGAGCAGCCGTACATCGACCGGCTGGAAGAGCAGTGCGACCGCTTCAACGCCGGGCTCAAGCCGCTGCGCAGCTTCATCCTGCCCGGCGGGGATCCGGCCACTGCGGCGCTGCACGTGGCGCGGGTCACCGTTCGCAGGGCGGAGCGCTCGGCATGGGCGGCGCTGCAGGTCCACGACGACATGAACGTGCTGACGGCGAAATACCTCAACCGTCTGTCGGACCTGCTGTTCATCGCGTGCCGCGTCGCGCACGCGGGCAACGAGATCCTCTGGAAGCCCGGCGGAACGCGCTAGGCCACATCCAGGTACGCGCTGGGCGGGGCGGACTCCAGCCAGGCCAGGAAGCCCGTCAGCGCGTCCGCGCTCATCGCAAGCGACACGTCCCGGGTGGTCCCGCCGCAGTCCACCGCGTAGAGCCCGTCGCCGATCTCGCGACGGGCGGATACAACAAGGCCGCGCCTCGCAATCGCGTGGCGCGGCCTCAGTCGGACACCCAGGAGGGGAATCCAATGGAGCTCCCCGTCGGCATAGCGGGCCACCCCGCTGCGCCAGGGGCCGCCTCCTGCCCGGAGGCGACAGGGTACGCTCCCGCGCGAGCGGACCAGCATGACAGCGCGCAACACCCCGAGGGCGGCCAGCAGCACCAGGAAAGTCACAACCGTTGCTACCATGCCGCCCCCTGAAAACGTGTTCTGCTATACCTCTTCGCCTGCCGCGCGCAGCCGGGCCCTGGCACGCTTGGCCTCGAGTGCCGCGTCGGCGTCTTCCTGGTTGGCCTCGATCGAGGCCTGGGCCCGGTCGAGAGCGTCGCGGGCAGCCGCGACGTCGACCTCGGAACCGAGCTCGGCCACCTCGGCGAGCACGGACACCTCGTTGTCGGCCACGGAGATGAACCCACCATGAACGGCCGCCACGAGGTCCCCCTCGCCTTCCCGCTTCACGCGAAGCACGCCGCCCTCGACGAGGACGCCGAGAACAGGTGCGTGTTGCGGCATAATACCGATCTCGCCGTCCACGGTCTTGGCAATCACCATGTCGGCCTCGCCCGACCAGATCTCACGCTCGGGTGAGACAACCCCTACGCGTAGCTTCGCCACTTTGTGTAGGTCCTTTCCGATCAGGTGATGGCGCAGCCCGTCAAACTACGCCATCACCGTGGGGCGATTAGCGACGCTCGAGTTCCTTGGCCTTCGCGATGGCCTGCTCGATGCCGCCCACCATGAAGAACGCCTGCTCGGGCAGGTGGTCGTACTCACCCGCGCAGAGGCCCTTGAAGGAGGCGATGGTCTCGTCCAGCGGCACGGTCTCGCCCGGCTGGCCGGTGAAGGCCTCGGCCGCGTACATCGGGTGCGACAGGAAACGCTCGATGCGGCGCGCCCGCTGGACGGTGACCTTGTCCTCCTCGGAGAGCTCGTCGATACCGAGGATCGCGATGATGTCCTGGAGCTCGCGGTACTTCTGCAGGATCCGCTTGGTCTCCTGGGCCACCCGATAGTGCTCCTCGCCCACGATCTGCGGGTCGAGGATCCGGGAGGAGGAGTCGAGCGGGTCCACCGCAGGGTAGATGCCCTTCTCCGAGATCGGCCGCGACAGAACGGTCTGCGCGTCGAGGTGCGCGAACGCGTTGTGCGGGGCCGGGTCGGTGATGTCGTCCGCGGGCACGTAGATCGCCTGCATGGAGGTGATCGAGTGACCACGCGTCGAGGTGATGCGCTCCTGGAGCACACCCATCTCGTCGGCCAGCGTGGGCTGGTAACCCACGGCGGACGGCATACGGCCGAGCAGCGTGGAGACCTCGGAACCGGCCTGCGTGAAGCGGAAGATGTTGTCGATGAAGAGCAGCACGTCCTGCTTCTGCACGTCGCGGAAGTACTCCGCCATGGTCAGCGCCGACAGCGCGACCCGCAGACGGGTGCCCGGCGGCTCGTCCATCTGACCGAAGACGAGGGCGGTGTCCTTGAGGACGTCCGCCTCCATCATCTCGAGCCAGAGGTCGTTGCCCTCACGGGTACGCTCACCCACGCCGGCGAAGCACGAGGTGCCACCGAAGTTGCGGGCGACGCGGCGGATCATCTCCTGGATGAGGACGGTCTTGCCCACGCCGGCGCCGCCGAACAGGCCGATCTTCCCACCCTGCACGTACGGGGTGAGCAGGTCGATGACCTTGATGCCGGTGACCAGCAGCTCGGTGCGGGACTCGAGCTGGTCGAAGGCCGGGGACGGCCGGTGGATGCCCCACCGTTCCTCGATCTTGAGCGACGAGGTCGGTACGTCGAGCGTCTCGCCCAGCGCGTTCCACACGTGGCCCTTGACGACGTCGCCGACCGGCACCCGGATCGGGTAGCCGGTGTCGACCACGGCCTGGCCGCGGACCAGACCGTCGGTGGGCTGCATGGAGATGCACCGGACGAGGTTGTCACCCAAGTGCTGGGCGACCTCGAGCGTCAGGGTCCTGGTCTCGCCACCGAGGGTCACGTCGACCTTGAGCGCGTTATACATGTCGGGCATCGACTCGACGGAGAACTCCACGTCGACGACGGCGCCGGTGACACGTGCCACGCGGCCGGTGCCGGCCGCCGCGGCCTCTACAGTTTCAACAGCCTCTGCAGTCATTTCACTCTTTCCCCGCTGCGGCGTCAGCGAGCGCGTTGGCGCCACCGACGATCTCGCTGATTTCCTGGGTGATCTCAGCCTGGCGAGCCTGGTTCATCTGCTGGGTGAGCACCCGCATCAGCTCGTTGGCGTTGTCGGTCGCGGACTTCATCGCGCGCCGCCGCGCGGCCTCCTCCGAGGCCGCCGACTGGAGCAGCGCCGTGAAGATACGGGACTCCACGTATCGCGGCAGCAGCGACTCCAGCACGTCGCCCGCGGTCGGCTCGAACTCGAAGTACGGCGGGATCGCGGTGGTCTCCGTCGCCTCGGTCTCCTCGACCTCCAGCGGGAGGACCCGCTTGACCACGACGTTCTGCGTGAGCATCGAGACGAACTCGGTCGAGACGATGTGGATCTCGTCGATCCCGCCGTCTTCCTTGAACGAGTCGATCAGCGTGGTCGCAATCTCCTTGGCGTCCGCGTAGGCCGGCTTGCGCGAGAACCCGACCCAGCTGCCGCCCATCTCCCGCTGGCGGAAGGTGTGCCACGTGACACCCTTGCGCCCCGTGACGAACGGCAGCACGGTCAGCCCTCGGCTCTCCAGCAACCCCCGCAGAGCCTCGGCTTCGCGCAGCACGTTGGCGTTGAAGCCGCCGCAGAACCCGCTGTCGCTGGTGACGATGAGGACGCCCGCCTTGGCGGGGTTCTCCTTCGCCACGGTCAGCGGATGGTCGACGCTGGCCGCGTTGCTGACGACGCCGGTGACGGCGCGAGTGATCTCACGCTCGTACGGCAGCGCCGCCTGCATCCGCTGCTGCGCCCTCACGATCCGTGAAGAGGCGATGAGCTCCTGGGCGCGCGTGATCTTCGCGGTCGACTTGACCGAGTTGATCCGCCGCCGCAGCAGCCTTAGCTGGGCACCCATGTCCTACTTCTCCGCCCGACGGACGACCTTCTTGATCTTTTCCTGACCGACCTCGCCGGCCTCGAGCGGCGCCACCGGCTCGTCCTTGACCAGCAGCTCGCCCGAGGAGGTGGTGAAGCCCTTCTTGAACTCCGTGATGGCGTCCTTCAGAGCGGTCACCGCGTCGTCGGGCAGCTCCTTGGTCTCCCGGATGCCGTCGAGGATGCCCTTGTGCGAGGACTGCAAGTAGTCGAGGAACTCCGTCTCGAACCGGCGGACGTCCTCGACCGGCACCTCGTCGAGCTCGCCGGTGGTGCCGGACCACACCGACACGACCTGCTTCTCGACCGCGAACGGCGAGTACTGCGGCTGCTTGAGCAGCTCGACCAGGCGCTGGCCGCGGTCGAGCTGGGCGCGGGAAGCCGCGTCGAGGTCAGAAGCGAACGCGGCGAACGCCTCCAGGTCGCGATACTGCGACAGCGACAGCTTCAGCGTGCCCGCGACCTTGCGCATGGCCTTGACCTGCGCCGAACCGCCGACTCGGGAGACCGAGATACCGACGTTGATGGCCGGGCGCACACCGGCGTTGAACAGGTCGGTCTCGAGGAAGCACTGACCGTCGGTGATGGAGATGACGTTGGTCGGGATGAACGCCGACACGTCGTTGCCCTTGGTCTCGATGACCGGCAGGCCCGTCATCGAGCCGCCGCCCATGTCGTCCGACAGCTTGGCGCAGCGCTCCAGCAGCCTGGAGTGGAGGTAGAAGACGTCGCCGGGGAAGGCCTCGCGGCCCGGCGGGCGACGCAGCAGCAGGGACACGGCGCGGTAGGCGTCGGCCTGCTTGGTCAGGTCGTCGAAGATGATCAGAACGTGCTTGCCCTGGTACATCCAGTGCTGGCCGATGGCCGAGCCGGTGTAGGGGGCGAGGTATTTGTAGCCGGCCGGGTCGGAGGCGGGGGCGGCGACGATGGTGGTGTACTCCAGCGCGCCTGCCTCCTCGAGGCGGGCCTTGACCTGCGCGATCGTGGAGCCCTTCTGGCCGATGGCGACGTAGACGCAGCGGACCTGCTGCTCGGGGTCGCCGGAGGCCCAGGCCTCGCGCTGGTTGAGGATGGTGTCCACGGCGATCGCGGTCTTGCCGGTCCCACGGTCACCGATGATCAGCTGGCGCTGGCCGCGGCCGATCGGCGTCATGGCGTCGATCGCCTTGATGCCGGTCTGCAGCGGCTGCTTCACCGGCTGCCGCTGGACGACCGACGGGGCCTGGAGCTCGAGGGCACGCGTGCCCTCGGACTCGATGGCGCCCTTGCCGTCGAGTGGGTTGCCGAGGGGGTCGACCACACGGCCGAGGAAGTTGTCGCCGACGGGCACGGACAGGACCTCGCCCGTCCTGCGGACCGTCTGGCCCTCCTCGATGCCGCTGAACTCGCCCAGGACCACGACACCGATCTCGCGGGTGTCGAGGTTGAGTGCCAGGCCGCGCATGCCGTTCTCGAACTCGAGCAGCTCGTTCGCCATCGCCGAGGGAAGGCCGGAGACATGGGCAATGCCGTCGCCGGCGTCGACGACGGTCCCGATCTCCTCGCGCGCGGCGCCTTCCGGTTCGTACGCCTGGACGAAGCGCTCAAGCGCGTCCCGGATCTCGTCCGGCCGGATCGTAAGCTCCGCCATCTCTACTCTGTCTCCCTATTCGCCCTAGCCGGCCAACCGGCGGCGGACTTCTTCAATTCGTCCGACAATGGTGGTGTCGATGATCTCGTCGCCGATGCGGACCGAGAACCCACCGAGCACTCGCTTGTCCACCTCGACATTCAGGTGTACGTCGCGGCCGTATGAGGTGCGCAGCCACGTCGCCAGGCGACGCTTCTGCTCCTCGGTCAGCTCGACGGCGCTGCGCACCACCGCCACGAGGCGCTGGCGCTGCTGGGCCACGAGGTGACCGACCTCTTCCAGGCCTGTCTCCAGGCTACGCCCCCGCGGATGCACTACCAGCTGCGCGATCAGGCGCAGGCTGGTCGGCGCGACCTTGTCGCCGAGCAGGTCGCTCAACAGCTGCCGCTTGCCCGCCTCGGGGGCGGCCTGGTCGGTCAGCGCGAGACGCAGGTCGGGGTTGGCGGCGACGATGCGGCCGAAGCGGAAGAGCTCGTCCTCCACCTCGTCGAGCCTGGACTGGCCCTCGGCCTCCGCCGCCGCGGCGACGATGCCGAGCCGCTCGAGCACGTCGGGCAGGTCACCCGCGCGCGACCACCTGGCCGAGACCGCGGCCTCGACGGTGGCCAGCGTGGCCTGGCCGACCTTGCCGTCGAGCAGGGCGTGCACGGTGCCCGCCTTCTGCTCGGCGTGCCGGGCCGGGTCGGACAGAGCCCGGCGCAGGCCGTGCTCGCGATCGAGCAGATCCGCGACCGCGAACAGCTCGTCGGAGAGCGTCCCGAGGTCGGCACTGCCGGCGACCGCGTTGAACCGCTCCTCGACCTCGGCCAGCGACGCCCTGCTCAAACCGCGCATCAGCGCACCGCCTGCGCGCTACCGGCTTCGAGCTCGTCAAGGAACCGGTCCACGATGCGGCTCTGGCGGACCTCGTCCTCCAGAGACTCGCCGACGATGCGGCCGGCCAGCTGGGTCGACAGGCGGCCGATCTCGGTGCGGAGCTGCGCGAACGCCGCCTGGCGGTCGGCCTCGATCTGCGCGTGCGCGGCCTCGACGAGGCGGCGGGCCTCGGCCTGCGCCTCCTCGCGGAGCTCGACCTTGATCTGCGCGGCCTGCTCGCGAGCCTCCTCGCGCAGCCTGGCCGCGTCACGGCGGGCCTCCTCCAGCCGCTCGGCGTACTGCTGCTGCAGTGCCTGAGCTTCGGCCTGGGCCTCTTCCGCCCTCTTGATGCCGCCCTCGATCGCGTCGGTACGCTCAGCCAGCGTCTTCTGGATGCGCGGCACGAGGATCCTGCCGACGACGAACAGGACGACGGCGAACGCGAAGATACCGACGACGAGCTCGTACGTGTGCGGGATGAGCGGATTGGCGTGCTCCTCCGGCGCGGCGAGAAGCTTAGCTGCCATGTACGTCATGAGTGCAGCCTTTCGTCAGTAGGGCGGTCTATCAGATGCCCTGGAAGATGAACGGCGCGACCAGACCGATCAGGGCGAGGGCCTCGGTGAGGACGAAGCCGAGGAGCATGTTCTGGCGGATCAGGCCGTACGCCTCCGGCTGACGGGCGATGGCCTGCACGCCCTGACCGAAGATGATGCCGACGCCGATGCCGGGGCCGATGGCGGCGAGACCGTAACCGATGGCGGTGACGTTGCCGGAGACCTCAGCGAGAACGCTCATTGCTGTTATTCCTTTACTGGACGGCCGGCGACTCGGGTGTCACCGGTCATGGATATTCCGGTATGTGGATCTCAGTGCTCTGCGTGCAGCGAGCCGCCGATGTACATCGCGGCCAGCATCGCGAACAGGAAGGCCTGCAGGAACTGGATGAACATCTCGAAGCCCGTGAGGATGATGGTCATGACCACGCCGATGACACCGACGGGGGCGCCCAGCGGCGAGAGCTGCTCGAAGAGGAACCAGAAGCCGACCATGCTGAAGAAGGCCAGCAGCATGTGGCCGGCGAACATGTTGGCGAACAGTCGGACCGCGTGCGTGAACGGCGCGATGATCAGGTTCGACAGGAACTCGATCGGCGACAGCAGCAGGTAGATCGGCTTCGGCAGCCCGGGCGGGAACATCATGTTCTTGAAGTAGCCCCAGGCGCCCTGATGCTTCATGCCGAGGTAGACCTTGAGCACGTAGATCGAGATCGCGAGCACGGCGGGGAAGGCGATGTGCGAGGCCACGGGGAACTGCAGCACCGGAATGACGCCCATGAGGTTCCAGACGAGGACCGTGAAGAACAGCGTCAGCAGCAGGCCCATCCACCGGTCGGCGTCCTTCCCCAGGAAGGGGCGGGCGACCTGGTCGCGGACGAACATGTAGCCGTACTCGACGACGTTCTGCACGCCCCTCGGGACGACCTTCGGATTGGCAAAGGCCGCCCAGCACAGGCCGATCACGAACGCCGAGCTGAGCAGCGCCAGCAGGACCGGCTTGGTGAACCAGTCGACGCCGGGAATGATGGGTGGCAGGTTGAACAGCTCGTCAGGCGTCGGCGCCCCGAACTGGTCGGCTGGTGGAGCGAGGACCGTCAGCGCACTCACGCGGCGTTCCCTTCAACGTCGTAGTAGTTCACAAGGGTTTCCTCAGCGAAGCGATCGCTGCGTCGAGCTAGCGACCGAACTTCCGGTAGACCAGGTAGCCACCGAGCACGACCCCCAGGACGACGCCTATGGGGAAGAACGCGGACATGTCCAACCAGCGGTCCAGCAACCAGCCGATACCGCCATAGAAGGCCATCCCTGCGAGTAGATAGCTGGGGACTGACCACATGGCGTCGGCGAAGTCGCGACCGTCTTCTTCGGGTCGGCGTTCCTGTGCGCTCATCGCGGCCCCGACGATAGCAGGCGAGTAGAGGACTAGTCATATCGGACCCTGTCCGTGCACCAGCCTCATGAGTCGCCCTTTCCGGGGACTCGGGCTTCAGGGTCGACGTAAAGCATCTTGGTCTTCATGAAGGCGCGAACTTCGAAGCCGGTCCACACGAGCGTGCAGATCACGACCGACCAGGCGAACGCCAGCGTGTTCCAGACCGTGGTGTCGCGGAACGCGGACAGCACGATCATGATGACGACGACCTTGACGAGATAGCTGACCATCGCGGCGATCGCCATCACCTGGGGAGACACCCGTGCGGCATAGGACACCGCTACCACACTGATGCTGAAGAAAACCCCGACCAGCAAGGTGCCGAGGGCGGCGCCCAAAGCTCCCTTGCCGCCTGCCATCAGGAGCGACACGACCACGGCGACCACTCCGACCGCCAGGGTCGGAATCGCGGCGCTCTTGAGTACGCGCACGTCGTTGGCCTGCATTGGTGCTCCATCAGCGTGTTATCAAGCGAGCGTTTGCTACCCCCAGCGCATTGCGTCTGAAGGTCCCTGCTCGTGAAAGATATCACAAGCTCACGGAAGACCGCTTTTACCTGCCGTTTCTAGTTCGCGATCACGAACGGCTGGGAAAGGCTGGAATGACCGGATTTCCCTCGGCCGACGCGCGTTCGTGCGGCGGGCCGTCCGCCGGCGGCATCCGCCGTCTGACCTCAGGTTCCGGCGGAATCGGCGGCATGGGCCCGGTGGGCGGGCCGTCGTCGTCGGGCTGCTTGCCACGCGAGGCGGCGTGCGCGCCGCCCCTGCCCCGCCAGCGCGGCAGAGCCATCAGCACGAGCACGGCCAGGGCGAGCACGATGACCACGGGGAACATCAGCACCGGCACACCGATCGTGGACATGCCCACGATGCCGAAGGCGAACAGGAACGCCCACGCGTACATGATCAGCACGGACCTGCGGTGCGAGTGGCCGATGTCCATGAGCCGGTGGTGCAGGTGGCCGCGGTCGGGCGCGAACGGCGACAGGCCGCGCGAGGTGCGCCGCACCACGGCGGTGATCAGGTCGACCAGTGGCAGGACCAGCACCGCGGCCGGGACGAGCAGCGGCAGCAGCACGCCGAACCGGTTCATGTTCTCGATGATCGCCGGGTCGAGTGGCGTCACGGTGACGATCGAGGAGGCGAGCACGAGCCCGATCAGCATGGCCCCGGTATCGCCCATGAAGATCTTGGCTGGGTGGAAGTTGTGCGGCAGGAACCCCAGGCAGGTGCCGATGAGGATGGCGGCGATGGCGGCCGTGGTGGTGATGCGGCCGCCGCTGATGTTCTCAGCGAGGAAGATCGAATAGGCCCAGGTGGCCATGCCCGCGATGCAGACGATCCCGGCCGCCAGGCCGTCGAGCCCGTCGACGAAGTTGACCGCGTTGATGGTCACCACCACGACCATGATGGTGATCACGGTGCTGAGCGTGTAGTCGAGGCTGGTGGAGCCGCCCCAGTCCTGCGGCAACGGGATGTAGAGCAACCGAAGGTCGAAGAAGACCAGCACGCCTGCCGCCGCGATCTGCCCGCCGAGCTTGATGAAGGCGTCCATGCCCCACCAGTCGTCCAGGAACCCGGTGATCGTGATCAGCCCGCCGGCCACGATCAGCGCCGTCACCGCGTTGGCGTCGGTCTGCGTCAGCGCCTTGCCCGTGTGCGTGAGCTGGCTGGCAACCAGCAGGCCCACGACCAGGCCGCCGTACATCGCCAGACCGCCCAGCCTGGGCGTCGGCGTGGTGTGCACGTCACGCGCGCGAACCTCGGGCATGGCGCCGATGCGGATGGCGAAGCGGCGCACCAGCGGAACCAGAAGATAGGTCACCGCTGCCGAGATGAGCGCCATGAACAGGTATTCGCGCACGGACCTAGTTTCCCGGATGCTCCGGCCGACTGTGACCGGAAAACGACACAGACCAGCTTAATATTCGCTGAGATATGGCTGATGGATGGCGAGAAGCGCCGCAACTCTTTCCCTGACCTCGGCCGCGCTCCCCGGCTGGCGCACGGCTCTGGTCACCAGCGTCCCCACTTCTTTGAGCTCCTGGGGCCCCATCCCCTGCGTGGTGACACACGGTGTGCCCACCCGGATTCCCGACGTGATGGACGCCGGCTCCGGATCGAACGGGATCACGTTGCGGTTGAGCGTGATCCCGGCCGCCGCGCACCGCCGCTCCGCTTCGGCGCCCGACACTCCTACGTCACGCAGGTCGATCAGCGCCAGATGGGTGTCCGTGCCGCCGGAGACCGCCCGCATCCCCTCCCCGGCCAGCGCTTCGGCCAGGGCCCGGGCGTTCACGATCACTCTCTTGACATAGTCGGCGAACTCCGGCCGCATCGCCTCCCCGAACGCCACCGCCTTGGCCGCCACCACATGCATCAGCGGCCCGCCCTGGACGAACGGGAACACCGCCCGGTCGATCTTCTTGGCCAGTTCCTCCGTGCACAGGATGGCCCCGCCGCGAGGCCCGCGCAGCGCCTTGTGGGTGGTGAACGTCACGACGTCCGCGTACGGCACCGCCGAGGGGATCGCACCGCCCGCCATCAGCCCGATCGGGTGTGCCATGTCGGCCAGCAGCCATGCCCCCACCTCGTCGGCGATGCCGCGGAAGACCCCGAAGTCGATCAGCCTGGGGTACGACGTCGCTCCGCACACGATGAGCTTCGGCTGGTGCCGCAGCGCCAGGTCCCTGACCTCGTCGTAGTCGATGAGCTCGGTGTCGCGGCGCACGCCGTACGACACGACGTCGAACCATCGTCCCGAAAAGTTCACCTTCGAGCCGTGAGTGAGATGGCCGCCGTGCGGCAGCGCCATGGCCAGCATCGTGTCGCCGGGCTGCAGGAGCGCGGCGTAGGCGGCCAGGTTCGCGGAGGCGCCCGAGTGCGGCTGGACGTTGGCGTGCTCGGCGTTGAAGAGTTTCTTGGCGCGTTGGATCGCCAGCCGCTCGGCCCGGTCGACGACCTCGCAGCCGCCGTAGTAGCGGCGGCCGGGGTAGCCCTCGGCGTACTTGTTGGTGAGCGTGGAGCCCAGGGCAGCAAGAACGGCGGGCGAGGTGAAGTTCTCGCTCGCGATCAGCTGGATCCCGCCGCGCACGCGGTCGAGTTCGTCGAGCAGCACCTGCGCGAGTTCGGGATCCTGCTTCTGCAGCAGCCCGAAATCCGGACCGTAGTAGGGTGGCGTACCCATTTCCCCAATGTACGCCCTAATGCCCCTTTCCCCCACAAGGTGGGGTCATCAGTGATGGCGCGGGGTGACGGCCGAGGCCGGCAGCCACCGTGGAGTGTCCGCCGCCCGGTCACTGATCGCCGTCAGCACCGCATGGCGGTAGACCGCCAGCCTGGTACGCCATTCGCGGATGTCCTGGATGTAGCGCTCGCCCACCGGGGCGTCCCACGTCTGAGGGCTCCTGGCCAGGCTGTAGGCCTTGTCGAGGGCCGTTCTGAGCGCCTCCAGCTGGGGCATGACGGCGTTCCATGCCTCGACCAGTCGCTCGTACTCGGGATTGAACCGATCGGCGCCCGGCGGGGGTGCCAGGGCTGCAGCGGTCTCTTGCGGAGGGCGGGAACTGTCGGTCCAGGCCTCGGGGGCAGGAGGGTCGACGTACATCAGGAGCTCCTCTCCGGCGTGCCGGGATCGACCGCGCCCGGCGGGCCGTCCGGGCGGATGTCCTCAGGTGCCCACTCGCCCTTGCCGTACTCGCCGGGCGGGATCTGCACGGAGGGCATCTCCTGCGGCTGGATGTCGCGGTGGTTCTCGATCACCGTCCTCAGAGCTTCCAGGTCTGGTGGGGGGACGTCCACGGAGACCACGTCGCTGCCGTCGCTCGCCCACGCCTCGACCCCCGACCGGCTCTCGTCCCCGCCGCCGGTCTCGGCGACGGCCGCCACGTCGTACCCGCCCGCCTGCGTCGCGCCGTCGGCGCCGTCAGGAATGGCGCTGTAAGCGCCGCTCGGCGTGGTCCCGGCGGCATCGGGACGCGGGTCCGGTGTCGTGGTGCCGGGCTCGTCGGCCGTCCCCGTGCCCGATGCGTCGGCGGCGGCTCCCGTGGCCGCACCCGCATCGCCGGCGGGTGGCGTCGGCGGAATCCGCACGCCGGTGTTGCTGTCCGATGGGGTGTCGCCCGGCGTCGCGCCCGTACCACCGGGCGTCGACCCGGTGCCGCCCGGCGCGCCGTCGGCGTCACCCGGCCGGGTGCCTGTGTCTCTGGGTGTGGTGTCCTTCCCGTCCGGCGTAGTGCCCGCGCCATCAGGAGTCGCGCCCCTACCGTCCGGCATAGTGCCCGCGCCATCAGGCGTCGTGTTCGTGCCGCCGGGCGTAGTGCCCGCGCCGTCAGGCGTCGAGTCTGTGCCGCCCGGTGTCCGGTCCGTGCCGGAGTCGCAGGCGTCGTCGGCTCGCGAGGCCGAGGACGGATCATCGATCGGCGCGATGCCCACCGAACCGTCGCCGTCCGCCGGGTAGGCGCCCGTCGTGCCGCCGCCATCCGTGCCGGACGGCGGGGAGCCGCCTGCCCCCGATGTGGCCGCCGGGCCGGTGCCGTCCGCGGCAGATGACGTCGGTGGAAGGTTCACCTGGTCGCCGGCGGCCGTGGTGGGCGTGCCTGGGGCGATGGAGCCCGGGTCGCCGTCCGGGCGGATGTCGCGTTCGGCCCACTGGCCCTTGCCGTACTCACCCGCCGGAACCTCCACCCCCGGCATGTCCAGGGGCGGGATGTCGCGGTGGTCCTCGATCACCGTCTTCAAGGCGTCCAGGTTGGGCGGGGTGGCGTCGGCGGAGACGACGTCGCTGCCGTCGTTGGCCCAGGCGTTGACGTTGGAGGCGGCGGTGTTGTCGGCGGGCATCTTCGGCATTTCAGCCGGCTGGACCTTGTCGGTGTTCTCAAGCAGGTCTTCTATCTGCTCGGCCGTGGGTGGGTCCAGGGGTATCTGCAGGACCTTCACTCCGTCCACCACCACGACCTGCGGCTTGGTGGCGTCGGTGTCGTCGGGGTGGTCCTTGGTCGGCGTGTCCGCCGTGCCGCCCGTGTCCGCCGTGCCGCCGTCTGCCTCGGCCCCGCGGTCGCGCCGACTGTCCAGATCGTCATCCTTGGGCTGGTCGGCGGGCTGCTCCCCGGTACTACCGCCAGTCCCGGCGTCCCCGCCAGTCCCGGCGTCCCCGCTAGTCCCGGGATCCCGGCCAGTCCCGGCGCCCCCGTCGCTCCCGGAGTCCGCGTCTGCCCCGGTGTCCTTGCCCGTCCCCGTGTCCTTGCCGATCCCGGTGTCGTCGGCGTCGTCGCACGTCTTCCCGTCGGAGCCGGTCCCCCCATCCGAGCCCGTCTTGCCGTCGGTGTCGGTCTTCCCGTCCGAGCCCGTCTTGCCGTCGGTGTCGGTCTTCCCGTCCGAGCCCGTCTTGCCGTCGGCGTCGGTCTTCCCGTCCGAGCCCGTCTTGCCGTCGGCGTCGGTCTTCCCGTCCGAGCCCGTCCTGCCGTCGGCGTCGGTCTTCCCGTCCGAGCCCGTCCTGCCGTCGGCGTCGGTCTTCCCGTCCGAACCGGTCCTGGGTTCCTCGCCGGTTTTGACGTCGTCGTCCTTGGGGGTCACCTCGTCGGGCTTCTCACCGGCGCGGGGATTGTCGTACCTGTCCTGCTCCCCGCGCACTTCCTTGGGCTCGTCGTCGTCCGTGCCCCCGCCCCCGCGTCTCGGTGCGTCCCCCGTCCCCCGCGGCTCGTCGACCCGTTTCTCCAGGACCTCGAGCCGCTTGTTCACATCCCTGACCATCTCCTCGGCCGCGTCGGCGACCTGGACGGGACGGTAGGTGGTCTGGGCGGAAAGCCCGGCCTGGCTCAACGCGTGCCTGACCCGATCCTCGACCGTGCGCATCTGGGTGGCCGCGTGCTTCACCTCGGACAGCAGATCACGGATCAGCTTGGGATCCATGCCGTCGAACTTGCCCATGAACCACTCCCGGACTGTCGCCGCTCCGGGCCTCACCGTAATCTTGGCAGGAGCGCGGTCGCAGCCGGGATAAGCAGACGGTATACGTCGGCCCGCCAGGTCAACCGATCAGTCGTCAGTGGCGACGTAGCCGATGATGCCTCGCAGCTTCTCCACCGGGATCGCGCCGCGTCGCAACATCCTCGGCACGGCCGTGGTCAGGTCGAGGATGGTGGAGGGCGTGTTGTCGGTGGTCTTGCCGCCGTCGAGGTAGACCGCGATCGAGTCGCCGAGCTGCTCCTCGGCCTCCTCCGCCGTGGTGGCGGCCGGGGCGCCGGAGCGGTTGGCGCTGGAGACCGCCATGGGCCCGGTCTCCTTGAGCAACTCGAGCGCGACCGAGTCGAGCGGCATGCGCACGGCCACCGTGCCCTTGGTGTCCCCCAAGTCCCAGGAAAGGGCCCTGTTGGCCTTGCAGACGAGCGTGAGCGGCCCAGGCCAGAAGGCGTCTATCAAGTCCTGGCCGTACGGTCCCATGTCGTCTATGAGCGCTGTGGCCGCTCTCACGGTGCCGACGAGGACGGGCGGCGGCATGTCGCGGCCGCGCCCCTTCGCGTCCAGCAGCGCGGTGACCGCCGACGGTGTGAACGCGTCGGCGCCCATGCCGTAGACGGTGTCGGTCGGCAGCACCACGAGCTCGCCCCTGCGCACCGCGGCAGCGGCCTCCTGGAGGCCCTCGGCCCGCTGTTCCGGGTCTGAGCAGTCAAAGCGTCTTCCCACGATCTTTTGGCCTCGCTCCGCTCGGCGACGAGCGGCGCTCTCGAGGCCTCCTCCTTCCTCCTGCTTCGGTCGCTTCGCTCCCTCTCGTCGTCAGGAGAAGGCCGCGCCGCTCGCGAAAATCCTATTCCTGGCCGAGCCTGGCCGTGACGAAGCGATCTCTTCTCGTGAGGTCCTGGCGCAGCCGCACGTCGCGCCAGCCGTTGTCCTCGGGGAAGGTCAGGTAGACGGCCCTGCCCTGCTCGTCGGCGTGCTCGACGGCGACCCAACCGCCGGGCCGCAGCAGGCGGCGGGCCGTGCGCTCGACCGCGCGCACCTCACCGAGCCCGTCGTCGCCGGAGCCGTAGAGCGCCCGCGTGGGGTCGTAGTGGCGTACTTCAGGGTCGCGCGGGATGGCGCCGGGCGGGATGTAGGGCGGGTTGGAGATGACCAGGTCCACCTTGCCGTTGAGCTCGGGCAGCGCCTCGGCGAGGTCCTCGGGGTGCAGGTGAGTACGGCCCTGGCCGTGCTCGGAGATGTTGCGCTTGGCCCACGTGTACGCCGCGGGGTCGACCTCCACTGCGTGGACCTCGGCCAGCGCCACCTCCTGGGCGATCGAGAGCGCGATCGCGCCGGACCCGGTGCCGAGGTCGACCACGAGCGGAGCGGTCACGTCCATCTCGCGCAGCGTCTCGATCGCCCAGCCGGCCATCACCTCGGTCTCCGGCCGCGGCACGAACACGCCGGGCCCGACCGCCAGCTCCAGGTAGCGGAAGTACGCGTGCCCGGTGATGTGCTGCAGCGGCTCCCTGGCCTCGCGCCGGGCGACGCCCTCCCAGAACAACGCGTCGAAGTCGCCGTCCTTGACCGTGTGGAGCTCGCTCCTGCGCACGCCGTGGACGAATGCCGCGATCTCCTCCGCGTCGGTGCGCGGCGAGGGCACGCCTGCCTCGGCCAGCCGCGCGGTGGCGAGGGCGATCTCGTCCAGCAGAAATGTCATGAGTGTTGTGCGAGCTTCTCCGCCATCTCGGCGTCGATGAGGGCCTGGGTCACGGCGTTGAGCTCGCCGTCGAGAACCTGGTCGAGGTTGTACGCCTTGAAGCCGACGCGATGGTCGGAAATGCGGTTTTCCGGAAAGTTGTAGGTGCGGATGCGCTCGGAGCGGTCGACCGTGCGCACCTGGGACTTGCGCTCCGCCTGCGCGGCGGCATCGGCCTGCTCCTGCGCCACGGCCAGCAGCCGGGCACGCAGGATGCGCAGCGCCGACTCCTTGTTCTGCAGCTGGCTCTTCTCGTTCTGGCACGAGACGACCACGCCGGTGGGCAGGTGGGTGATGCGGACCGCGGAGTCGGTGGTGTTGACGCTCTGGCCGCCTGGGCCGCTGGAGCGGTAGACGTCGATGCGCAGGTCGTTGGGGTCGATCTGGACGTCCACATCCTCCGCCTCCGGGTAGATGAGCACGCCCGCGGCGCTGGTGTGGATGCGGCCCTGCGACTCGGTGACGGGCACCCGCTGCACACGGTGCACGCCGCCTTCGAATTTGAGCCTGGACCACACGCCTTCGTCGCCCTTGGCCTTGATGCCGACCGTGACGTCCTTGTATCCGCCCAGGTCGGACGGCTGGGAGTCGATGACCTCGGTCTTCCAGCCGAGGCGCTCGGCATAACGCAGATACATCCGCAGCAGGTCGCCGGCGAACAGCGCGGACTCCTCACCGCCCTCGCCCGCCTTGATCTCCATGATGATGTCCTTGTCATCGTTGGGATCACGCGGGATGAGCAGGTGCTTGAGCCGCTCCTCCAACTGGGGGATGCGCTCTTCGAGCTCGGCGGCCTCGGCCGCGAACGACTCGTCCTCGCCGGCCAGCTCCTTGGCGGCTACGAGGTCCTCGCGGGAGGACTCCAGCTCGCGGTAGGTGCCGATGACCGGCGTGAGCTGGGAGTAGCGCCTGCCGAGGGTGCGGGCCTTGCTCTGGTCGGCGTGCACGGCGGGGTCGGCGAGCTGCAGCTCCAGCTCGGAATACTCCTTGAGCAACTCGTCGAGGTTCACCGTGGGTCCTTCAGTCGTGGCGGGTTCTTCACCAACAACGCCGACCCGGCGCTCGCGCGAGCGTCCGGGCCGGCGTGGATGAAGCTACTTGCCCGTGGGCTTCTTGCCGAAGCGCTTCTCGAAGCGCGCCACCCGGCCGCCGGTGTCGAGGATCTTCTGCTTGCCGGTGTAGAACGGGTGGCAGGCAGAGCAGACGTCGGCGTGGATCACGCCGTTCTTGGCGGTGCTGCGAGTGGTGAACGTGTTGCCGCAGGAACAGGTCACCTGCGTCACGTTGTAGTCAGGGTGGATGTCGCGCTTCATCGCTGTCCTTTCGGGGTGCGGCCGCCGGGTCGCCTTCACGCATGGCGGGAACCGGAACCGCAAAACGGTCAGCTACCAGTGTGCCAGATCGTGCAACCATCCCAGGCCATCGGGCATTCCGCGCGATCTGCGCAGCGGGGCCGCAGATGTCATATTAGGCTCCCTGGCACCATCCCTCACTGTGGTAAGGATCCCAGGCATGACGAGAAGGGTGCGATCGCTGCTCGCGATCGCCATGGGGGCCGCCGTTCTCCTCGCGGGCACCGGTGTGAGCGCCGCCGCCGCGATGGCCGACGATTTCACGGGTGACGCCTCCGCCAGCGCGTCCATCCCGCTCCAGAACGACGTCGACGGCGTCGTGACGCTCACTCTCAAGGAACCGTCCAAGGTCAGCAGCGTCACCGGCTCCATCGAACCGCCGGGCAAGGCGGCGAAGACGGTGACGTTCGACTTCAAGACGGGCGACACCGCCGCGACGCAGAAGATCACCGGCAAGTGGCCGATCACCAAGGACGACCCGGTCGGCGACTGGAAGCTGAGCGTCGTCGTCGCCCGCGACACCGGCACCAACACCACGCCGTTCGTGGTCAAGGTCTCCGGCAAGCAGGGGATCACCGGGGCGAAGGTCAGCCCGGACCCCGTCCAGCTCGTCAAGGGCAAGGACGTCCAGGTCTCGGTCGAGGCGTCGGTCAAGGACGCCTCCACGGTGTCGGCCAAGCTCGTCAGCGACGCGGGCGGCGAGTTCTACGACCTGGGCGACCTCGCCAAGGAATCCGACGGCCGCTACCGCGGGAGCACGTACTTCGCCGACGACAGCACCCCCGGCGACTGGACCCTCGAGGTGTACGCGCACAAGGGCGGCGAGACGCTCAAGGGCGTGGCGGCGTTCACGGTGGTGGCGCCCGAGGGCGGCGCGTCCAACAAGGCCAAGTCGCGGGTCACGATCGCCGCGCCGAACAAGGTGACCAAGGGCAAGACGTTCAAGGTGTACGGCAAGGTCTACCGCGGCACGAAGGCGTACAAGGGCAAGACCGTGGAGGTGTACTTCAAGGCCAAGGGCACCAAGACGTACAAGCTCCTGGGCTTCGCCAAGGCCTCCTCGACCGGCAAGTACGCCAAGACGTACAAGGCGAAGAAGGACGGCTACTTCCGGGTCAGGGTGCCCGGCACGAAGACGACGCGCAGCTCGCTGTCGCCGCAGGAGTTCGTGGACGTCAGGTAGCCAGCGGCCGAGGACTGACGCCGAGGTAGGTCAGCACGGCCAGCACACGCCGATGGTCCTCGGGCGCCGGCCCGAGGGCCAGCTTGGTGAAGATGCCGGAAATGTGCTTCTCGACCGCGCCTTCGGTGACGACGAGGCGGGCGGCGATGGCGGTGTTCGAGCGGCCCTCGGCCATCAGGGCGAGGACCTCGCGCTCGCGGGGGGAGAGCGTGTCGAGCGGGGCGCCGCGGCGCTGGCGGCTGAGCAGCTGCACGACCACCTCAGGGTCGATGAGGGTGCCGCCCGCTGCCACCTGCCGCACCGCCTCCAGGAACTCGGCCACGTCGGCCACCCGCTCCTTCAGCAGGTAGCCGACGGCCTTGCCGATGAGGTCGCCCGCGTAACGTTCCTCGACGTACTGCGACAGGACCAGGATGGGGAAGTCCGGCCGGGCCTCGCGGACCCGCAGCGCCGCCCGCAGGCCCTCGTCGGTGTGCGTGGGCGGCATGCGTACGTCGACGATCGCCAGGTCGGGGTCGTGCTCCAGCACCGCCGCCTCCAGCGCGGGCCCGTCCGAGACGCTCGCGACGGTCTCGATGCCGCCGTCGGCGAGCAGCCGTGCCAGCCCTTCCCGCAGCAGTACGGAATCCTCGGCGATGACCACGCGCATGGCCACATGACTACCACTCGCAGGGCAGCTCCGCGCGCACGATCGTGGGGCCGCCGATGGGGCTGTGCACGACGAGCACGCCATCGATGGTGGCCGCCCGATCGGCCAGCCCTGACAGTCCGCCGTCAGGGATGACGACGGCGCCGCCGACCCCGTTGTCCCACACGTCGACGATCACGCCGCGACGGTCCCTGAACACCGACACCGACGCCTCCGTCGCCGCCGCGTGCTTGGCCATGTTGGCCAGTGACTCCGCGACGGTGAAGTACGCAATGCTCTCCACCGCGGCCGGCGGCCGCTCCTCCAGCTCGACCGACACGTCCACGCGGATGGGCGCCCGCGCGGCCAGCCCGGACAGGGCCGCGTCCAGCCCGCGGTCGCTCAGGATGGCCGGATGGATGCCCCTGGCCAGGTTGCGCAGCTCCGCGATGGCGGCCTTGGTGCCCGCGTGCGCCTGGGTGATGAGCATCCTGGCCTCCTCGGGCTCGGCGTCGAACTTGGCCTGTGCCCGCCCCAGGTCCACCGCGACGGACAGCAGCCGCTGCTGCGCACCGTCGTGCAGGTCCCGCTCGATCCTGCGCCGCTCCGTCTCGGCCGCGTCGATGCCGCGGGCGCGGCTGGCCCGCAGCCGCTCTTCCTCACTGCCGCCGAGCAGCACCACGGCGAGCGTCCCGTGCAGCCAGGCCATCCCCCGCACGAGGTACGCGGTCAGCACGAGCAGTACGACGCCGAAGAACGCGGCCACCCAGGCGGCCGTCCATTCCTCCAAGAAGTACTCGCCCGCCCCCAGCGTCTCGTCGACCGCCAGAATGAGGGGTGCGAGCAACAACCCGCCCGTGGCTATCCACAACGCGGCCGACGCCACCGCCTCCACCAGCCCGAGCGGCAGCAGCATCAGCAGATAGCCCAGGTCCTTCCAAGTGGCCGGATCCGTCACCAGCCAGTGGATGTGCGCGCCCAGGCCGCGCTCGGGACGGCTCCGGTACGGGTCGGGGATCCTGACCCCGAACGCCGCCCCGAGCATCCTGCGCTCCAGCATCGCCCCGCCGCGCCACATCAGCATGGTCGCCATCGCCAGGGGCACGCCGACCCAGACGACCGTGAGCGTGAGCGAGGTCGGCACCGCGAACGACAACACGATGAACCAGCCGAACCCGAACGCCACGCTGACCAGCAAGTACGGCGCCGCACGCCACGTCATCGGATCGACCAGGACACCCAGCGGTCCCTTCGGCCCCAACGGCACGCGGTCTTTCAACGCCACTGATCGCATGCCCCAAGCGTGCCCTGCGGAGCGGCGCGAGTGAATGCGGCTGCCGTCCGGCCCGGGGTAGGGCTAGCCCTACTCCCGCAACTCCCGCCCGCCCCACTCGGACGGCAGGAAGGGCCGACCGTACCGCGAAAAGACGGAAAGGGGCGGCCGGGGAAGAACCCCTGCCGCCCCTTCCCTACAGGAGCCGCTAGTCGCGGTCGTTGCCCACCGTGGTCTTCTGGACCTGGAGGAGGAACTCCGCGTTGGACTTGGTGTCCTTCATCCTCTCCAGGAGCAGCTCAAGAGCCTGCTGCATGTCCAGCGCGTGCAGCACGCGCCGCAGCTTCCAGACGATCTGGAGCTCGTCCCTGGCCATGAGGATCTCTTCCTTACGGGTGCCGGACGCGTCAACGTCCACCGCCGGGAAGATCCGCTTGTCCGCCAGGGACCGGTTGAGCTTGAGCTCCATGTTGCCGGTGCCCTTGAACTCCTCGAAGATGACCTCGTCCATCTTGGACCCGGTCTCGACCAGGGCCGTGGCGAGGATCGTCAGCGAGCCGCCGTTTTCGATGTTGCGGGCGGCGCCGAAGAAGCGCTTGGGCGGGTAGAGCGCCGTGGAGTCGACACCACCCGACAGGATACGGCCGGACGCCGGGGCCGCCAGGTTGTAGGCGCGGCCGAGGCGGGTGATCGAGTCGAGCAGGACGACCACGTCGTGGCCCAGCTCCACCAGGCGCTTGGCCCGCTCGATGGCGAGCTCGGCGACCGTGGTGTGGTCTTCGGCGGGACGGTCGAAGGTCGAGTGGATGACCTCGCCCTTGACCGACCGCTGCATGTCGGTGACCTCTTCAGGCCGCTCGTCCACGAGCACGACCATCAGGTGGCACTCGGGGTTGTTGCGGGTGATCGCGTTGGCGATGGCCTGCAGCACCATCGTCTTACCGGCCTTGGGCGGGGAGACGATGAGACCGCGCTGGCCCTTGCCGATCGGCGACACGAGGTCGATGATCCGCGTGGTCAGGATGTTGGGCTCAGTCTCCAGGCGCAGGCGGTCCTGCGGGTAGAGCGGCGTCAGCTTGTTGAAGTCCGGCCGGTTGCGGGCCTGCTCCGGGTCCATGCCGTTGACGGTGTCGAGGCGGACCAGGGCGTTGAACTTCTCGCGCCGCTCGCCATCACGGGGCTGCTTGACGGCGCCGGTGATGACGTCACCCTTGCGGAGGCCGTTGCGGCGGATCTGGGCGAGCGAGACGTAAACGTCGTTGCTGCCCGGCAGGTAGCCGCTGGTCCTGACGAACGCGTAGTTGTCGAGGATGTCGAGGATGCCGGCGATCGGGATGAGCACGTCGTCGTCGCCGATGACGGGCTCGCTGCCCTCGAAGCGGTCACGGCCGCGGCCGCGGTTGCGCTCCCTGAAACGGCCCCTGCGGCCGCGCCCGCCGCGATCGTCCTCGTCGCCGCCGCCGCGCTGGTCACGCTGGTCCCCGCGCTGGTCACGCTGGTCCCCGCGCTGGTCACGCTGGTCCCCGCGCTGGTCACGCTGGTCACTGCGTTGCTGGTCGCGCTGGTCAGTGCGTTGCTGGTCGCCCCGGTTACCCGCGTCGGCGGCGCGCTGGTCGCCGCGGCCGACGGTCTCCGCACGACCGCCCTCTACGCGGTCGCCGCCGGAGCGCTCGCCGCGCTCGCGGCGCTCGCCGCGGGTGCGGCGCTCCCTGCGGCTCTCGCCACGCTCGCCGCGGCCCTCGCCCTGCGC
The DNA here is from genome assembly GCF_052245935.1 of Nonomuraea sp. 3N208. Lineage (NCBI taxonomy): Bacteria > Bacillati > Actinomycetota > Actinomycetes > Streptosporangiales > Streptosporangiaceae > Nonomuraea > Nonomuraea sp. 3N208. Next base: position 203,158 of record NZ_JBQQBR010000001.1, on the reverse strand, counting down.
GGCCTCGACGGCCTGAGGCTGCTGCTCCACGACCGGCTCTGGCGGGGTGACGACGGGCTCGGGCGCCGCGGCAACGGGCTCCGGTGCGGCCGCAACGGGCTGCGGGGCAGGCTGCGGCGCGGGCTCTTCGGCGGTCTTGGCGCGGGAACGTTCCCTGCGCGTCCGGGTGGGCCGCTCGGCGGCCGGGGCCGCCTCCGGCGTGGCGGCGGGCGCCTCAGCGGCGGCCGCGGGAGCCGGCGTGCCTTCTCCGGCGCCGCCACCCTGCTTCTCCTGGATGGCCGCGATGAGCTGGCTCTTCCGCATGCGCCCGGTCCCGCTGATGCCCAGCTCCGCCGCTATTTTCTGCAGCTCGGGCAGCACCTTGGCGGACAGGCCGGTGCCGGAGCGACGCGCACGCGGCTTGGCCGGAGCGCGGGTGGGGGTGTCGCCGGACGCCGGCTCTGCGCCTGATGCGTCGGAGAGGAGTTCGGTGGTGTCGCTCAACTAAAAGGTCCTTCCCAGGGGTCGGGCGCCGGTTTTGTTCTACCGGGCGTCCCGGAGGTGCTTGCGATCCGGCGGGACAGACCGGGTCGGGGTGCACTTTGCGATCTTCGGCTGTCGCTGGAGACGGCCGCCACTCTTGGGGAGGGGCTGGTCCACGCCGCCAATGGGCCGTGGCGCGCGACTGACACCCCCCAGATTGCTGTCGCCAACCAGATGTCGATGTGAATCGAACGCGCAGTCCCCGTCGTCGCCGCCTCGTTCAAAGCCAACCGGGTGTGGGCCAACCGGAGGCGATTGATTCCGGGGAGACAGCCGCGCCGCCCACGCCTCGCGACGTGAAGCATGATGCAGCGATGTGTGGCTGACAAGCACGCACCCACCAAGGGGGCATCTGGTGCGGCTACCAGCCTAACATCACCAGCGCACACGACTATTCCCTGAAGGTCTAAAGAGGCATCAGCGTGTCTCGGGGAACTGAACGTTCGCACCAACCGGGTCGACGTCCATTAGCTGGATGTGCCAGTCATTACCCACTTCTGGCGCGATCAAATCCTGCGTATCCGATGTCGAAAACGCAAGAACCGTGGGACCCGCTCCCGAAACGACGGCGGGCACGCCCACTGCACGGAGACGTTCTATCAGATCCGAGCTCGCCGGCATTGCAGGCGCGCGGTAATGCTGATGGAGTCGATCTTCTGTGGCGGCGAGCAGGAGCCCTCGCTCCGGCCGCTGGGTCAGCGCGGCGATCAGCAACGCGGCCCGGCCGGCGTTGAAGGAGGCGTCCTTGTGGGGCACGTCCTTCGGCAACAGCCCCCGCGCGGTCTCCGTGGCCAGCCGCGCCGACGGAATCAGGGCGACAGGGCGGACCCGTTCGTCGGGAGCCAGTTTCACCATACGTGGTGACCCGGTGTGGTCGGACCATGCCACGGTCAGCCCGCCGGCCAGGCACGGCGCCACGTTGTCCGGGTGGCCCTCGATCTCGGTGGCCAGCGCGAACACCTCGTCGTCGGGGAACTCGGCCCCCGACAGCGCGCGGGCGGCGAGGATGCCGGCGCAGACGGCCGCGGAGGACGAGCCCAGTCCGCGGGCGTGCGGGATCCTGTTGCGGCAGCGCAGGCGGATGCCGTCCGGCTGCGGGACCCCCATGCGGCCGAACGTCTCGCGCATCGTCTTGACGATCAGGTGCCCCTCGCCGAGATCGACCTCCCCCGCACCCTCGCCTTCCACGGTGATGCGCACGCCGGGCTCGTCGGTGAGTGCCGCCTCGATCTCGTCGTACAGGCTCAGCGCCAGGCCGAGCGCGTCGAATCCCGGGCCCAGGTTCGCCGAGGTCGCGGGCACGCGGATGTCAACGGTCCTCATTCACGCATCTCCCTGTCAGTCCCGTCAGGCGAGGTTGAGCGCCGCCGCGGCGGCGTGGACGTCGATGGGGATGACCACCGGCGCCGGCGCCCCCGAGATGGCCCAGTCCGGGTCCTTGAGCCCGTTGCCCGTCACCGTGCAGACGATGCGCTGCCCCGGCTCGACCAGCCCCTGCGCGTGCGCCTGCAGGAGGCCCGCGACGCTGGCCGCCGAGGCCAGCTCCACGAACACGCCTTCCTCCTGCGCGAGCAGCTTGTACGCGGCCGCGATCTGCCGGTCGGTCACCGACTGGATGGCCCCGCCGGACTCGTCGCGGGCCGCCGTGGCCAGCCCCCAGGACGCCGGGTTGCCGATGCGGATGGCGGTGGCGATCGTGTGCGGGTGGGACACCGGCGCGCCCTCGACGATCGGCGCCGCGCCGCTGGCCTGGAATCCGAACATGCGAGGCCGCTTGGTCGCCACGCCGTCGGCGAAATATTCCTGGTAGCCCATCCAGTAGGCGGAGATGTTGCCCGCGTTGCCCACTGGGATGCAGTGGATGTCAGGGGCGTCGCCCAGCGTGTCCACGATCTCGAAAGCGGCCGTCTTCTGTCCCTGCAGCCGGAACGGGTTGACCGAGTTGACCAGCGCGATCGGATAGCTGGACGACAACTTGCGGGTCATCTCCAGGCAGTCGTCGAACGACCCCTCGACCTGCAGCAGCGTGGCACCGTGCACGAGCGCCTGGGCCAGCTTGCCCATGGCGATCTTCCCGCGGGGGACCAGAACGGCGCATGTCAGCCCTGCGCGAACGGCGTAGGCCGCAGCCGAGGCCGAGGTGTTGCCGGTCGAGGCGCAGATGACCGCCTTGGCCCCCTCCTCGACCGCTTTGCTGATGGCCATGGTCATGCCGCGGTCTTTGAAGCTGCCGGTCGGGTTGGCCCCCTCGACCTTCAGGTAGACGTCGCACCCCGTCAGCGCCGACACGCGATGCGCGGGCACCAGCGGTGTGCCGCCCTCAAGCAGCGTGATGACAGGCGTCTTCGGCGTGACGGGAAGACGCTCGCGGTATTCCTCGATGAGGCCACGCCACGACCTGCTCATTGATGACTCCCTACCTGCGGTGTTGGGCACCGAGTGTACGGGGTGCGGGCGACCGGCTCAGATTCGCGTCCACCGGTCGGACGTACCGGTTGGACAGGGCCACTATTCAGGACATTGTCGCCATCTCCCGATAAGGTCTAGCCCAGGGGGTCACCATCATGAACGCGCGTCCTGCTTTGAGGCAGAACGACTATTCACCGCTGGCAACGCCGCCGCTCGGCGCCTGGTCGCCCGCCCTTTCCGTGAGCGTGGTCATACCCGCGCACGGCGGGCAGGACAAGCTCGACCTGTCGCTGGCCGCGCTGGCGGCGCAGACGTACCCGGACCACCTGATGGAGGTCCTCGTCGTCGATGACGGCAGCCGGCCACCTATTCGGCTGCCCGAAATCCGGCCGGTCAACACTCGCGTCGTTCCCGTACGGGACGGCTGGGGCATCTCCAGCGCCGTCAACACCGGCGCCAACGCCGCCGACGGCGAGATCATCCAGCGGCTCGACTCCGACATGGTGGCCTGCCGCGAGCACATCGAGGCCCTGGCCCGCTGGCACCACATGACGGACTACCTGGTCTCGATCGGCATGAAGAAGTTCGTGGAGGTGCCGCCCGTCACGCCGGGCCAGGTCTTCCAGGCGGGACACCTGGGAGAGCTGTTCAACCTGAACGAGGCCGCGCCCAGCTCCACCGAGGCGACGATCGCCAAGACCGACGGGCTGCGCAAGAGCCGCAATCCGTACCACGTGTGCACGGGGCCCACCGTGGCCCTTCCCAGGGAGGTCTTCCACGCCGTGGGCGGGCTCGACCCGACCGTTATGCGGGGCGGGGACACCGAGTTCGCCTACCGGCTGGCCATGCACGGCGTCGTGTTCATACCCGACATGGACGCGCAGGCCGTCCATCTGGGGCTGCCCGCGCAGCACCGTGACCGGGAGCGGGCCGTGCGGGCCGTGGAGCCGTATCTGGCGCACCGGATCCCGCTGCGCAGGGACCTGCGCAAGGATCGGGGGCGGCGGTGGCTGGTGCCGTACGTGGAGATCGTGCTCGACGTCACCGACACCTCCGAGTCCGTGGTGCGGCAGGCGGTGACGGCGGCGCTGGACGGCAAGCTCCAGGACGTGGTGGTGACGCTGGTGGGGCCGTGGTCGCGGCTGGAGGCCGGGCGGCGGTCGGTGTTGTCGGATCCGTGCTTCGAGCTGCGGCTGATGCGTGACCTGTTCGCGCACGACGAACGCATCCGCCTGATCGACGAGGCCGCACCCACACCTGCGCCGACGCCGTTCCGCTATCGCGGGCCGGTGGACGTGCCCCTGCACAAGGCGACGCTGGAGCGCATGATCGAGTCGGTCCAGAAGGATCTTGCGGGCGTCCTGATCGTGGACCTGCCTGACGGGCGCACAGCGCGTCTGGAGCGCACGTCGGCGTTGGGCCGCGCCCTGTTGCTCGCCGGCCCCGGCGCCGACCTGGACGCCGTCATCGACACCACCCATGGGGTACGCCATGAGCCCCCGGACCGCTACTGGCCCGCACCCAAGCAGCCAGACCCGGTCACCATCCCGAGCCCGATGGCGGTGTCCGTGGAACCGGCGGAAAAGACCCTCCTGCGCCGCCTGAAGTCAGCCCTCCGCCCCAACTGACCCCCACACCCGCCTCGCCCGCCCGACGGGCCGGTTGGTGGGTCAGTTGCGGAGGCGTTTGCCGAAGGCGCGTTTCATCGTGGTGGAGACCAGGGCACGCAGGTTCTTCTGGCTGCGGGTGGCGGCGGAGATCCGGCGGCGCAGTGCGCCGACCTCGCGGCGGAGATCCACGGCCGTCCTGCGCCAGCGCCCCGCCTCCTCCTTCCACTTGGCCACCTGCTCGCGCAGCCGCTCGGCCTCCTTGGCCAGCCTGGCGACCTCCCTGGCCAGCCGGGCGGCGTCGGCCTGGGCCTCCACCCTGGCCCGGTACGCGCTCCGCCGCCCGAGCGGCGACGCCGCCTCGGTGGTGAACCCGTACGTCTCGGCCTCGACCCAGGACACGCCCGACACCGCGTCCACCACGTCGTCTAGCTCCTCGCCAGGCTCGGCCACGATGCGAGCCCTGGCGAAGGCGGACAGACGTTCCAGGCGGCCCGCGACGACGCCTTGGGACGACTCGTCGAGCAGCACGTTCACGAGGCCGAGGCCTTCGTCGCGGGCGAGGTCGAGCAGGCGGGCCAGGCTGTCCTCGCCGGGGATCCAGCCGGCCGGCAACCGCAGCACGAACGGCACGGCGGGGTCGACGTCCTCGACGGCGGACAGGCGTACCCGGCCCTCGTGCCGGTAGTGGCCGCGGACCAGCACCAGGTCGAGGTCGGGGTCGCGGAGCGGGGCGCGGCGCTCGTGCTGGAGGGTGTCCCAAGGGCCGAGGAGGAGTACGGAAATGTCGGGAGTGGTGCCGGCGAGCAGAGCGTCCACCGTCGCCCGTACCGAGTCATAGCCTGCCGTGCCGTCCACCACGACCATGACGTACGGGACCTTCCACTGCCGCCCGGGATGCCCCCGCAGCCAGCGGTAGGCCGGGATGCGGTCGGCCACCAACGCGTGGCTCACCCGGTCGATCGGCTGCTTGTCGCGCATCCGCATCGTCGGCCCGAGGTGGTACGCGCGGGCCGCAGGCTCCGGGACGAAGACCGCGCCCGCCTGGCTCAGCCGGTAGCCCATCTCGGTGTCCTGGCCCAGGATCAGCTCCTCGTCCATCGGCCCCGCCGCCGCGACCAGCCGGGCGTTGACCGAGGTCGCGCCGCCCACATGCAGGCTGAACGGACGCTGCGGGTTGTCGGTGAGCCCGTTCGTGCGCTCGACGAGGTCCACGATCCAGGCGTGCGGCTCGGCGGGCTCGAAGTGCTTTTCCAGATCGTCGGGCAGCCGGGCGGGCACCTCCGCGGAGGTGAACCTGATGTAGCCGGTGACGACCATGTATGGCGCCGCGTGGTGCCAGCGCATATGCGCCTCGATCGCGCCGGGCGTGAGCACCACGTCGGAGTCGAGCCAGTGGATCACGTCACCCGTCGCCTCCGCCAGGCCGGCGTTGCGGGCGGAGGCCCGGCCCGGCTCCACGCAGACGATCAGCCGGGTACGGGCGGGACGGGCGGCCGGCAGGCGCAGCGGCGGCGTGCTGCCGTTGTCGACGACGATGACCTCGGTGAGCTCGGCCGGGTAGGTCTGCCTGGCCAGCCCGGCCAGCACCAGGTCCAGCTTGTCCTGCCCGCCGTAGGCCGGGATGATCACGCTGACCATCAGCTCTGGGGTGAACCGGTCCGAGGGCTGGAGCACGCGGTAGTCGTTGCCGCGCACCCGGGCGATGCGTTCGCCCTGTGGCCCCGAGCGACTGCCTGCGGCCTGGGCCTCGAGGTTGCCGCGCGCGCTCATCGACCCTCCATGAGCGGGGTCACGCGGCTTCCATCAGCAGGCTCGGGCGGAAGCCCCGCCACTGGTTGGCGGCCACCTTGAGGAAGTGGGCCAGCGGTAACCGCCACGTGTGCTCGTCGCTGGGCCCTCGTCGCAGGACGTAACCCAGCCCGTGGGTGCGATAAATACGCATTCCCACCCGTTGAGCCGCCTTCAGGAACTCGAGATCGACAGCCCGAGAAATCCCCGGAAACCCGCCAATTTCCCGAAATTTTACCGAAGGCAGCATGATCGTGCCTCCGGCCACATGATCGGACCATACCTCGCTCGGATAGCTCGCTCCGCTGGCGAACGTCGTCCGCCTGATCGTGGCCCGCAGCGGCTCCAGGTAGAAGAACTCGGCCGTCGTGCCCACCACGTCGGCCCCCGCGTAGGTCAGGGCCATGAACAGGTCGGCGAGGTGCCGAGGGCCGTACCAGTCGTCGTCGTCCCATTTGACCAGGTGCTCGCCGCTAGCCAGGGCCGCGGCCCGGTTGAGCACCTCGCCGAACGGCACGGAGGCTTCGGCCTCGACCCATTTCACCGGCAGCGGACAACTCTCGACCGCCGCGTGTACCTGCTCGAACGCCACCCCGTGCAACCCCAGCAGCACCTCGGCCGCGACGCCGCGCTGCCGCTCCATCTGCGCCAGTGCCGCGCCGACCAGGCTCGGTCGTTTGCTCGACATGACGATGCTGATCTCGGGCACCGGAGTGGGGTGGGCTAAGCGGCGCAGGAGTACGCTGTGCTCCTCCCGCCGCAGGTCGGCCAGGCACCGCGTGCTGCCGTCGGGTGCGTGGTCGAGCCAGGCCCGGTCGGTGAGCAGGGCCGCGAGATCTGCGGGCACCCAGGGGGCGGCCCGGTCGGCCGTCAGCGGGATCCCTGCGGCGGCCAGGCGCAGCAGGCCGTCCAGCGCGACCTCCGGCACTTCGGCCTCGGGCCACTCGATCTCCAGCCCACGCAGCGCACGCAGCGCCGGCACGTCCGGCGGCCTGCCGTCGACCGCCCAGCCGCCGTCCGCCCAGTGCAGGCGGGCCAGCCCCTTCTCCGGCGTACGCGCGAAGCCGCAGGGGGTGACGGACATCGATGGGTGCTCCTCCGTGGGATCGGTCGGCGCCTACCTTACGCCGGTTTTACTGACCAGTAGACGCGGGGCACACTTTCGGCAGGACAGGTATCGCAGGTCCTGGGGCTGTGATTCTCAGTCTTCCTCCAGGAACTTATGGCACGGTAGTGGCCGATGTTTATTAAGGTGTCAATAATCCCGACATGTCCCTGACGCCTCGGTTGTTCCTGAGGTGCGCGCCGACAAGGCGTGATCAATGAAAGGTATGCGCGGATGCTTTCGCCCCGCCGATTGGCAGCGACCGGCGCACTCCTCTCGGTCCTGGTCGCCGTTGTGCTCGTTGTCCTCGTCCTCGCCGGCCTGATCACTATGGGCGCGGCGGCGGCCACGGCGGCGTTCCTAGTGGCGCTGGCGGCCCTGGCGTTCCTCGTGCTCATCGTGCGCCGTGTCGACGGCAAGGCGCACCGTATCGACCTGCGGATCAAGAAGTACGAAGCCGAGCTGGCCCGTACCACCACCGCGCTCAAGAACCTCGACACCAGGCTGGACCTGCTGGTGCGGGCCGTGGAGGAGTCGGCGGCGCGGCGTGCCGACGACCTCGGCGCGATCCTGGCCTCGCTCGGCGAGGACCGGGTCAACGCCATGGCGCGGGCGCGTGAGCTGGAAGACCTGCGCGAAGAAGTCCGTGCGCTGGCAAAGGATGTCGCGGTATGACGAGCCAGGTCAGGCACAACGACTACGGCGTGCTGCGGCCGCCCGCGATCGGGGCCTGGGAGCCCTCGCTGACCGTCTCCGTGGTCATCCCCGCCTACAACTGCGCGGACGCGCTGGGCCGCACGGTCGCGGCGCTGGCGCGGCAGACGTACCCTGCCGAGCTCATCGAGGTGGTCGTCGCGGACGATGGGAGCCGGCCGCCGCTGGAGGACGTGCCGGGCGCCCGGGTCGTACGCGTGAGCGAGGGGTGGGGGCGTGGCGCGGCCAGGCAGACCGGGCAGCTCGCGGCCTCAGGGACGGTGATCCACTGGCTGGACTCGGACATGCTGCTGGCCGAGGACCATCTCGAGGCGCACATGCGCTGGCACCACCTTGTCGACTACGCGGTGGTGATCGGCGAGACGCGGTTCGTGGAGGCTCCGGGCGAGGAGGGCGTCCAGTCCAAGTACACGAGAAAGACGCTGGAGTCGACGCGGCGGCTCAAGGACGCCGGGTCCAGCGCGTACCTGCTGCACACGGGCGCCTCCACCTCCGTACGGGCCGACCTGTTGCGCGCGGCCGGCGGCGTGGACACCGGGCTGAACATGGCCGAGGACACCGAGCTGGGCTACCGGCTGGCGCAGGCCGGGGCCGTGTTCATCCCCGATGCCGAGGCACGGGCCTGGCACGTCGGGCCGTCCACCGTGATGGTGCGGGAGAAGGAGGTGCACCGACACAACTGGTCGTACCTGGGCGATCTGATCCCCGACCTGCGCTGGCTGCGTAACCACCCGCGCCGCCACTGGCTCGTGCCGTACCTGCGGGCGGTCGTGACGGCCACGACGTACGAGCAGACACGGGCGAGCGTGGACTCGGCGCTCGCCGGGACCCTGACGGACGCCGCCGTCACGCTCGTCGGTCCTTGGGGCAAGCTGACCGGCGAACGCCGGGCCAACCTCGACGACCCCCTGCTCGACCTGCGTCTTCTGCACAATTTGTATGCGCACGAGCCGCGCGTCGTGTTCGCGGAAAGCGTACCCGCCTCCGCCGCCCCCTCCCCCTTCCTGCTGCATCTCCCGACCGGGTGGGTGCTGGGCGCCGACACGCTGGCCAAGCTGGTACGGCACGCCGACAAGGTCCTCCTCGGGCTCGTGAGCGTGGCGCTGACGGAGGGTCAGGACGGGGTCGTCGCCGCCCGCCTGGAGCGCACGGCCGCCTTCTCCCGCGCCGCCTTTTTCGACGGCCGGCCCGATGACCTGGTGGACGAGATGTACGGGTCCGAGTGGGTCAGCGGGAGCGAGTACGACTTCGCGATCGCGGAGGAGGCCGAGCCGTTGACCGGAGACGCGGCCAAGTGGCGGACGCTGGCGGGCCAGCGACAGCGCGAGATCAAGGCGCTGCGGGGCGAGGTGGAGCGGCTGAAGGCCGAGGTCGAGCGGCTGTCCGCGGCCACCACCCCCCAGCCTGCCGAAGCCGCTGGGCGAGGGCCGTTGAGCTCGCTGATCAGGCATCTGCGGAGCGCCGGATGATCCGGGAGTTGCTGGCGGAGTTGCGCGGGGCTCGTGTGTTCTTCGCCGGGATCGACGACGTCGACCCGGTCTACACCGCGGCGGACGCCTCGGCCTGCGGGTCTGGCGCGTCGGCCGGGTCCGGTGTGGGCGAGCGGGGTGCGGTCGTCGATCTCGACCGGGATCTGCTGGAGCCGGCCGCCGAGCCCGAGCCGGTGCGGGAGGTTCTCGTGCTGGCCAAGACGCCGGCCGACCTGCGGCGCATCGCCACACTGCACAAGCTGCTGCCGCAGGCGGAGCGGGTGGTGGTGGCGGTGCTGGATACGCCTGCCGCCCATCCGGCGCCCGTGCCCACGCCGACGCCCGCGCAGCGGTGGCGGTCGCTGACCGATCTGCGGGTGTACCAGCCCAAGAACCGGGTCTGGGTGGTGGACGCCCGTTTCTCCGCGCCCACGCCCTCCGGTCGTACGGTGGCGGCCACGGCGCGGGCGTTCGCCGGGCACCGGCTGGACGTGATCACCGCGCCCGCGGCCGCGATCGCCGGCGTCGGGGCGGCCGACTGGCGGCCGGGCGACCCGAACGCGACGCCTACCGAGATCACGGGGCCCGTCCCCGAGCGGGTCGGCGCGCCGGGCAGCGACATGGTCCTGCGCACGATCGGCCGCTCCGACCGCCGTTCCGCCGCCGAGGCAACGATCGCCGCCGTCCAACCCGAACGAGCGGCTACATCGGCCGAGGGCACGGTCATGGCCGGACGCGACGAGGAGGGCCGTCCGGCTGGGCGGGACGAGCAGGTGGAATCGGGTGAATCGCCTGAGGACGTTGCCTCAGCCCAGCACGGCGACCCGGCCGGAGACGCGGCCCCGGACAGGTGGGGCGAGGAGACCGGGCTGGTCGAGTGGGCCGGGGATGAGACGCCCATCGAGCGGCCGACGATTCAGGCGGCCAGCTGGGAGCGCCTCGGCCGGCCGGGGATGGCCGATTCGCCGCTGGCCGATCCCGACGTGCTCGGCGAGCCCTCGATGATCCCCCCGGTGGACGAGCGCCTGGTCAACCCCATGGGTTTCGTGACGACCCCCTCCCGGGGCATGGCGTCCCTGGCCGAGCGGGACGGCCGCTGGTCCGTGGTGCTGGACGGAAAGGTCGTGATGTCGTTCGCGGAGTCCGGCGGCGTCACCGACGCGGACGTGGCCAGGCTGCGCCAGATCCGCGGCGTCGAGGTGGACTGGCGGCACGCGCACAGCGGCCCGCTGACCGCCGTACGCGTCCTGGCCGGACTGTCCGCAGCCGGCGTGCCCCTGGTGGCGGAAGCGGCGCCGCGCTGGGCCGGCGCGCTCGGCGAGGACGTCATCGGGCTCATCGAGCACTGCCCGGACCTCACCGACGAGCTCCGGCGGGAGGAGCACAGCATTCGCCTGCGCCGCGCGGCCCTGCGTACCCACGGCGTGGCCGCCAGGTGGGAGCAGCTCGGCGCGCCCGCCCCCGCTCCCCCGCTCACGTCGGTGCTGCTGGCGACCCGCCGTACCGAAATGGTCGCCTTCGCCCTCGACCAGATCGCCCGCCAGCGTGACGTGCGGCTCGAGGTGATCCTGGCCCTGCACGGGGTGCCGAAGGGCCATCCGGACGTGGCGTCCGCGATCGCGGCATATGACGGCCCGCTCACCGTGTACGAGGCCGACCACCAGGCGGTCTTCGGAAAGGTGCTGAACGAGGCGGCCGCCAGGGCGTCGGGCTCGTTCCTGCTGAAGATGGACGACGACGACTGGTACGGCCCCGACTTCCTGTCCGATCTGCTGCTGGCGCATTCGTACTCCGGTGCTCAAGTGGTCGGCACGGTGCCGGAGTTCGTCTACCTGTCCTCCATCGACGTCACCGTGCACCGCAAGCAGATCACCGAGCAGATCACCAGCTTCATCGCCGGCGGCACGATCCTGGTGGAGCGCTCGGCGTTCCAGGCGGTGGGCGGGTTCCGGCCGTTGCGGCGCTCGGTGGACACCCAGTTCCAGGAGGCCCTGCAGGCGGCCGGCGGCCAGATCTACCGGACCCACGGTCTGGGCTACATCCTGCGCAGGGGCCCGGCGGCCAATCACACGTGGCAGGAGCCGATCGGCACGTTCCTGCAGCGCAACAGGCAGCAGTGGCGCGGCTTCCGCCCGAACGCCCTCATGGAGCTGGACGGGAGCCTGCGCCCGTGATCCCTCGGATTCCGCACAACGACTTCGGCGTGCTCACCCCGCCCGCGCTGGGCGCGTGGCAGCCCACGTTGACGGTCACGGTCGTCATCCCGGCCCACGACCGCCAGGAGACGTTGGACCTGACCCTGGCCGCCCTCTCGGCCCAGAGCTACCCGGAGCACCTCCTCGACGTGATCGTGGTGGACGACGGCAGCTCCACCCCGCTGCGCGTCCCCGCCCTCGCCCCGGCCAAGACCAAGCTGATCTCCAGCCCGCCGGGCGGCTGGGGCCGGGCGTGGGCGGTGCAGGCGGGACTGGACGCCGCCGCTGGCCAGGTCGTGTTCGTGCTGGACGCCGACATGGTGCCGCATCGGCGTCACGTGGAGGCCCAGCTGCGCTGGCACCACCTGGCGCCGTACGTGGTGGCGCTGGGCTGGATCGACTTCACCGCGTCCGACGCGCTCCCCTCGCCCGAGCAGGTGCGCGAGGCCGTGGAGTCGGGCGCGGAGCACGCTCTCTTCCCGCTCGCCCTCGAGCGGCACGACTGGGCCGAGAAGATCATCCTGGACCACGACGGCCTGCGCGGCGCCCCCAGCTCACTGGCGACCCGCATCCACGTGGGGGCCACGGTGTCGTACCCGGCCGCGCTGCTGCGGTCGATCGGCGGCATGGACACCTCGCTCGTGCTGGCGGAGGACACGGAGCTGGGCTACCGGCTGACCCAGGCCGGCGCGGTGTTCGTCCCGGATCCGGAGTCCCGCGCGTGGCACGTCGGCCTGCCGACGGCGATGCGCGACTTCGCGGCGCTGAAGCGCTACAACGACCCGTACGTCGCCGACCGCGTCCCCTACCGCCGCTACCTGCGCACCGACCCGGGCCGCCAGTGGCTGGTCCCGTACGTGGACGCGGTGGTGCCGCCGGGCTCGTACGAGGACGTCCGGGCCACCGTCGACGCCCTGCTGGCGTCCTCGATCCCCGACGCCGGCGTCACCATCACGGGCCCATGGCAGTCACTGACCGGCGACCGCCGTTCCCCGCTCCGCGACCCGGACCTCGATCTACGCCTCATCCACGCCACGTTCGAGCATGATCCTCGGGTCCGGCTGGAATCCGGCCCCGTCACCAACGGCGCCCCGTTCCGCCTCCAGGTGCCTCCGGGCTGGGTCGTGTCCACGGACACGCTGGAGCGCCTGATCGAGCACATGGAGGAGCACGACTCGGGCGCACTCCGCATCGCTCTGGAGGAGACCGGGCAGGGTGTGGCCGTGGCCCGCCTGGACCGCACGGCCGCCCTGTCAAGAGCCGCCCTGGTGGCGGCCCCGGACGATGACGAGGAAGACCTGATCGACGCCCTGTTCGGCGTGGAATGGGTGGACGGCGAGACGTGGGGATTCACACGCCGGCCGGCCGTCTACCCGCCGCGCAAGAAACGGATCTCGGAGGTGGCCAGGATCACGGCCGCGCACGAGAAGGAGATCGCCCTCTACCGCAAGCGCGTGGCCGCCCTCCGCGCCGAGCTCGGCCAGCTGAAGCGGGAAGCGGGCAAGAACAGCAGGGACGCGGCCCGCTGGCGCGAGAAGGCCGAGGCCTGGCGCCGCGAGGCGGTCCGCCTGACCCGCGAGCAGAACCGCACGGTGCTGAAACGAGCCGTCCGCCGCGTCCGCAACCTGGCCTTCCCGGACTCCTGACGCCCTAGTCGTCGCCCTCCACGCGCATCACGCTGGCCACCGCGCGGACGATGTCCAGCTCCCGCAGCCCTTCCATCGTCGCCGACAGCGCCGCGTCCGTGGCTCGGTGGGTGACGATGACCAGCTGGGCGTCGTCACCGTGCCCCTCCTGGCGCACGGTCTGGATCGACACGTCGTGCTTGGCGAACAACTCCGCCACGCGCGCCAGCACACCAGGCTTGTCGGCCACGTCCAGCGCCACGTGGCAGCGCGTGACGGTCTCGCCCATGGGGTGCACGGCCAGGTCCGCGTAGGTGGACTCCTCGGGCCCGTGCGTGCCGGCCAGGCGGTTGCGGCCGACGGCCACGATGTCGCCGAGCACGGCCGAGGCCGTGGGCGCGCCGCCGGCTCCCTTGCCGTAGAACATCAGCTGCCCCGCCGACTCCGCCTCCACGAAGACCGCGTTGTACGCCTCCCGCACCCCGGCCAGCGGATGCGTCCGCGGGATCATGGCCGGGTGCACCCGCACCCCGAAGGAGCGGCCGTCGTCGGAGCGGGCGCAGATGGCCAGCAGCTTGATCACGTAGCCCATGGCCTTGGCCGAGGCCACGTCGGTGGCGGTGATCTCGGTGATGCCCTCCCGGTGCACGGCGGCGGCGGGCACGCGGCTGTGGAAGGCGAGGCTCGCGAGGATGGCGGCCTTGGCCGCGGCGTCGAAGCCCTCGACGTCGGCCGTCGGGTCGGCCTCGGCGTAGCCGAGGGTCTGCGCCTCCTCCAGGGCGTCGGTGAACGAGGCGCCCGTGGAGTCCATCTTGTCGAGGATGTAGTTGGTGGTGCCGTTGACGATGCCCAGCACCCGCTTGACGTGGTCGCCGGCGAGCGACTCGCGCAGCGGCCGCAGCAGCGGGATGGCCCCGGCGACGCTGGCCTCGAAGTAGAGGTCGCCGTTGCCGTTCCTGGCGGCCTCGTGCAGGGTGGCGCCGTCCTCGGCCAGCAGCGCCTTGTTGGCGGTGACCACCGACTTGCCCTTGGACAGGGCGGAGACGATCAGCGTGCGGGCGGGCTCGATGCCGCCGATGACCTCGACCACGATGTCGACGTCGCCTCGCATGACCAGCGCCTCGGCGTCGGTGGTGAACAGCGCCGGGTCCACGTCCACGTCGCGTTTGCGACCGAGGCGGCGTACGGCGACCCCGGCAAGCTCCAGCGGGGCCCCGACGCGCGCCGCCAGGTCGTCGGCCTGCTCGTGCATGAGCCTGATCACCTGCGAGCCGACGACGCCGCAGCCCAGCAGAGCCACTTTCAGCGGTTTCACAGCTGCCCCCTCAGAAGGTCGTCCTCGGTCTCACCCTGCACGATCACCCGTGCGGCTCCGCCGGAGACGGCCACCACGGCGGGCTTGAGCAGGTAGTTGTAGTTGCTGGCCAGCGATCGGCAGTAGGCGCCGGTCGCGGCCACGGCGATCAGGTCGCCCGGCGCGAGGTCGGCGGGGAAGTGGCAGTCGCGCACGATGATGTCGCCGCTCTCGCAGTGCTTGCCGACGAGGCGGCTGAGCATGGGCTCGGCGGTGCTCTCACGGCTGGCCAGCATGGCGGTGTATTCGGCGCCGTAGAGCGCGGTGCGGATGTTGTCGCTCATGCCGCCGTCAACGCTGACGTAGGTGCGCAGCCCTTCGACGTCCTTGACCGTGCCGACCTCGTAGAGCGTGATGCCGCCTGGGCCGACGATGCCGCGGCCTGGCTCGACCGTCAGCCGGGGCACGGGCAGACCGGCGTCCACGCACACCTTGGTGACGATCTCGCGCAGCCCGTCGGCGAGCTCCTTGATGTTGGGAGCCTCGTCGCCGTCGACGTACGCGATGCCGTAGCCGCCGCCGAGGTCCAGCTCGGGCAGGACCACGCCGTGCTCGTCCTTGATCTGCACGAGCAGCGCGGCCAGCCGCCGCGCGGCCACCTCGAACCCGCCCGTGTCGACGATCTGGGACCCGATGTGCGAGTGCAGGCCGACGAGCTCGAGCTGCGGCAGGGCGAGGACGCGGTGCACGGCCTCCGCCGCGGTCCCGGCGTTGAGCGACAGGCCGAACTTCTGGTCGTCGTGCGCCGTGGCGATGAACTCGTGCGTGTGTGCCTCGACTCCGGTGGTCACCCGGATCATCACCTTGGGCCGCTTGCCCTGCTGCTCGGCGAGGTAGCCGAGCCTGGCGATCTCGTCGAAGGAGTCGACCACGATGTGCCCGACCCCGGCCTCCAGCGCCCTGGCCAGCTCGGCGACGGACTTGTTGTTGCCGTGCATGGTGATCCGCTCGGGCGGGAAGCCGACGCTGAGGGCCACCGCCAGCTCGCCACCGCTGGCCACGTCGAGCCCGAGGCCCTCGTCATCCAGCCAGCGCACGAGCTCCTTGCACAGGAACGCCTTGCCGGCGTAATGCACGTCCGAGCCGGCGAACGCCGTGGCGTAGTCGCGCATGCGCGAGCGCACGTCGTCCTCGTCGAGGACGTAGAGCGGCGTGCCGTAGTCGCGGGCCAGATCGCGGACGTCCACACCGCCGACCGTGAGCGTGCCATCGGTCCGGGTCGACGTTCGCGGCCAGATCGCGGGATCGATCCGGTTGAGGTCGGCGGGCGCCTGCGGCGGGCGCTCGTGGGGCAGCATCTCGGCATGCCGGTCCCCGGCGGGATGGACGAATCGGCTCACCCGATCGAGGCTATCGGAACCGCAACCGCGCCATGACCCGCTGCCCACGTATCGAGACGCGATCAAGCCCCAGAAGAGAGATTTTTACGATTTTTCGCCATTTGGCCGAATATTTTGCAATCCATCACAACCGGTCCGGGCCCATCAACACTCCCCCGACGGCCTCCGCCAGCCGTACCCGAGCCGTGTGCACCGGCGTGACCGGCTCGTCCCCACGAGGCACGGCGGGAGCGTGCTCGTGGGCGTCGTGGAAGGCCAGCGCCAGCCGCAGCAGGTACGTCTCCCACCCCGGTTCCCTGCTGAGCACCCGCCCAGGCAGCTCGGCCAGCACCCGCAGCACCCGCCGATCGTAGGGGTCGTCGAGCACCTCGGGCCGGAACCCGGCCTCCCGCACCCCCAGCTCCCTGGCCCAGCGCCGCACGGCGCGGGCCCGCGCATGCCCGTACCGCACCACGAATCCCGGGTTGTCCCAGGTGCGAGGAAAATCCGGCCACGCCGGCTCGGGGATCTCGACAGGCTCCATCGACTCCAGCAGCTCGCCGGGCACCGCCACGGTGATCCGCAGGAACCCGTCGCCCCGCACCTCAACGCCCGCGACCCCGGCCACCGCTCGCACCCGTTCGGCGAGCGCGTCCGCGGGCGCCCGCTGCCGCAGGGCCGCGGCGGAGACGTACACCGCCTCCCGCTCCCACGAGCCTTCGGGCACGGGCGGCTCCCCCAGCGCGGCGGCGAGCTCCCGTGCGGTCACACCGACGACTCTAGATGAGCGCGTGCGGCTCGGCGGAGCCGTATTCGACCAGGTGGGCGGCGCCCAGGAGCCAGCGGTCCTCGTCGCGTACCCGGACGTAGCCGAACCTGTCCGCGGAGAACACCTTGATCCCGTCCGTACGGCACTGCCGCATGAGGACCTCGTCCCAGCCGTCCGTCAGATCGGCGAACCCGAGTTCCCGCAGCGCGTTGCGGCGGGCCAGGAGAGTCGCGCCGGCGATCTCGGGGAGGTAGGTGTATTCGGCGTCGGGCTGCTTGAGCAGCGTGGCCTGCGGCTTGCGCAGGTGGGCGTAGAACGCGCCCTTGCCGACGATGTCCGCGGTGCTGAAAAGGAAGGCCCGGCGCAGGTCGGACAGGTAGTGCGGGCCGTACACGTCGCGCGGGTCCATGACCGCCACCAGGTCGGCCTCGCACAGGTCGAGCCCGGCATTGAGCATCGCGCCCTCGCTCATGGCCGGATGCGGGCGCCGGTAGATCACATCCAGGTCCGGCAGCACGTCGCGGGCGCGCAGCTCGGCCTCGGGCGGACCGATGACGATCACCTGGGCCACGCCCGTCTGCCTGGCGACCTGCGCCAGACCGTGCTCCATCAGGTACGGGTCCATGATCGGCAACAGCACGGAGGTGTTGAGCGTGGCGCGGGCGCTGGGCAGGCCGACCGCCTCCAGCATCTCGTCGATCCGCTCGGTCATCGTCCCCATCTGGTACGCCCGCCGCAACGCCACGTGCGCCCGCCGCGAGTCCGGCTCGGTGCCGATGGGCGTGCCGCAGGCGGCGATCTCGGCCAGCCGCCACTGCGGAGTGCCCGGCGGGCAGTCCGCCGCGGACGGCCAGCGGTAGGAGGTCAGCACGTCGGGGTAGCTCAGGTGGCCGGGCAGCAGCTGGTCGAGCGTGAGCACCCGGTCGATCCGCCCGCCGGCGAGCGGCAACGGGTTGTGGATCCTGGGCTGGATCCCGAACTGCAGCCGCGGCCAGGCCACCGCCAGGTCGTTCGTGAACCGGTGCTCGAACAGCTGGGCGGTCGCGGCGTACTCGCTCACCTCGCCCTGCGTGTGCCAGAAGACGGTGCGGATGCCGCGCTCGGCGCACCAGGCGAGCAGCGCCTTGATGCCCTCGCCCGGCTCGCCGATGATCTCCTCCGCCCACGGCCCCTGCGTGACCGACTCGACGACGAGCAGGTGGGGCACCTCGAGCGGGAGCACCCGGGCGAAGTCGCGCGGCGTGAAGCCGGTGGTCTGGCGCCACTCGTAGCGCAGGAGCGCCTCGGCGTGCGGGTCGGCGATCACCGCGGCCGTCAGGTGCGGCCGCGTGTTGGGGCCGGTCGGCACCCGGAACGGCTTGAGCTTGAACGAGGCGCCCCCGAGCGTCCTGGTCGAGGTCGTGGCCTGGAACGCGGCCCCGGGGCGCTCGTCGGCCTGTTTGACGGCCGCGGGCGGCTTGCGCTTGGGCGCAATGGGGCGCTTGACCGGCTTGGCGGCGCCCCTCAGGCCCCTGGCGAGCCGCACCGGGTTGCTCTTGCCGCTCTTGATGGCGTCGCCGAGGCGGTTCCAGCGGGCGACCTTGATCGAGGACAGTTTCCAGTTGGCCACCTCGGCCTGGAAACGCTGCTCGGCCAGCTCCTTACGCAGCCTGTCCGCGGCGGCCTGCTCGACCTCGAGCCGCTCCTCGGTCGCGCTCAGCCGCTCGGCCAGCGCCTTGGACTCCTCGACGCTCCGCTCGGCCGCGGCCAGCCGGCCCTGGGCGGCATCCAGCAGCCTGACCAGCTCGGCCGCACGCTCGGCCTGGGCGATGGCATCCCGCAGCGCCCGACGCGTGCTCTCAAGCTCCGTGCTCACCGGTCCTCCTTCGTCGGCCCGGCGACAGCTCGCTGCGTCTGATTGTGCGCTCGCTCCGCTCGCAAACCATGCCTCCGCTCCCTCAGCCCGGCAAAGGATACTCTTTTGGCGAAGCGTCTCGAAGGGATGAGATCCGGTGCAGTTCAACGTGCGACCCTATGTCTGCGGCGCTCTCGGCCGGATCGACACCGCCATACTCGGCAAGCTGACCGCCGCGGGCCCGCGCGTGCGCCCGGCGCTCCAGACGGCCGATGCGGCGTTGTTCAGCTCCACGCCGCTGCCGCCCTACCATCGGGCCGGCGACTCGTACGCGTTCGCGTGGGGCGAGCGCAGGCCGGCCGCGGTCGAGGAGTGGATCGCGGTCGCGGAGACGTACGAGACCCCCGGCCTGATCGGCGACGCCGACAAGGTCACGCTGCACACGGGCGCGCTCGGGCTGGTGGACGTCTACTACGTCCTCCAGGGCGACGCGGTCTACTTCTCGTCGCTGATCCAGCCGCTGCTCAGCCTGGTGCCGATCGCGATCGACTGGGCCGCCTGGGCCTCGATCATCCAGGTGACGTTCCCGCTGGGCGAGGCCACCCCGTACGCCGAGGTCAAGCGGCTGCCCGGGGCGAGCGCGCTGGTGTGGCAGCACGGCCGGGTGGCCACCGAGCGGCGGCTGCCGCGCTGGCTGCGCACGGAGCCGTACGAGTCGTGGATCAGCCCGCGCGAGATCGTCGAGCTGCTGGACCGCGTCTACGCGGAGTACGACGGGCGCAAGCTGCTCGTGCCGGTCAGCGGCGGCTACGACTCCCGGCTGCTGGCGAGCGTGGCCAAGGCCAGGGGCGCGGACGTCGAGTCGTGGACGACGAGCCCGGACGACGGCACCGACACCGACATCGCCTTCGCCAGGGCGATCACCAAGGAGCTCGGCATCCCGCACCGGGTGATCACCCAGGAAGCCGCCGACTACCCGCAGGACGCGATGGAGGTGGCCCGCAGGCTCGAATACCTGACGCCGCACCACGCCTGGTACGCGCCCTTCGCCAAGGAGGTGCACGGCGCGGGCCGGATCCTGGTCGACGGCCTGGCCGGCGGCCCGCTGCTGAAGAACTTCATGGTCAGCGGGGCCGCGCTGGAGGCCAGGACCCAGGCGGAGCGCTCGGCGGCGGTGCTGGGCTCGCTGTCGCTCGGCGCGCCCTCGCAGCCGTTCCTGTCCAAGGCGGCCGCGGAGTGGATGGAGGAGACCGTACGCGAGCAGTTCGCGGCCGCCACCTCCATGCTGCACGGCCACCGGGCCGAGCTGCCGCTGTCGGTGCTGCACACCAGAACCGTGCGGGGCATCGCCCGCTCGGCGGTCAATCTGGTCGGGCCCGAGGCGTCGTTCGCGGCACCGTTCATCCATCCGGACTTCTTCGACGCCGCGCTGTCAGTCGGGGTGGCGCGCAAGGACAAAGGCCGTTTCTACCGTGAGGTGCTGCACGCGGCCAATCCGCGGGTGGCCGCACTGCCGTCCACGAATGTCGTCAAGCAGCCGCTCCAGCGGGTGCCGTTGCGGTCCACTGCGGCGCCGGCCCGAAATTATGCGCACAGCATGCTCGAGACCGTGGTCAACCGGGTTCCCGGGCTGGTGTCGGAGGAGCTGCACGAGTTGATCGCGGGTGGTCCCGACGCGCTGACCAGGTTCAATGGTTGGAATGACCGCTTCTGGGTGCGGGGATTGGTACTCTTCGGACTCTGGCTGAGCGACTTCGAGAACGACCTCACAGATCTGACGACACCGTTCTGAATGAACCGTGGGTAACAGGGCGATTACGTACGGATCTCGCGGGTATTAAACGTCGCACAGCAGAAGCGGGTTCCGGAAAGCCAACGGGCTGGTAGTGTTCGGCCCGTAAGCGCCGCACAAACGGGGCACCGGATCACAAATCCGGTCCCGTTCTAGGGCATGGAGTTCGCAGGGATGACGACTCCAGGCGGCGCGGTCACCAGATAAGAACGCCGGGGCAACCGGTGACTTCGTCCTGCCCACATCTCTTCCTGTGAGCGACATATGATCAACGCATCCCCAATGCCGGAGCCGATCTCCGAGGCGTTCGTCTCGGAAGACCCGGCCTGGTACAAGCGGGCGGTGTTCTACGAGGTTCTCGTCCGGGGGTTCAAGGACTCCAACGGCGACGGCACCGGAGATTTGCGCGGGCTGATCGAAAAGCTCGGCTACCTGGAGTGGCTGGGTGTCGACTGCCTGTGGTTGCTGCCGCTGTACGAGTCACCGCTGCGTGACGGCGGCTACGACATCTCGGACTACATGAAGATCCTTCCGGACTTCGGGGATCTTGGTGATTTCGTCCAGCTGATCGAGAAAGCCCACGAGCGCGGCCTGCGGATCATCACCGACCTCGTGATGAACCACACCAGCGACAGACACCCCTGGTTCCAGGCGTCCCGGCACGACCCCGATGGGCCGTACGGCGACTTCTACGTGTGGTCGGACCACCCAGGCGGCTATCCCGACGCGCCGATCATCTTCATCGGCGCCGAGGAGTCCAACTGGACCTACGACCCGGTGCGCAAGCAGTACTACTGGCACCGTTTCTTCCACCACCAGCCGGACCTGAACTACGACAACCCGGCGGTGCAGGAGGCCATGCTCGAGGTGCTGCGGTTCTGGCTGGACCTGGGCATCGACGGGTTCCGGCTGGACGCGGTTCCCTACCTGTTCGAGCGGGAGGGCACCGCGTGCTCCGGGCTGCCGGAGACGCACTCGTACCTGAAGAAGATCCGCGCCGAGGTGGACCGGCTCTACCCGGACCGGGTGCTGCTGGCCGAGGCCAACGGCTGGCCCGAGGACGTCGTGGAGTACTTCGGCGACCCCACCACGGGCGGCGACGAGTGCCACATGGCCTTCCACTTCCCGCTCATGCCGCGCATCTACATGGCGGTCAAGAAGGAGACCCGCGAGCCGATCTCCGAGATCATGTCGCGGACGCCGAAGCTGCCGGAGCACGCCCAGTGGGGCATCTTCCTGCGCAACCACGACGAGCTCACGCTCGAGACGGTGACCGAGGAAGAGCGCGACTACATGCACAACGAGTACGCCAAGGACCCGCGCATGCGGGCCTACCTGGGCATCCGCCGGCGCCTGGCCCCGCTGCTCGACAACGACAGGGACCGGATCGAGCTGTTCACCGCGCTGCTGCTGTCGCTGCCGGGCTCGCCGATCATCTACTACGGCGACGAGATCGGCATGGGCGACAACATCTGGCTGGAGGACCGGGACGCGGTCCGCACGCCGATGCAGTGGAGCCCCGACCGCAACGCGGGCTTCTCCACGGCCGACCCCGGGCGCCTCTACCTGCCGGCCGTCATGGACCCGATCTACGGCTACCAGGCGGTCAACGTGGAGGCCCAGCAGCGGCACGAGGGCTCCTTGCTCCAGTTCACCCGCAAGATGCTCGAGATCCGGCGCAGGCACTCGGTGTTCGGGGTCGGGGCGTACACGGAAATGTGGTCGTCCAACCCGTCCGTGCTCACGTATGTCCGCGAGGACCGCGACGACGTGATGTTGTGCGTGAACAACCTGTCGAAGTTCCCGCAGCCCGTGGAGCTGGACCTGCGCAGGTTCGAGGGCCTGGTCCCGGTGGAGGCGTGCGGCGGGGTGCCGTTCCCGCCGATCGGCGAGCTGCCCTACCTGCTGACGCTGCCCGGCCACGGCTTCTACTGGTTCGCGCTCAAGCGCTCAGAGTCCATCATGGGGGCCGCTGTGGGGGCCGTCAGCGCGAGGTGACCGGCACCTGGGCACGGGCCGCGCGGCGCGCCGGAATGAGCGCGACCGCGAGGGCCGTGCCCACGGCCGCCACGACAGCGACGGCCAGCGTCAGGGCCGAGGGCGCGCGGCCGATGCCCGCTCCCACACCGCTCGTGTGGCCCTGCAGGTCGATCAGCCCCTTCACCACGGACATGCCCGCCGCGGCGCCCGCGCCGACGCCGAGCACGACCAGCAGGCCCGTGCCCATCACCAGCGTGGCCATGACCTGGCGCGGCGTCAGCCCCATGGCCTTGAGCACGGCCAGGTCGAAGGCGTGGTCGCGCAGGCCGAGCGCGCTGGCGGTGAGCAGGTTGGCCAGGCCGATCAAGGTCAGCACCGCGATCAGCGCCACGATCACCACCCTGATGATCGCCAGCCGGTCGGCCGGGTTGACCGCGGCCTGCACGTCCAGGCTCTCGGCCGACTCGGCCAGCAACCTGCCGCGTACCTCGGTCCGGTCGGCGCCGGGCTTCAGGGCGAGCGCGTAGAACTCGGGCGGCAGCGCGTCCTTGGCCGCCAGGCTGTCGAGCCCCACGGAGAGCACCTCGCCGTCCAGGTCGGGCTCGACGGTCCTGCCGACGATCCTGACGATCAGCGGCGTGCCGCCCACGGTCAGCCGCACCCGGTCGCCGATCTTGACACCCAGCAGGTCGAGCAGGCCCTGCCCGGCCACGGCCTCCCCCTGGCGGCCGTACATGCGGCCCTCGACCACGGGGAACGGGTACGGCGTCGTGGAGCTGCCGATGGCCCGCACCCTGACCGAGCGGGCCTCGCCAGGGGCCAAGGCGTTGACGTCGGCGCCCGGGTAGACCGCGGCCACGTCCCTGTCCTGCTCGGCGAGGCGTTCGGCGTCGGCCGGCTCCAGCTTGCCCGCTCTGACGTACAGGGAGGCGTGCTGGCCCACCTGCTCGGGATGGTCGGCGAAGTCGTCCAGCGTGGCCCAAACGCCCAGTCCGATCGTGGTCATCATCATCGGCACAGCCAGCCCGAAGGCCGTCAGGAACGCCGGCGTCCGCCGGGTGAAGGCGTCCCTGGTGCCGAGGACGAGGGCGGGCGGCAGGCGTACGAGGAGGGCGATCCTGGCCAGCCTGGACAGGTGGCCGCGGGGCGGCGCGGCCGGCGCGGCGGGGATCGGCGGCGTGCGACCGCCGCGCCAGGCGGGCAGGCCCACGGCGGCCAGCACCACCAGCGCCGTGCCACCGATGATGGCCAGCACGGGCACCGGGGCCACTGAGGTCGCGCCCAGAACGAGCGCCATCACGCCCCAGCCGGCCACGGCGCCGAGCGCGAGGCCGAGCAGGCCGAGCGCACCGTGCTCGACCAGCAGCAGCAGCGCGACCTGCCCCCTGGTGAAGCCCATGGACTTGAGCGTGGCCAGGTCGCGTAGCTGGCCGAGCACCCGCCCGCCGGCCGCGTTGGCCAGCGCGAGCGCGGCCGCCACCAGCCCGACCACGCCGAACAGCGCCAGCAGCGTGCCGAGCAGCCGGTTGTCCAGCTCCATGGCGGCTCTGACCTCGCGCCAGGTGTAGACCCGCTGCAGCTCGTCCTCCAGCATGACGACCACCCGCTGGGAGACGACCTGGGTAGCGTCGGGGTCGGCCAGGCGCAGCCCGGTCACCCACTCGCTGCGGCCGAGCATGGGCTCGACCCTGTCGAGCATGGTGGGGAGAACGTAGGCCAGGCCGGGCGTCCACTGCGGGTAGAAGCCTTGCTCGGCGGAGTCGGCGATGCCGCGGACGTAGAGGGTGTGACGCTTGCCGTCGAGCGCGATGACCGTGAAGGGCGCGCCGACCCTGAGCCGCAGCGAGGTCGCGAACGACCGCTCGACGACCACCCCGTCGGGCTGGGCGGCGTCGAGCCACTTGCCCTCGGCCACCAGCGGGTGCGCCACCTGCGGCGGCGTGGCGGGCATCCCGCGCAGCGCGGCCGGCTCCTTCTTGCCGTCCTGTGCCACGGTCACCGGCGCCGACCGGTACGGGCCCGCGGTCTGCGACACACCGTCGATGCCGTTCAGCGCCACCCGCGGGCTGTCCTTGGTGTAGAGCCAGACGTGGGCCCCGTCGGTCTGGGCGAACAGGCTCCGCCACGGGTTCGTGCCGTCCTCGAGCAGGGTCGCCGCGGTGATCAGCGCAGCCACGATCCCGGCCACGGCCAGCACGGTCAGCACCGCCTGGCCCTTCCTGGCCCGCAGGTCGGCCTTGATCCACCGGCTCCCGGCCAGCGCGGCGCTCACAGCCGCCGCCCTGGCGGCCGGCAGTGCGCGTTCGCGCACCACGTGTCCATTGGTCGCTCGCTCACCGGAGGTCGATCACCTCGCCGGCCGTGCCGGTGCGGCGGCGGGCGATGCGGCCGTCGTCGACGATCTCCCCGTCGAACAGCGACACCAGCCGGTCGGCCAGGCTCGCCACCCGGGCGTCGTGCGTGACCATGACGATCGTCTGGCCCTCCTTGTGCACCTCGCTGAGCAGGCGCAGCACGTCGCGCGTGTTGCGGCTGTCGAGGTTGCCGGTCGGCTCGTCGGCCAGCAACAGGCTGGGCTGGTTGGCCAGCGCCCTGGCCAGCGCCACCCGCTGCTGCTCGCCGCCGGACAGCTGGGCGGGCGCGGCGTCGGCGCGGTCGGTGAGGTTGAGCGCGGCGAGCAGGCTCTCCCTGCGCTCGCGGGCGACCTTGGGTGAGGCCCCGGCCAGCAGCGCGGGCAGCTCGACGTTGTCGCCGACGGTCATGTTGGCGACGAGGTTGAAGAACTGGAAGACGAACCCGATCTTCTTGCGCCGCAGCAACGCCCAGGCACTCTCCGAGAGAGTGTCGGCGCGCTTGCCGTCGAGCCAGATCTCGCCGCTGGTCCTGGTGTCGAGCCCGCCCAGCATGTGGACGAGCGTGGACTTGCCCGACCCGGAAGGTCCCATGATCGCGACGAACTCGCCCGGCTCCACCTGCAGGTTCACCCCGCGCACGGCAGGCACGGGCACCGCGCCGTCCTGGTAGATCTTGACCAGATTGACCGCTTTCAAGACGGCATTCATGCGACCTCCTTCGGAGGCCGCATAAATGCCACGGAGCAGTGTTTGATTGGTCGTTCGCTACGCTCACTCATGCCAGATCCTCCTGACACCGCTCCAGCCAGTCAAGGTCGGCCTGCAGGTGCAGCATGGCGCCCTCGATGAGCAGCAGGGCCACCCGGTCCGTCGGTGCCGTGCGGGACAGCAGGTCGTTGAGGTCGCTCATGAGGCCCAGATAGTGGCGGCGCTGCCGGTTGATCAGCGCCATCCGGTCGGCGATGCCGGTGAGCGGGGCGAGCACGAGCTTCATGAAGAACTCGTCACGCACCCTGGGTCCCTCGGTGGGCTCGTCCACCCAGGTGGTGAGCAGGTCGCGGCCCTTGGCGGTCAGGTAGTAGACCTTCTTGTTGGGCCGGTTGGACTGCTCCACGTCCACGGCCCTGACCAGACCGTCCTTCTCCAGCCTGCCGAGCGTCACGTAGATCTGCCCGATGTTCGGCGATGGGTAGGCACTGCCGAAGGTCTGCTCAAGGGCCTGCTTGAGCTCATATCCGTGGGCCGGCTCTTTGGCCAGGAGCGCGAGCAGGTGAAGCCGCACGCCTCACCTCCCGCTGTGTTACGAATGCGTTACGCGGTTATCCGTTGACCTTCACATTACAGGTGTGCATAACATGAATGCATCTACCTAACACGTATGTAACCACTCTGAACACGGAGGAAACAGAGTGCAGCGCTCGCTTTCGCTCATGCTGGCCGTGCTCCTGACGGCCGGCGGCTGCGCGACGGCGGGCGAGGAGGGCGGCGGCGAGACGGATACGGGCGGAACCGGCCCCATCACCTTCGCCACCGGCCGCGACACCACGGCGTACCTGCAACCCCTGCTGGACCGCTGGAACCAGGCCCATCCGGCCGAGAAGGTGACGCTGCTGGAGCTGCCCGAGGCCGCCGACGAGCAACGTGCTCAGATGGTGGCCAACCTCCAGGCCCAGAGCAACCGCTACGACGTGCTGGGGCTCGACGTGGTGTGGACTGCCGAGTTCGCGGAGAACGGCTGGATCATCCCCCTGGAGCGCGGGTTGTTCCCGCTCGACAGGTTCCTGCCGCCAGTCGTGGAGACGGCGATCTACAAGGACAAGCTCTGGGCCGTCCCGTACACCAGCAACGCGGGACTGCTCTACTACCGAACCGACCTGGTCAAGAAGCCGCCACGGACATGGGCGGAGCTCCGCGACCAGTCACGAGAAATTAGAAAGAAGCACGACATCGAAGGCTACGCCGGGCAGTTCCTGGCCTACGAGGGGCTGACCGTGAACTTCTCCGAGGCCGTGCAGTCAGCCGGCGGGCAGATTCTCAGCCGCGACGGCACCGAGGTGACTTTCGACGCGGCCAAGGGCGAGATCGCGCTGGACTTCCTGCTCCAGGGTCTGCGCGAAGGATGGATACCCAAGGCGTCGCTGAACTACAAGGAAGAGGAGTCGCGCCTGGCCTTCCAGGAGGGCGAGCTGGCCTTCGCCCGCAACTGGCCACACGCCTACGGCCCCGCCAAGGCGAAGCTGGGCGACAAGCTGGGCGTGACCCGGCTGCCTGGGCTCAACGGCCCGGGCTCCAGCACGCTGGGCGGCGCCAACCTGGCTATCAGCGCCTTCTCCAAGCACCAGCAGACCGCCCAGGAGTTCATCCGTTACTTCACGAGCCTGGAGAACGAGCGCCGCGTCCTCACCGAGGGGTCCTTCCCTCCCGTGTGGACCGAGCTCTACGACGATCCCGACCTGATCAAACGCTTCCCGTACCTGCCGGTGCTCAAGGAGAGCATCCTCGCCGCCAAGGCACGTCCGGTCAGCGCCAACTACAACCAGTTGAGCCTGGTGATCGCGAGCTCGGTCGCCAAGGCCCTCAGCACCCCCACCCCCGAGTCCGCCGACGACGTCGCGGTCTCCATAAAGTCCGAACTCGAAGAGATCATCAGAACCCAGTGAGGCAACCATGCGAAAAGCCAGAGCAGCAGCAATCCTGGCCGGGCTCGCGCTAGCCGTCGCCGCCTGCGGCAACGCGCCGACGACGACTCAGCCCACCGCGTCGGAGTCCGCGCCCGCGACCGCCGGTGCCAAGACTCTCCAGGGCGTGAAGCTCGAGGTCGCCGCCAAGTGGACCGGCGCCGAGCAGAAGAACTTCGAGCAGGTGCTCAAGGCGTTCTCCGACAAGACCGGCGCCGAGGTCACCTACGCCTCCACCGGCGAGGACACCGGCGCCTTCCTCGGGCCGCGCATCCAGGCCGGCAGCCCGCCGGACGTGGCCATCCTGCCGCAGCCGGGTCTGGTGCAGCAGTACGTCGACCAGAAGGCGCTCAAGCCGCTCACCGACGCGGTCACCACCGAGATCGACACCAACTACACGCCGTACTGGAAGGAGCTCGGCTCGGTCGGCGGCCAGGTCTACGGTGTGCTGATCAAGGCCGCCCACAAGTCGCTGGTCTGGTACCGGTCGCAGGCGTTCGACGACGCCGGCGTGCAACCGGCGACGACCTGGGACGAGCTCGTCAAGAACTCCCAGGCCATCGCCGACTCGGGCACGCCGCCGTTCTCGCTGTGCGGCGCCTCCGGCTGGACGCTGACCGACCTGTTCGAGAACGTCTACCTGTCCACCGCGGGCCCGGAGAACTACGACAAGCTCTCCAAGCACGAGATCCCGTGGACCGACCCGACCGTGACGACCGCGCTGGAGAAGATCCAGCAGATCGTCGGCAAGCAGGAGTTCCTGGTCGACGGCACCTCCGGCACGATGCAGACCGACTTCCCCACCTGCGTGAGCAAGGTCTACAGCAACAAGAAGGCCGCCATGGTGATCGAGGCCGACTTCGTGGCCGTCGAGGCGGTGCAGTCGGGTGCCAAGGTCGGCGACGAGGCGAAGTACTTCCCGTTCCCGAAGGCCGGTGACACCCCTCCGGTCGTGCTCGGCGGCGACGTCGCGGTGGCGATGAAGGACTCGCCCGGCGCCATGGCGCTGCTGCAGTTCCTGGCCTCCAAGGAGGGCGGCGAGATTTGGGCCAAGCTCCCCGGGTACCTGTCGCCCAACAAGAACGTCTCTCCCGACAACTACCCGGACGAGCTGACCAAGCAGCTCGGGCAGACCATCGTCTCGGCCGGCGACGCCGTTCGCTACGACATGTCCGACCTGGCACCCAGCGCGTTCGGCGGCACCGACGGCAAGGGCGAGTGGAAGGTCCTGCAGGACTTCGTCCGCAAGCCGACCGACATCAAGGGCGCCCAGGAAGCGCTCGAAGCCGAGGCCAAGAAGGCCTGGAAGTAAAGAGGTAAGGCCGTGACCGAACGGTTGAACGGCCCGAAGGTCCCGCCCGCGGAAACCGCGGGCGGGACCGCCACCGGACCGGCTGAAACCCCCCAAACGAAACAACGCCTCGGCCCCTCGCCGACGGTCGCGATCGCCTTCCTCCTCCCGGCGGCGCTGCTGCTGGGAATCTGGGTGGTCTACCCGATCGTCTACTCGCTCTTCCGCAGCCTGTTCGACGCGAACGGGACCGGATTCGTCGGACTGGGCAACTACACAACGATCTTCACCGACTCCGCCACGCTCACCACGATCCGCAACAACCTCATCTGGGTCGTCATCGCCCCGATCGTGGTCACCACGCTGGGCCTGATCTTCGCGGTGCTGACCGAGCGCATCAAGTGGGCGACGGCGTTCAAGCTGATCGTGTTCATGCCGATGGCGGTCTCGCTGATGGCCGCCGGCGTGATCTTCCGCCTGGTGTACGAGGAGAACCCGGACAAGGGCCTGGCCAACGCGGTGCTGACGACCGTGCACGACACGTTCTCCTCCTCGCAGGGCTACCCGGAGGCCCGTCCGCGGGAAGGCGACCAGTCCCAGGTCGCCGACCAGAACGGGGCGGTCGTCACCAAGCAGCCGGTCCAGGCCGGCCAACCGGTGCTGATCCCGATCGTGGGCGTCAACCCGCAACTCGTCCCGGCCGGCGCGCAGCCGGCCAAGGCCCCCGCGGCAGGCGACGGGCTGTCGGGGACCGTCTGGCTCGACTTCACGCGCGGCGGCGGCGGCCAGAGCGGCGCGGTGGACCCCTCCGAGAGAGGGCTGCCCGGCATGACCGTCGAGGCGGTCCAGAACGGCCAGGTCGCCGCTACCGCGACGACCACCGACGACGGCTCCTTCCGCTTCGACGGCCTGCCCGCGGGCTCCTACACCGTGCGACTGCCGCAGTCGAACTTCGAGGCCTCCTACGGCGGGCTGACCTGGCTCGGCCCGGCGCTGATCACCCCGGCGATCATCGGCGCGTTCGTGTGGGTGTGGGCCGGGTTCGCCATGGTCCTGCTCGCCGCCGGACTGGCGGCGATCCCGCGGGACGCGCTGGAAGCGGCCCGCATCGACGGTGCCACGGAGTGGCAGGTGTTCCGCAAGATCACGGTGCCCCTGCTCTCGCCGGTGCTCCTCGTCGTCTTCGTCACGATGATCATCAATACCCTGAAGGTGTTCGACCTGGTGTTCATCATCGCGCCGGCCTCGGTCCAGCCGCAGGCGAACGTGGTCGCGCTGGAGATGTGGCGCGTGTCGTTCGGCGGCGGGAACAACCAGGGCCTGGGCAGCGCGCTCGCCATCCTCCTGCTGGTTCTGGTCCTTCCCTTCATGATCATGAACATCCGTCGGTTCAGGAGGGAGAACACATGACAACGGCGACCGCCACCGCGCCGCAGGGGCTGGAGACGGGCGCGCCGCGCAGGGGCGTGCTGGGCAAGATCGTGGACCGTCTCGGCAGCGGCACCGTCCAGATCATCATGGTGCTGCTGGGCCTGTTCTGGCTGGTGCCGACGCTGGGCCTGCTGGTCGTCTCCATGCGCACCACGCAGGTCAACAACGCCGAGGGCTGGTGGACGGTCTTCACCAAGCCGGCCGAGCTGACCATCCAGAACTACCAGAACCTGCTCGGCAGCGGCTTCACGGCGTCCTTCTGGAACACCGTGCTGATCACGGTGCCGACCACGGTCCTGGTGATCGGCATCGCGGCGATGGCCGGATACGCGTTCGCGTGGATGGACTTCCCCGGGCGGGACGCGGCGTTCCTCGTCGTGGTCGGCCTGCTCATCGTGCCCATCCAGATCGCGCTGATCCCCGTCGCCTCCCTCTACGGAAACGCCGGCATCTTCGGCTCGATCCCGGGGGTGGTGCTGTTCCACGTGGCGTTCGGGCTCCCGTTCGCGATCTTCCTGCTGCGCAACTTCTTCGTCGGCATCCCGGCCTCACTGCTGGAGGCGGCGCGCATGGACGGGGCCTCGGAGTGGAAGATCTTCGCCTCGGTGGTGTTCCCGCTGGGCAAGCCGGCGATCGCCTCGCTGGGCATCTTCCAGTTCCTGTGGGTCTGGAACGACATGCTCATCGCGCTGGTCTTCGCCAACACCGACAACCAGCCGATGACCAAGTATCTGCAGTCTCAGATGCGGCAGTTCGGGTCGAACGTGGACATCCTCTCGTCCGGCGCATTCCTGTCGCTGATCATCCCGCTGATCATGTTCTTCGCATTCCAGCGGTACTTCGTCCAGGGCATGATGGCCGGCTCGGTGAAGTGACGGCTTACGGGCGTCTGCACTGCGGGCGCCCGTAACGTCGGTTTTCGTCGCTCCGATGCCTTTCCATGAAGCGTCTTTTCGCTCTCACCGCAGCAGCCTTCATCTCACTCCCTCTCAGCCCTGCGCTGGCGCACGACGGCACCCCGGGTGCGCCGGGCGCGGGCGACCCGTACTTCCCCGGCCAGGGGAACGGCGGCTACGACGCCGGTCATTACAACCTCTCGCTGGACTACGACCCGTCGTCCGGACGCCTCATCGGCGTGACGGGGATCACCGCCCGGGCCACTCAGGCACTGAGCCGCTTCAATCTGGATCTCGTCAGCACCCTGTCGGTGCGGTCGGTGACGGTGGACGGCCGGCCCGCAGCGTTCACGCAGAGCGGCTCCGAGCTGGTGGTCACGCCCGCCAGGAGCCTCCACTCAGGCCGCGACTTCTCCGTCGTCGTCCGGTACGACGGCAGAGCCACGCACGTCATCGACCCCGACGGCTCGCTGGACGGGTGGATCAAGACGAGCGACGGCGTCTACAACGCCAACGAGCCCCAGGGCGCCATGACCTGGTACCCGGGCAACCACCACATGACCGACAAGGCCACCTACCGATTCACCGTGACCGTGCCGAGCACCCGGGTGGCGGTGGCCAACGGCGACCTGGTGGCGAAGTGGTCGAAGGGCGACCGCACCACGTCCGTGTGGGACTCCCGTGAGCCGATGGCCAGCTACCTGGCCACGGTGTCGATCGGCAAGTTCGAGTTCGCGGACGCCAACATCGGCGGTTACCGCGTCACCACCGCCGTGGACCCCAAGCTGGCCGGCGACGCGAAGGGCTTCCCCGAGCGGCACCCGCCGGTGCTCGACTACTTCAGCTCGATCTTCGGCCCGTATCCGTTCTCCTCGACCGGCGGGATCGTCGACCACGCTCCCGAGGTGGGCTACGCGCTGGAGACCCAGACGCGGCCCATCTACCCGCGGGTCCCCAGCGAGTCGCTGCTCGCGCACGAGCTGGCGCACCAGTGGTTCGGCAACTCGGTGACGCCGACGTTGTGGCGCGACATCTGGCTCAACGAGGGCTTCGCGGTCTACGCCGAGTGGCTCTGGCTGGACAAGCTCGGCACCCGTACCGTGCAGGCGTCGTTCGATGCGGCCTACGCACCGGCGGCCGAGGACGAGTTCTGGCAGAGCCCGCCTGCCGACCCGGGCGGCCCGGAGAACCTCTTCCACGACCCCGTCTACGACCGCGGCGCGATGACCCTGCACGCGCTGCGGCGCGAGGTCGGTGACGCGGCGTTCTTCGCGATCCTGCGTGCGTGGGCGAGCGACTACAAGTACGGCAACGCCGACACGGCCGCCTTCATCGCCCTGTCCGAGCGTGTGTCGGGCAAGCAGCTCGACGCGCTCTTCGAGGCGTGGCTGTTCAAGCCGGGCAAGCCGGCGCTGTGATCATTCTGGTACGGCTTGAGACCGACGTTTCGGCCTCAAGCCGTACCAGACCTAGATAAGCTCATCGGCCATGGCCGGTCGTCCACTGAACGAAGTCGTCGAAGCCGGATGGGCCACAGCACTTGAGCCCGTCGCCGAGCAGATCTCCCTGATGGGCGAGTTCCTACGCAAGGAGATCGCCGAAGGCAGGCAATACCTCCCCGCGGGCGGCAACGTCCTGCGTGCGTTCAACCAGCCCTTCGACGAGGTCAAGGTGCTGATCGTGGGCCAGGATCCGTATCCGACGCCCGGCCACCCGGTCGGGCTGTCGTTCTCGGTGGCCCCCGACGTGCGGCCGCTGCCGGGCAGCCTGGTCAACATCTACAAAGAGATGGAGACCGACCTCGGCCTGCCGCGCCCCGCCAACGGCGACCTGACGCCGTGGGCGGAGCAGGGCGTGCTGCTGCTCAACAGGGTGCTCACCGTGATGCCGGGCAAGCCGGCCTCGCACCGGGGCAAGGGTTGGGAGCAGGTCACCGAGCAGGCGATCCGCGCTCTGGTGACGCGGGACCAGCCGATGGTCGCCATCTTGTGGGGCCGCGACGCGCGTAACCTCGCGCCGATGCTCGGCAGCGTGCCGCGCATCGAGTCCGCCCATCCCTCCCCGCTGTCGGCACGCAGCGGTTTCTTCGGCTCGCGCCCGTTCAGCCGGGCCAATGAGCTGCTCGCCCAGCAGGGCGCGGCGCCTGTGGAGTGGAAGCTGCCTTAGGTCAGCGGCTGAGTACGCGTCGCAGGACCCGCTCCAGTGTGGCGAGCGGGTCCGGGTCGGCGTCCGAGGAGCGCCAGGCCACGTAACCGTCAGGCCGGACCAGGACGGCGCCGCCCCCGCTGACGCCGTACCTTTCCCGCCAGCAGCCCTCTGCGTCCATCAGCTCCTCGCCGATCAGCAGGCGCGTGAGCTGCATCCCGAGCCGTTCCTTGATCAGGCGCCCGGCGTCCATCCACGCCTGGCCCCCTTCTTTGTCGGCCAGCAGGACGAAGCCGGAGCCGAACAGGTCGATGGTGGAGATGCGCTGGCCCTCCCAGTCGAGCACCACGTGCGGGGCGCGGCTGCCTGGACGCCCGTTAGGCACGCGGGGATCCTCCAGGATCGAGCCGTCGTCGCCGGGTTCGTCCAGAATTGCCGTGGAGTGGTAGCGGTATCCGATGAGGGCGCCGATCGGGTCCTCCAAGGGCTCCGGGTAGCCGACGCGGGCCGCGGGAGGCATGCGTACGCCGAGGTTGGCGAGCTGGGCGTCGGCCGTCAGCGTGCCGATGGGGCGGCGTTCGGCGTCGTAGGTGTCGAGGAAGCCGGGCCCGGCCTGCCCCGTGAGCACCAGCCAGAGCCGCCAGGCGATGTCGCAGCCGTCCTGGAGCGCCGTGCTGCCGCCCTGCCCACCAGTGGGCGGCATGGTGTGCGCCGCGTCCCCGGCGAAGAACACCCGGCCGGCCCGGTAGGTGTCGGCCAGCACGTGCGCCATGGGGAAGGTCGTCTTGTCCAGGACCCGCACGTCGAGGCCAGGACGGTCGGCGGCGATGCGGATCAGCTCGACGCAGCGCTCCTCCGGGAAGTCGGCCTCGCTCTCGCCCTCCTTGAGGTTGACGCCGAGCACGTGCGCACCCACGCCGGTGCCGGTCACGATCACGCCCGTGAAGACGTCGTTCTGCAGGTACCAGAGGGTGACCTCGCGGTCGCGGACCAGGCCGGACAGGTCGGCGTCGAACATGATCGAGCACATCTGGCCCAGCTCGCCCTTGCCCGAGGCCGGCACGCCCAGAAGTCGCCGCAGCGGGCTCCGGTAGCCGTCGGCGGCCACGACGTAGTCGGCCCGCACCAGACGCTCCTCGCCGGCGGTGCGGATCAGCGCCGTCACCCCGGCCGCGTCCTGCTCCAGAGAGCGCAGCTCTGTGGAGAACCGCAGGTCGGCGCCGAGCTCCTCGGCCCGGTGGCGAAGCACTCGCTCGATCTCGGCCTGGGGCGCGCCGATCATCGCGGCGGGGGTGATGCCGGTCAGGAAGGCCAGTTCCTCGCGCTCGTCGCTCATGATCATGTGCGGGTCCGGGTCGGCCAGGCTCTTGCCGATCGCGATGCGCATGTTGTCGCCGATGCCGGTCCAGATGTCGCTCAAGGCCTCTTCGACGCCGGGCACGGGACGCAGCAACTCGACGGCTCGCGGGCCGACGCCGAACGCCTTGGGCTGGATCGAGGTGCTGGGGTGCCGTTCGACCAGCATGACGGGCACGTCGCGCCAGGCCAGGAGCAGCGCCGCGCTCAGCCCTGCGTACCCGCCGCCGACCACTAGGACCGGCACTCGCTCTTGCTCCATTGCTCTCCACCTCCGGTAACGCGTACTATCGCGTTTGTCGATCGTGGACACGATATGTCGCGTCGATGGAGAGAGTCAAGATATATCTCGAGTTACGTGCTGGTAGCCCCTTTGGGTGGGGCCTATTGGAGTTACTCCGACAAATGGCGTTCCAGGGCCTCGACCTTGGACGTCATGCCGTCCGTGATCCCCGGTCGCACGTCGGCCTTGAGCACCAGGCTCACCCGGGGAGCGACCTCCGCCACCGCTTCCACGGCCCGTTTGACGACGTCCATGACCTCGTCCCACTCGCCCTCGATCGTGGTGAACATCGCGTCCGTCCGGTTCGGCAGGCCACTGGAGCGGACCACCTTGACCGCGCGGGCAACGGGCTCGGCGACGCCCTCGCCGACGCCCAGCGGGGTGATGGAGAATGCGACGATCACTGGGTGTCCCTTGCGGCTAGGGGTGCGGCTGGAAAGGTTTCGATCTTAGCGAGCGACACGCGAAAAGCCACGACGCCTCCGAACGCCGTGGCCACCGCTGTGTCGGTCACACGTGGTCGTGCTCTTCGTCCTCTTCCTCGCTGGGCCCCTCAGACGGTTCCACCCCGAGTACGGCCTCGCGCGGCTCGATCTCGGTGATGTGGTCGACCAAGGCCAGCACATGGTCCGGCTCGATCAGCCACTGCAATGCCGAGGCACCGGTGTCGTCGGCGTTGACGAGCTCGGCCTGCTCCGTACGCTCCTCCTCGGTGAGGTCCGCGTCGGGATGCCGAATCTCGGCCAGCGCCGCCGCCTGCAGCGCGTCGATGTCGAGCACCTCGACGGTCAGCTCGACCGTGAGGCGCAGGAACTTCGGTTCATCACTCATGGCGACGATCGTAGTCGTGTCGCCGTTGCCAAGAGGCCAGCTCAGGACGACCACGCGTGGCGGGTCAGGAACCCGCGCTCGCCGGTGGCGTACTCGTGGAAGGCCTGCCGCACCTCCTCCAGCTCCGGCACCATCGTGCGGATGAGCGTGCCCTCCTTGTACTCCAGCTCGTAGCCCGGCGAGACCTGCAGGAAGTGGCGGCCGAAGTTCACCAGGGCCACGAACGGGTTCTGCGGGGACAACGTGCCCAGCACGTCGTGTACCAAGCCGAGGTCGGGATCGTGCACGATCATCCCGTCTCCGGTGTGCAGTTGCATGCCCTCGTAGACGCCCAGCGGCGCCACGTTGTGCACGAGGTCGCGTTGAGGGTCGTAGCAGACCAGCCCGTGCGCCCGCGCGATCGTGAACACCTGCGCGGACGTCTCGTCCATCGTGTCCAGATCCATCGTCACCAGCACGTGCCCCGGATAGACGGTGACCTCCCCGGGCAACTCCTTGGCGACGCCGGGCACGTCCCCCGCCACCGGCTCGGTCCGCTTGACCGCCAGGTAGGCGGCACGGGCATGGTCCCTGCTGATCGGCACCGGCTCGTCCCAGACCATCAACTCAACGCTCATCGGTCCATCTTGTCGAACCCGCACCGCGAGCGCGCGACACGGGGCCAGGTAAGCAGGTGACTATCTAGGTTTTTCCGACTCCGGCACCAGCTCGGACGTGCAGTGGGCGCAGCGCCGGGCCTCGGTGGGGATGTCGCTGAGGCACTCGGGACACTGCTTGGTCGCGCCCGCCTTGTCCCGGTCGAACAAGCGGATCACCTTGGCCATCGGGGCCACGATCAGCCAGTAGACGATCGCCGAGATGAGCAGGAAGCTGATCAGGTGGTTGAGGAAGTCGCCGTACTTGAACCGGCTGCCGTTGATCGTGAAGGAGTAGTCGGCGAAGTTCGGCTGCCTGCCGCCGGTGACCGCGCCGATCAGCGGGGTGACCAGGTCGCTGACGAACGCCTGCACCAGACCGCTGAACGTGGCGCCGATGATCACGGCCACCGCGAGCTCGACGATGTTGCCGCGCAATAAGAACTGCTTGAAACCGCTCATGACGCGCCACGTTGCCGGGAAACGGCGCCGCAAACGCATGCCACGACGCCGGGCACCGACCACCCGCGTTCAGCTGGTCACGAGCAAAGGTTCCGGGTCCGCGCTACGCGCCGTGGCTTTCTGCGGATCTTCGGTAACGACGTGGTGAGCGGGGGAAGGAAGAAGGAGGTTCGGCAACGCCCGGGTTGTCCGGCTGAGCGGGGGGACAGAACATGGGGAGAGACCGCAAGGGAGCCTCGATGATCGAGATCTGGCCGGGAGACCCCTATCCGCTCGGAGCCACCTATGACGGGGCCGGCACCAATTTCTCGCTCTACACCGAGGTCGCGGACAATGTCGAGCTGTGCCTGTTCGACGAGGACAACGTCGAGTCGAGGGTGCCGCTCAGCGAGGTGGACGGGTTCATCTGGCATGGCTACCTGCCGGGCATCGGACCTGGCCAGCGCTACGGCTACCGGGTCCACGGGCCCTACGATCCGGCGCGCGGGATGCGGTGCAACCCGGCCAAGCTGCTGCTCGACCCGTACGCCATGGCCATCGAGGGCGGGGTGACGTGGAACGAGGCCGTGTACGGCTACCGATTCGGCCACCCTGACACGCGCAACGACCTGGACTCGGCCCCGTACGTGCCGCGTTCGGTCGTGATCAACCCGTTCTTCGGCTGGGGCCACGACCGGCCGCCCGCCACGCCGTACCACGACACCGTGATCTACGAGGCCCACGTGCGCGGGCTGTCGATCAGCCATCCCAAGATCCCCAAGCATCTGCGCGGCACGTACGCGGCCCTGCACCACCCCGAGATCCTCGACCACCTCACCAAGCTGGGCGTGACGGCACTGGAGCTCATGCCGGTGCACCAGTTCGTCACCGACCACATCCTTGAGCAACGCGGGCTGTCCAACTATTGGGGTTACAACTCGATCGGGTTCTTCGCGCCGCACAACCGCTACTCCAGCCAGGGGCAGCGCGGCGGGCAGGTGCTGGAGTTCAAGGCCATGGTCAGGGGCCTGCACGAGGCGGGCATCGAGGTGATCCTGGATGTCGTCTACAACCACACGGCCGAGGGCACCCATCTGGGGCCGACGCTGGGCTTCCGGGGGATCGACAACATCAACTACTACCGGCTGGTCGACAACGACAAGCGGTACTACGTGGACACCACGGGCACGGGCAACAGCCTGCTCATGCGCTCGCCGCACGTCCTGCAGATGATCATGGACTCGCTCCGGTACTGGGTCATCGAGATGCACGTGGACGGGTTCCGCTTCGATCTCGCCTCGACGCTGGCCAGGGAGCTGCACGAGGTGGACCGGCTGAGCGCGTTCTTCGACCTGGTGCAGCAGGACCCCGTGTTGTCGCAGGTCAAGCTCATCGCCGAGCCGTGGGACGTGGGCCCCGGCGGCTACCAGGTGGGCAACTTCCCGTCGCGGTGGACCGAGTGGAACGGGCGCTACCGCGACACCATCCGCGACCTGTGGCGCGGGCAGGCGGCCACGCTGCCCGAGTTCGGGTCGCGCTTCACCGGCTCGAGCGACCTCTACCAGGACGACAGCCGCCGGCCCGCCGCCTCGATCAACTTCGTCACCTGCCACGACGGCTTCACCCTGCAGGACCTCGTCTCGTACAACAACAAGCACAACGAGGCGAACAAGGAGGGCAACCGCGACGGCACCGACGACAACAGGTCGTGGAACTGCGGCGAGGAAGGCCCGGCGGGCATCGCCGTCGAATCGCTGCGCGAGCAGCAGAAACGTAACTTCCTCACCACGTTGTTCCTGTCCCAGGGCGTGCCGATGCTCTCCCACGGCGACGAGCTGGGCCGCACGCAGCGGGGCAACAACAACGGCTACTGCCAGAACAACGAGCTGACCTGGGTCGACTGGTCGGACGTGCGGGAGAACTGGCTGCTGCTGGAATTCACGCAGAGCCTGGCGGCGCTGCGGAAGAAACATCCGGTGTTCCGGCGCAGGAGGTTCTTCTACGGCAAGCCGGTCCGCGGCCAGAACGACATCGCCTGGCTCACCCCCTCCGGGGAGGAGATGACCGACAGCGACTGGACCGTCGGCTATGCCAAGTCGCTGGCCGTCTTCCTCAACGGCGAGGCCATCACCGAGCCGGACCGGCGCGGCCGGCCGATCCGGGACGACTCGTTCCTGCTGCTGTTCAACGCCCACTACGACACGATCAAGTTCACGATCCCCGAGGACTATGGCGAGATGTGGCACACGGAGATCGACACCGCCATGCCGATCATGCTCGACGCGCGGATGTGCCGCGGCGGCGAGGCGATCGCGGTGCCCGGCCGCAGCGTACGGGTGCTGCGCCGTGTCTAAGCCGGTTTCCACCTACCGGGTGCAGTTGACCCCGGACTTCGGCTTCGCCCAGGTGGCCGAGATCGCCGGCTACCTGCGCGACCTCGGCGTGAGCCACGTCTACCTGTCGCCGATCCTGCAGGCGACACCCGAGTCGCGGCACGGCTACGACGTCACCGACCACTCCAGGATCAGGGAGGAGTTCGGCGGGGCGAGCGGGTTCAGGGAGATGGCGCAGCAGCTGGCCGCCCACGACCTGGGCGTGGTGGTGGACATCGTGCCGAACCACATGAACACGGTGAACGCCCAGTTCTGGTCGGTCTTAAAGGACGGGCCGGACTCGCCGTACGCGAGCTGGTTCGACATCGAGTGGGTGGACGAGAAGGTGGCGCTGCCGGTCCTCGGGGACGACACGCCTCCTGTGGTCGATGGCGACGTGCTGCGTTACCACGAGCACGCCTTCCCCTACCCCGGTCACTACCGGTTGGCCGACTGGCGCGAAGGGCCGGGCTACCGGCGCTTCTTCGACGTGTCGACGCTGATCGGGCTGCGGGTGGAGGACCCGGCCGTGTTGTTCGCCACGCACGAGGTGATCTTCTGGCTGCTCGACGAGGGGCTGGTGGACGGGCTGCGGGTGGACCACCCGGACGGCCTGGCCGACCCGCGCGGCTACCTGGACCGGCTGCGGGCCCGGGCGGGCGAGACCTGGACGATCGTCGAGAAGATCCTCATCGGCCCCGAGCGGCTTCCCGGCGACTGGGCCTGCGACGGCACCACCGGCTACGACGTGCTCAACCGGATCAACGGCCTCTTCGTCGACCCGGCGGGCAAAGAGCCGCTCGTCCGGCTCTTCACCGAGGTGACCGGGCAGCCCGCCGAATACCGGCCGGTGATGGCCCAGGCCAAGCGGGAGGTCCTGGAGCTGTTCTTCGGCGCCGAGGTCAACCGGCTGGCCAGGGCCGCCTCCTGCGCTCCTGACGCGGTGCGGGAGCTGCTCGCGGCGATGCCGGTCTACCGCGCGTACGTGGTGCCGGGCGAGCCGGCTCCGCCCGAGTCCGTCGAGATCGTCGAGCTGGCCGCCGAGGCCTGCTCTCCCGCCGTGCAACCACTCGTCCGCAAGGTCCTGTACGGCTCCGCCGAGTCCATCGTGCGCTTCCAGCAGGCGTGCGGGCCGGTCATGGCCAAGGGTGTCGAGGACACGGCGCTCTACCGCTGGTATCCGCTGGCCTGCCTCAACGAGGTCGGCGGGGAGCCGGACGCGTTCGGGGTTTCGGCCGAGGACTTCCACGACTTCTGCGCCGAGCTGCGGCCGTACACGATGACCACGCTGTCCACCCACGACACCAAGCGGTCGGAGGACGTACGGGCCCGGCTGTCGGTGTTGTCGGAGCTGCCGGAGGAGTGGGCGGCGGCCGTGTCGCGGTGGTCGGCGGCCGTGCGCTTCGATCCCCACCTGGACTATCTGGCCTGGCAGAACCTCATGGCGGCCTGGCCGATCTCGGCCGAGCGGTTCACGGACTACCTGCTCAAGGCGGCCCGCGAGGCGAAGACCGCCATTTCCTGGATAAATCCGGATCCGTCTTATGAGCGGGGGTTGCGGGAGTTCGCCGAGGCCGCCGTGCGGCTGCCGATCGGCGAGTTCACCGAGCGGATCGAGCCCTTCGCGATGTCGAACTCGCTGGGCGCCAAGCTGGTGCAGCTCATGATGCCGGGGGTGCCCGACGTGTACCAGGGCAACGAGACGACCGACTTCTCGCTGGTCGATCCGGACAACCGGCGGCCGGTGACGTACCCGCGCAAGCCCGAGACGTCGTGGGACGCGGCCAAGCTGCTGGTCACCACCCAGGCGCTGCGGCTGCGCCGGCGGCTCGGGGGCGCGGCGCCGTACCTGCCGATGCGGGCGGAGGGGGAGGCGGCGGAGCACGTGATCGCGTTCGCCCGCGGGGGCGATCACCATCCGCAGGCCGTCGCCGTGGCCACCCGGCTCCCGGTGCGCCTGGCCAGGACCGGCTGGGGCGGCACGATGTTGACGTTGGCCGCGGGCACGTGGCGGGATCTGCTCACCGGCGGCCTCCATACGGGCC
This sequence comes from Nonomuraea sp. 3N208, assembly GCF_052245935.1. Lineage (NCBI taxonomy): Bacteria > Bacillati > Actinomycetota > Actinomycetes > Streptosporangiales > Streptosporangiaceae > Nonomuraea > Nonomuraea sp. 3N208. The sequence goes on along the minus strand of NZ_JBQQBR010000001.1, from coordinate 161,915 downwards.
GGATCCCGCTGGCGCATCTGCTCGGTCAGTACCCGGTCGCACTCCTGGAGAGACATGATATTTGAGGTCTGGGCGCCGAACGCCACGTCAGTCGAGGTGATCGTCCTGGGCGGGCGCCGCCCGATGTCCCGCGGGGCCGAAGGATGGTGGTCGGCCGTGGTGGAAGGGGCCGGGCACGGCGCCAGGTACGCCTTCATCGTGGACGGCGAGGGCCCGTACCCCGATCCGCGCACGCGGTGGCAGCCGGACGGTGTCTTCGGGCCGAGCGCCGTGTACGACCATGCCCGTTTCACCTGGTCCGACCACGAATGGAAGGGCCGGGACCTGCGCGGGGCCGTGATCTACGAGCTGCACATCGGGACCTTCACGACCGAGGGGACGTTCCAGGCCGCAGTCGAGCGGCTCGAGCACCTCGTCGAGCTCTGCGTGGACTTCGTGGAGATCATGCCGGTCGCACCCGTCCCCGGCGGGCGGAACTGGGGGTACGACGGGGTGGATCTGTACGCCGTCAACGAGACCTACGGGGGACCCGACGGGCTCAAGTCGTTCGTGGACGCCTGCCACCGGGCCGGGATCGGCGTGATCCTGGACGTCGTCTACAACCACCTAGGGCCGTCAGGGAACTTCCTGCACCCGTTCGGGCCGTACTTCGCCGGCTTCAAGGGGAGCTACTGGGGCGATGCCGTCAATCTGGACGGGCCTCACTCTGACGAGGTGCGGCGGTACCTCATCGGCAACGCGGTGCAGTGGCTGCGTGACTACCACGTCGACGGCCTGCGACTGGACGCCGTGCACGCGCTGCACGACCGCCGCGCCACTCACCTGCTGGCCGAACTCGCGGCCGAAGCCGACGCGCTTGCCTGCGCGATCGGCCGGCCGCTGACCCTGATCGCCGAATCCGACCTCAACGACCCGCGCATGGTGCGACCTCTGGAGGCCGGCGGGCTGGGCATGACCGCACAGTGGGACGACGACGTGCACCATGCACTCCACTGCGCGGTGAGCGGCGAGAGCCACGGCTACTACGCGGACTTCGCCGGCCTGGAGGCGCTGGCCAAGGTGCTGATGGGTGGTGTGCTGCACGACGGGTCGCACTCGAGCTTCCGAGGGCGCTCGCACGGTCGTTCCTTCGCGGGCGTGCCCGGGCACCGGCTGGTGGCCTGCCTGCAGAACCACGACCAGATCGGCAACCGGCCGGCCGGCGACCGGCTGCCGATCCCGGCACTCAAGCTCGGGGCCGGGCTGCTGCTCACATCGCCGTTCACGCCCATGTTGTTCATGGGGGAAGAGTGGGGGGCGCGCACGCCCTTCCTGTTCTTCTCCGACCACGTGGAGCCTGCGCTGCGGGAGAGCGAGGCGGCACGGCGGGAGCGGGAGTTCGACGGGTTCGGGTACGTGTGGGAGGCGCCGGACCCGTCGGAGGAGGAGACGTTCCTGCGCTCGAAGCTGGACTGGAGCGAGGTGAAGGAGGAGGCGCACTGGTCGCTGCTGTGCTGGTACCGCGACCTGATCGCGCTGCGCAAGGCGCTGCCCGAACTGTCGGATCCGCGGCTGGAGCGGGTGCGAGTGGAGGTGGATCCGCTCGGGAAGTGGCTGATCATGTGGCGGGGGGCACTGGCGGTGTGCGTGAACTTCGCTCAGGAGTCGGTGACGGTGCCGGTGCCCGCCGGGACGGTGCTGCTGGCTTCGGACGAGCCTGTCTCAGCGAGTGAGGACGGGCTACGACTGCCCGGCCAGTCGCTGACGATCTGCCGCCCGGACCGCTGAACGTCAACGAGGCCGAAGCCCGCCTGCTATGTCCAGCCATACGGTCACCTCGTCCACAGGGACCGCACTTCTTGTCACCGTTGTCCACAGAATCCTGTTCGCCTCCACCGGCCCAACCCGCCATCTCCGATCCTGAGTGCCTCACCAACCCGACGGGATCCAATCACGATCACGGAGGCCACTCATGAAGATCATTCTCCCGTTGCCTCGCACGCTGACATCCCTGTTCGTCATCGCCATGGAGCATCTGCTGCTCGATCTCGGCTCGTTCGTGCCCTGGCGCGTTGGCGGACCGCACAAGAAGACCGTGGTCAGCGCGATGGGCAGCCGATCCCTGACCGCGACCCACCATGCGACCCCATGGAAACCGTTCGGAGCCGCACTCACCGGCGACGACAGACGCCGCCTCCGCCGCACGAAGCAGCACATCGTGGTGTCGGCAACGGCGCCGCCGCACAAGCTTCCGGTCAACGTGCAGGCGGCACGCGCAGTCGCCCGATCCCTGGCCCGCGAATGCGACGGCATCCTGATCGACCCTTTGACCGGCTCCACCATTCTCACCTGCGGCAGATGCGCGACCGAGCCTGCCGACTTCAGCCTCGGCGACGACTGGCTGGCCTGGGACGTCCAGGTCCACGACGACGCCACGTGCCCGCCCTGGGACCCTGCCGACACGGCCGTGTGCGACTGCCTGCGCGTCACCTCGCGCGGCCTGCGCCGCTTCGCGCTGCCCGAGATCACCCTCGACGGCGCGGCCTGCGCCCACAACCTGTGCGCGACCAACCTGCTCCGCACGGTCGCCCACCGCCTGGTCACGGACCACCTGGCCTACGTCGCGACCCACCCGCACGCCACCGAGCGCCAGATAGACGACTTCCTCCGCATCCAGCCATCGGACCAGCCAGACGGCACCGGCCCGCCCTTCGGCGTGCAGCTGACGCCCTACGACGCCGACATGGGCGAGCTGGGCCGCACGGGAAGCATCCGCCGCCTGAAGGTCGGCCCCGTGCCCGGCACAGGCCAGATCACCTGCCTCAAGGTCGGCCCACCGTCCGGCTTCACCGGCTCACTCAACGACTGGCTCTGCGCCACCCAGGCCACCCGCCATGCCACCCTGACTTCCATCGACTGCCACACCCCGGACCCGGCACAGGTCCTGGCGGCGTAGAAGAGCTCAGCGGAAATGCGGAGCGACGGCGCCCCGCCCACGCACATGCGGCAGGATCGGGAGGCATGAGGACCTTGTACCCGCCCATCGACCCGTACGACTCTGGCCTGCTCGATGTAGGCGATGGCAACCAGATCTACTGGGAGGTCTGCGGCAACCCCGACGGCAAGCCCGCCGTCATGCTCCACGGAGGGCCGGGTGGCGGGTGCACCGCCAATCACCGCCGCCAGTGGAATCCGGAGCTCTACCGCATCGTGCTGTTCGACCAGCGCAACTGTGGGCGGAGTCTGCCGCACGCCAGTGACCCGACCACCGATCTCACGGCCAACACCACGTGGAGCCTGGTGGCGGACATGGAGCGGCTGCGCGAGCACCTGGGCATAGAACGGTGGCAGGTGTTCGGGGGGTCGTGGGGCAGCGCGCTGGCGCTGGCGTACGCGCAAACACATCCCGACCGGACGACCGAGCTCGTGTTGCGCGGGATCTTCACGCTGCGGCCGCAGGAGTTGCGGTGGTTCTACCAGGAGGGGGCCTGCTATCTGTTTCCGGACCTGTGGGAGCAGTATGTCGCGCCGATCCCGGAGGCCGAGCGAGGCGATCTGATGGCGGCGTTCCGCAAGCGGCTGGAAGGGGACGACGCGGACGCCAGGCTGGCGGCGGCCAAGGCGTGGGCGCAGTGGGAGGCGGGCACGATCACGTTGCTGCCGGATCCCGAGCTGGTCGCCGAGTTCGGGGAGGACAAGATCGCCGTCTGCTTCGCCAGGATCGAGAACCATTACTTCCACCACGACGGCTGGTTCACACCCGATCAGCTCATCAGGGAGGTCGACAAGATCCGGCACATTCCCGCCGTGATCGTGCAGGGGCGATACGACGCCTGCACGCCCGCGGCGACCGCGTGGGATCTGCACAAGGCGTGGCCGGAGGCTGAGTTCCATGTGGTGCACGATGCCGGGCATGCCTTCTCCGAGCCCGGCATCCTGGACCGGCTCATCGCAGCGACAGACGGCTTCGGGCAAGGCGTACGGCGGGGGTGACGGCGCCCACCACCAGCAGCGCGAACAGCGGCGCGAGCGCGAGCCCGAGCAGGAAACCCGCGGCCACGTCATGTGGATAGTGCACGCCCACGAACACCCGCGAGAACGCCATGGCGGCCGCCAGCGGGAACACCACCCAGGCCAGGGAACGCCAGGCCAGCACGAGCGTGGCAGCTGCGCCGGCCGCGATCACGGTGTGGTTGCTGGGGAAGGACCAGTCGTCCGGCGGCGGGCAGTCGGCGATGGTCGCGATCCCACCCCGGCACGGCCGGTCCTCCCTGACGAAGGTCTTGATGACCTCGCTCACCACATAGGCGAAGACCACCCCGGCCGGACCCGCGATCACCAGTGCCAGGTCGCGGGCCGGAGCCCGCCACGCGCGCAGCGCGGCCACCGCGAACAGCGCCGCGAACACGAATAAACCGGCATCCGTGCCCGCTTCGGCGAGCGTGTGGAGCCAGTAGGGCGTGGCCAGGGCGAAGCCGACGATGTCGCTGTACACACGTGTCCAATCCGTGAACGGGCAGTGGACACGACCTTATGAACTCCGGCCGCCGAGGACTTCGACCCAAGGGTGGAATGTCGGGTCGCACCTCGGCCAGACGGCCGATCCCCTCGATATGACGAAGGTCAGGCGAGCAGCTGGCACGCCAGGGCGGCGTGCTTGCTCTCCAACTCGGCCTGGGTGATCAGCCCGCGATCGAACGCTTCCGCGGTGGCATCGCGCTCGGCCACGTAGTACGCGGCCATGATCTCGCTGCGGAGCGGCGTGAAGCCGCGCGCCACGCAGTCAGCGAAAATGGTGACCTCCTTGTCGACGACATCCGCAGCCACCGTGCACGCCAGATCGTGCACTCGAAGCTGCTGAACCGCTTCACGAAGGGTGATCGGGCCCCGGGCCCCGTTGAAGCGAACGTCAAGAGTGATCTTCACTGTTTTGCGCCTCCGAAGGTTTACAACGTTCGGATCAAGGTGGCGTATTCCCAGGTCAGAGCGGGTAAGAGGGCAGTCGTGATCGGTGAGCACGTGATCGTCGGCTATACCAGCGACGCGGGAGGGCGGGAGGCCCTGACCCTTGGCGCCGCGATCGCACGGGTCACGGGTGGCGAGCTCACGGTGGCGACGATCTACCCGCCGGGCAGCCCTGGGCTGGCGGTCGAGGCGCAGGCCAATCTGGCGCACGCGGCCGAGGAGCTGGGGCCGACGCCGGCCGAGTACATCACGTACGAGAGCAGAGGCACGGGACGTGGGTTGTCAGTGCTGGCCAGCCGGATCAGGGCCGACCTGATCGTGGTCGGCTCGACGGACGGCGGGCAGCACGGTCGCATCGCCATCGGCGCCACCTCCGACCATCTGCTCCACCGGTCGTCGGAGGCGGTCATGGTGGCACCTGACCAGTACGTGCCGTCCGACGTGCCCAGCCGCCTCACGCTGGCCTACGTGCACCGGCCGCAGTGTGACGCGGCGGTCGAGCGGATGGCGCAGGCCGCGCTGCGGCTGGGCGTGCCGCTCCGGCTGATCACCTTCGACCTGCGTACCGAGGATCAGGGGAAGCTCAGGGATGATCTCGCCTTGGCCGTGCGGCTGGCCTGGGAGAGCACGGGGATCGAGGCGGAGTCGGAGGTCGCCGAGGGGCACGACGTGGCCGCCGCGATGGCCGACGTCGAGTGGCTGCCCGGCGAGTTGCTGGTCTGCGCGGCGAGCGAGGACGCGCAGCCGCACCGGGTGTTTCTCGGCGAGCTGGCCATGAAGATGTTGCGGGCGTCCTGCTGCCCGGTCACCGTCCTTCCTCGAGGCTTCGCGTAGCGGCAGCTGCCTGCCCGGCCTCGCCCCGGTCCCGGCGATCTCATCCGGCTCGCATGACCCTCTCGTACAGCTCCAGGTAACGATCGGCCATGACCGACGGCGAGAAGCGGCGGCGGGCCTCGGCGCGGCACTCCTCGGGATCCAGCTCGTCCACCCGCAGCACCCACTCGGCCAGCTCCTCCTCGCTGTCGGCCAGGAAGCCGGTGCGGCCGTGGTCGATGATCTCGGGAAGGCAGCCGCGGCGCAGCCCGATGGGCGGCACCCCGAGCGCCAGCGCCTCGACGACGGCGGTGCCGCCGGGCTCGTCCCACTGGATGGGGAAGAGCGCGGCCCGGGCCGAGGCGTACAGGAAGTCCCTGGCCGGGCCGCCCACCGCGCCGACCCACCTGACCAGCTCGCCGTCGAGGTAGCGGGACACCTGGTCGAGGTAGTACCGCACGTCCGGGTGGCCGTACAGCGGGTGGTACGGGTTCTGCGCCACGACGTCCAGCTCGGCCGGGGTGTTGCGGCCGCTGACGGGTCCGGCCAGCACCAGCGGCAGCCCCAGCTTCTGGCAGAGCCTGGCCGCCACGTGCTGGCCCTTGAGCTGACAGATCCGGCCCATCACCACGAAATGATCCCCGCGCGCGGCCCGCAGGTCACCGTCGGTGAGCGGGGTGGCCAGGTAGATCGCGCCGAGCGAGGCCGCGCGCAAGGCATCGGGGGCACGGGCCAGTTGTGACTCAGAGACGCCGTTGACCGCGATCGACGACGGGAACGCGCCGTAGAAGTCCGGATGTTTACGCAGGTCCCAGTGGAGGGTGTGGAGGACAGGGGGCCCGCCGAGGGCCGCCAGGATCGCCGGCCCGACCACTTCCAGGTGGTCGTGGACGAGGTCGATGTCGTCTCGGGCGCGCAGCTCGGCGATCAGCCGCGCCTGGTGCGCGTGCGCGATGCCCATGACCTGGTTGTACGGCTTCTGCAACTCCGTGAACTGACCCTCGTCGTAGACGCCGATCAGCTCGTCCACGTCCAGCGTGCTCGTCCCCACGGAGGCCAGCACCACGTGAACGCCCCGCTCGCGCAGCGCGGGCACCAGCGTCGCCACCACGTTCTCGATCCCGCCGTAGCCAGGGGGCGGAACCGTGAGCCACGGCCCCGCGTTGATCAGGACTTTCATGCCACATCCTCCTCCAGTACGAGGGAGGCGAGCGGAGGTCGCTCCGCCACGGCCACGTCCACCAGGTCGGCGTCGCCGTCCAGCCCGAACTGCAGCAGCGTGTGCGCCGGGGGCTCCGACGACATCACGCGGCCCTGGCGTTCCAGCCGGGACCAGGCGGTGAGCATGATCTGCCCGGCCATCCGGCCGAGCGCGGCCATCGACTGGTGGGTGTGCCTACGCTGGCCCAGATCCACCTGGGCCATCGCGTCCAGTCCGATGAGTTCGAGCAGGTCGACGAGGAGCCCGAACTCCACGCCGTACTCGGTGACGAACGGCACTTGTTCGAGCACCGCCCGCCGGGCGGCGTACTCACCGCCGAGCGGCTGGGCGAATCCGGCCAGCTCCGGCCAGAACATGTTGATCAGTGGCCTGGCCACCAGCTCGGTGACGCGCCCGCCGGCGCCCCGCTGGGCGATGCCGTCGGCACCGACGTACGGCCGCTCGTACGTGGCCTTGACGAAATGGATGTCGGCGTCCACCAACAGTGGTCCCAGCAGGCCGGATATGTAGTGCGAACCGAAGTTGCGCAGGTCGGCGTCCACGAACACGACGATGTCGCCGCTCGAGGCGGCCAGTCCCTTCCACAGTGCTTCACCTTTGCCCGTCAGCTTGGGCAGCTGCGTGAGCACCTCGTTCTGCGCGACCACGCTGGCACCCGCCTCGCGGGCCCGTTGGGCGGTCGCGTCGGTGGAGTTCGAGTCGACCACCAGGATCTCGTCCACGAGCGGCGTGCGCTCGACGAGGTCGCGGCGGATGACGCTGACGATGTCGCCGACCGTGCTCTCCTCGTCGCGAGCAGGCAGGACGACGCTCACCGTGGTGGTTCCCTTGGCCAGCATTAAGGCGTCGACGGGCCACTCGGCCGCGGTGCTCGAGTGTGGGCCGTACCACTCCTGAACCCTGGACAAGGCTCGCACATCTGTCTCCATGCACTCAGCCCCGTTCTCATGCGGTCACGACCTCTGCCCGATCTATACGTCCTTGAACATGTTTGTTTGGTCGCGACCGGATGTGGCATATGCGAGGTTGTGTCCCCAATGACCCGCGTCGGCATCGTAGGTGCCGGAAATGTCGCCGCTCGCCATGCAGACGTCCTGTCCGGATTCCCCGATGTCACGATCGCTGGAATCGCCGACACGGATCCCCACAGGGCGGAGGCCCTGGCCTCCAAGCATGGCTCCCCCGCCTATGGCGGCCATGCAGACCTGCTCAGTGCCGGCGGTCTGGATGCGGTCTACGTCTGTGTCCCTCCTTTCGCGCACGGTAACCCGGAACGTGATGTCTTGTCGTGTGATCTCCCTCTCTTTGTAGAAAAACCGCTATCACTAGATCTCGAAACCGCAGAATTTATCGCGTCCGAAATAGCGCGGAAATCCCTGCCGTCGGCGGTCGGCCACCACTGGCGCTACCTCGGCATCGTCGAGCAGGCCCGCGACCTGCTCGACGGCCGCCCGGTACGCCTCGCGCTCGGCCACTGGCTCGACAAGATCCCCCCGGTCGCCTGGTGGCTGAACCGGAGCATGTCCGGCGGCCAGATCATCGAGCAGGCCGTCCACGTGCTGGACCTGGCCCGGGTGCTGGTGGGCGAGGTCGCGATGGTGCATGCCGTCCCCGAGGACAACACCCATGACGGCGAGGTGGACCGGGCCACGGCCGCGGTGATGCGCTTCGCCGGCGGTGCGGCCGGCCTGCTGGCCACCTCCTGCCTGCTCACCCAGAAGCACCGGGTGGGGCTGGAGATCTGCGCCGACGGCATCGCGCTCGAGCTGAGCGAGACGCGGCTGCTGGTCGACGGGCAACGCGTCATCGAGGACGACGGCCAGGCCAAGACCCGGGTGGACCGGGAGTTCATCGACGCCGTCCAAGGCAAGGACGCGGACGTGCGTGTGCCGTACCGTGAGGCTCTGCGGACCCACCGCCTGGCGCTGGCGCTCGCCCGGTCCGCTGCGGAACGAAGGCCGGTGATGCTGGATGAGTGAGGCGATGAGCACAATCCTGAGCATCGAGGGGCCGGGGCAGGTGACGCTGGTCGAGGAGAAGCTACCCGGCATCCCCGAGGGCGGGTTCATGGTGGCGACCACGCACAGCGGCGTCTCGGCCGGGACCGAGCTGACCTACGTCAAAGGCACGAACCCCGCTCTGACCTCCACCTGGGACCACGCACTCGGGTTGTTCACCGAAGGCACGCCCTCGGTCGAGTATCCGGTGCGCGGCATCGGCTACATGCAGGTCGGTCTGGTGGTGGAGACCCGTACGCGGGCCGTGCGCGAGGGCGCGCTGGTGGCGATGTGCTACGGGCACCGGACGGCGTACGTGGCGGACCCGATGGAGGACAGGTTCGTCGAGCTGCCCGACGACCTCGACCCGCTGCTCGGCATCTACGTCGCCCACATGGGCCCCATCTGCGCCAACGGCCTGCTGCACGCGGCACACGACCTGCACGGCCCCGCCGTGCAGCAACTGGGCGACGGCGTACGCGGCCGCCGGGTGGTGGTCGTGGGCGCGGGCGTGGTCGGCCTGCTGACCGCCTGCTTCGCCAGGTCCTGCGGCGCTGCCGACGTCGTGGTCGTGGACGAGACCCCGGCCAGGCTCGCGGTCGCCGATACGCTCGGCTCACACGTGATGGCCGCCGACGACGACCCGGCGGTGACGCTGAAGCGCCGCTGGCGGCACGGTCCGGGCGACCGAGGCGCCGACGTGGTGTTCCAGTGCCGCGGCCAGCCCCGGGCCCTGGCGCTCGCCCTGCGACTGCTGCGGCCGCAGGGCACGCTGATCGACCTGGCCTTCTACACGCAGGGCGCGCAGGAGGTGCGGCTCGGCGAGGAGTTCCACCACAACGGGCTGACGGTGCGCTGCGCCCAGATCGGCAGGGTGCCGCGCGGGCTGGCGCACGCCTGGGACAGGGAGCGGCTCTCACACGAGACGATCACGCTGCTCAGGCAGTACGGCGGAGCGCTACGCCAGCACCTGATCACTGACGTGGTGGGCTTTCACGAGGCCCCCCGGTTCCTCACCGATCTCGCCGCCGGCCGCCGCCAGACCCTCCAGGCCGTGCTCTGCGACGACGTCGAGGAGGAGGGCGGCTGACCAGCTGAAGTCCCAGCAGCCGTGGCCGTTCAGCGTGAACGGGTCGAAGTACTCGCGGAAGCCGGAGCGCGCCGCCATGGTGATCATGCCGTCGGCGAGCGGGCCGGCCAGGTCGGGCCGGCGGTCCTTGAGCCCCTGCCAGACCAGCCAGCAGAGGTTGATCCAGCTCGGCCCCCGCCAGTAGCGCACCGAGTCGAACTCCGGCGCCGACGGCGAGAAGCTGGGCAGGACGCCGTCCTTCAACGCGAACCGGTCCAGCGCGGTCGCGATCAACGTGTCGGCGACCTCGCCTGGCAGCCCGGACAGCATGAGCGGCGTCAGCCCTGCGGCGCTGGCGGAATGGAGCAGGTGTCCGGTGTTCACATCGCGGGCCTGGAAGAGCTCGCCGTCGTAGAGGTGCTCGACCATGGCCGCGGTGATGGCGGCCGCCTCCCGCTCGTGCGGCTCGGGGTCGAGGCCGCACACTTCGGCGATCTGGGCGAGCGCCTGCTCGGCCACGCCGTACGCGGTGTTGAACAGCGGGTCCTCGATGTGGAATGCGCCGGCCCGGCGGTAGCCGGAGTCGCGGTAGGCCCGGGCGAGCGCCACATAGCACTCGTAGTCGCGGTCGGTAGGCCGCTCGTCGGCGCTGACCGCGTCGATGTCCCTGCGGACGAACCCGGTGGGGCGTTCCTGCACGCCCTGAAGCGACAGGTCCCAGGCCGGGCTGTTGTCCATGCCCGACTCCCAGGGGTGCACGATCGAGATCAGCCCTTCGGGCGAACGCCTGGCCGTCCGCAGGAACTCCTGCTGGGCCACCAGCCGCGGGTAGATCCGGCGCAGGAACGCCGGGTCCGGCTCGGCCAGGTGGGTCTTCCACGCGGCCAGGGCGTGGACGGGCGGCTGGATGATGCCGGAGGTCGCGCTCCCGGACGGCGCGCGGGTCTGCCAGAAGTCGGGGCCTGGGAAGTACGCGCCGTCGGGCACCTTCGGGTTGAACACGATGTGCGGCACCCGCCCGTCGCGCCACTGGGCACCGACCAGGCTCAGCAGCTCCGACCTGGCCCTTCTCGGGGCCCAGCGGGCGTGGCCGATCGCGATGAAGGCCGAGTCCCAGCTCCACTGATGGGGGTAGAGCCGGCGGGAGGGAACCGTGTAGCTGCCGTCCCAGTTCGTCACCAGGACGCGGATGGCATCACGCAGCATCAGAGGAACTTCCTGACGAAGGCAGCGGTCTGAGGCAGGACGATCTCCGGCTCGCCACGCAGGCGGCATTCGAGCGCCAGGTAGCCGTCGTAGCCGAAAGCGTCGAGCGTGGCCAGCTGCGCGCCCCAGTCGAGGTGACCGGTGCCCGGCTGGTTCCTGTTGGACTCGCTGATCTGCATGTGCGCGATGTAGGGGGCGGCCTCGGCCAGCGCGCGGCAGGGGTCGTCCTCCTCGATGTTCATGTGGTACGTGTCGCCGACGACCCTGATCGAGTCCATGGCGCAGTAGGAGACCGCGTCGGCCAGCGTGTTGACCATGTGGTTCTCGTACCGGTTGAGCGGCTCCAGCATGATCAGCACGCCGTTGCGCTGTGCGTGCTCGCCCAGGATGCCCAGCGCCTCGGCCAGCACCTCGCGGTCCTCCTCGGGACTGCGTGGCGGCTCGAACGGCGGCAGCCGCAAGGAGAACTGCCCCCACGAGGCCGGGGTCATGACGCCGATGCCGCCGAGCTCAGCGATCACCGTGAGCTGGGAGCGGAGCTGCTGGATCGCGTCCTTGCGCTTGGCAGGGTCGAAGTCGCCGATGAAGTGCGGCATGTCGACACAGACGGTCGGCATGACCACGCCGTCAGCCAGGGCCCGCTTGAGCTCGGTGAGCCGTCCGGCGAAGTGGAAATCCCCCTTCCCACGCAGCTCGATGGCGTCGAACCCGGCATCGACCGCGAACGCGAACTTCTCCTGCAGCGTGCGGCCGGGCAGAAGCTGCTCCTGTACGGCGAGCTTCACTGTTTACTCCTCGAATTGGAAGACGAGCTGAAGCACTTCGGACTGATGCTTGTCGATGAGGTCGAAGGCCTCGGCGGCCCGGTCCACGGGGACGACGTGGCTGATGAGCTCGGCGGCGTCGACCTCGCCCCGGTGCACGAGCTCCATGAACGTGAGCTGCAGGCGCTCGACGTCCCACCGGTGTGCCAGCCACGAGGCGACACCGCCGATCTGGGAGGCGACGAGCTGGACCTGGTTGTGGTGGAACTCCTCGCCCAGCCGCAGCCCGATGCCGTCACCCTGGTAGAACCCGGCGGCCACGACCCGGCCGCCCTTGCGCACGGTCCTGATGGCCTCGTGCAGGCCGAGGTGGCTGCCGCTCAGCTCGATGACGGTGTCGGCGCCCTCGATGCGCTTGCGCATGAACTCGGCGACCGAGCCCGAGGCGATGTCGAACGTCTCGGCGGCGCCGAACTTCCTGGCCAGCTCGAGCCGGTCGGGAATGGAGTCGGCGGCGACCACCCGGGCGCCGCTGAGCACGGCGAGGCGCGTCGCGAGCAGCCCGATGACGCCTTGGCCGAAGATCGCGATCTGGTCGCCGAGGTGCACGTCGGCGGCGTGCACCGCGTTGAGCGCGATGGCGCCCACGCGGGCGAACACGCCGCTCAGCGGGTCGGCGCCGGGCGGCAGCACATGGCCGACCAGCTTCTCCGCCGGCACGACGGCCTCGGCGCGGTGGCCCCAGATGCCCCACACGAGCGCGCCGACGGGGGGATCCGCGACATCGGGCGCCGCCTCCACCACCTCGCCGACCTCCTGGTATCCCCAGCCGCTCAGCGGGTAGGCATGCGTCTGACCCTCGGTGAACAGCCGACGCTCGGTGTCCCACTTTCGGCTGAGATAGGGGTTGGTGCCGCGATAGGCGGTGAGTTCCGTGCCTGCCGAGACTCCGGAGTAGAGCGTTCTAACACGCACGGAGCCCGGAACGAGTTCGGCGGGCGACTCCAAGCCGACGCGGACATGGCCTGGCTCTTCAAAGGTGATGACGCGCATTCCCCAACACTTACGCTTAATGATCAATCAAAAGACAAAGCTTTATTGCTTGTTTGCACACGATAGTTGCGCCCGTAACACTCTTAAGTCTACGTCTTCTGCGGGAGGCTGCTGATGCAATTGGGGTTTCTGACCGCGTGTCTTGTGGAAAGTGACCTTACCGACGTCGCCCGCCGAGCCTCTCAGCAGGGCCTCGAGGCCCTGGAAGTGGCAGGTCGGCCGACTTCGGATGGCCGAAGTCACATTCAGGTAGATCGTTTTGACGAGCCCGAATGCGCACGAATCCGGGGCATCTTCCGCTAAACCGGACTAACGCTTTCCTCGATCGCATACTACGAGAACAACCGGCATCCTCATGCCAGGTCAGAGCGTGAATCCGCACGTCCAGCGCCGTATTGACGTCGCCGCCGCACTCGGCTGCCCCGCCGTCGGCACGTTCATAGGACGGGCCTCGGGCGGACGGTCCGCGACAACATCGAACGCGCCGTTGACGTCTTCGACCCCTGGTGAAGTACGCCAGACAGCGAAACGCGGAGATCGTCATTGAGAACTGCGTGATGAAGGGCTGGCACCCCGATGGCTGGGGCCGTACATTTCCCGACATCGCGTACGGCTTCGCTACGAGGGCGGATACGACGGTGTGGTCTCCGTGGAGCATGAGGACCCCGTGTGGAGCGGAAGCACGGAGAGAGTACAGACCGGTCTCGGTATCGCCTACCGCACGTTGCGCCATCTGATCCGGGGTAAGGGCGGCGTATCCCCAACCAGAGGAGCGTGCCATGCCGAAGAAGGTAACCGCCGTCCTCTCCGTCGCACTGCTGACGGCCGCCACGCTGACGGCCTGCGGTGACGACGGCGGCGAGCAGCCGACCGCAGCCAACAAGATCACGGTCTGGACCGAGGAGAACCTCGAGGACCGGATGGCCGTGCAGAAGCAGATCGTCACCGAGTTCACCCAGAAGACCGGAATCCAAGTGGATCTGGTCGCCATGGCCGAAGACCAGTTCAGCCAGGCGATCACGGCCGCCGCCGCGGCGGACGACCTGCCGGACGTGATCGGCGCCCTGCCCCTGGCCGCGGTCCGCGAGCTGGAGGCCAACGAGCTGCTCGACACCGAGACGCCGGGCAAGGTCGTGGACCAGCTCGGCAGGGACTCGTTCTCCCCGCGGGCCCTGGAGCTCAACACCTCGGGAGGCCGGCTGCTCGCGGTGCCCAGCGACGGGTGGGCGCAGCTGATCCTTTACCGCAAGGACCTGTTCGACAACGCCGGGCTGCAGCCGCCGGACACGTACGAGGCGCTGCAGGCGGCGGCCCAGAAGCTCAACACGGGCGGCGTCGCGGGCATCACGCTGGCGATCGCGCCGAAGGACTCGTTCACCGCGCAGAGCTTCGAGCACATCGCGCAGGCGAACGGCTGCCAGCTGGTGGACAATTCCGGAAATGTCGCCCTGGACTCGCCGGCGTGCGTGCGGGCCTTCGAGTTCTACTCCAACCTGGCCAAGAACTACTCGGTCAAGGGCAAGCAGGACGTCGACACCACCAGGGCCACGTACTTCTCGGGCAAGGCGGCCATGATGATCTGGTCGTCGTTCATCCTGGACGAGATGGCGGGGCTGCGTAAGGACGCGCTGCCGAGCTGCCAGGAGTGCCGCGAGGACCCCGAGTGGCTGGCCAAGAACACCGGCGTGGTGACGGCGCTGAAGGGACCGGACGCGAGCGCGCCCGCGCAGTACGGCGAGATCGTCTCATGGGCGATCACCCGTGACGCGGCCAAGGACCCGACCGCCAAGTTCGTCGCTTACATGATGAACGAGGGTTACGAGCGCTGGATCGGCATGGCCCCCGAGGGCAAGTTCCCCACCCGCACCAACTTCGCCGAGCAGTGGAACAAGCTCCCCGCCGGGGTGGACTCCAAGAAGCCGCTGGCCGACATCTACCCGGCCGACATACTGGAGGCCCTGCGCAAGAGCCCTGACACGTTCGCGCGCTGGGGCATCCCGCAGGGGCAGGGCAAGCTGGTCGGCGCCACCATGGGCGAGCTGCCGGTGCCCAAGGCGCTGAGCGGAGTCGTGGACGGCTCACTCACCCCGCAGGCCGCCGCCACGCAGGCCAAGGCCGACGTGGAGTCGATCAAGCGCGGGATCCGGCAGTGACGACGACGCACGCAAGGCCGGCGGCGCCGCCGGGCAGACCTAAGGGTCACACGCTTCGGCAGCAGGAGGGCCGCGCCGGGCTCGTCCTGATCTCGCCGACGCTGATCATCACGCTGGTCGTGGTGGTGGTGCCGCTGCTGTGGGCGATCATGCTGGCGTTCCAGGATGCGCGACTGATCAATATCCGGCGGGTGGGGATCTTCGGCAACTACACGCTGGAGAACTTCACGTACGTGATCTCCGAGCCCGGCTTCTGGTCGTCCCTGGTCAACACCCTCGTCTACACGATCGCGGGAACGGCGTTGTCGATCGTGATCGGGCTGGTGGCGGCGCTGGCGTTGCGGGACAGGTTCGCGGGGCGCACGCTGGTCAGGGCGTCGATCCTGATCCCGTACGTGGCGCCGGTCGTGGCCGTGGCGTTCCTGTGGGAGACGATGCTCAATCCGCAGTACGGCATCGTCAACACCTGGCTGCGCGAGCCGATCGCGTTCCTCACCCAGGCCAATGGCGAGTTCCTGGGCATCCAGGTGCCGGTGGCACTGCTGACGGTGATCGCATTCGAGGCATGGCGGTATTTCCCGTTCGCGTTCCTCTTCATCCTGGCCAGGCTGCAGGCGCTGCCCAAGGAGCTGGACGAGGCCGCGGTGGTGGACGGGGCCACGCCCACCCAACGTTTCCGGTACGTGATCCTGCCGCAGCTGTGGCGCATCATCGCCTTGCTGTCGGTGCTGCGGTTCGTGTTCACGTTCACCAAGTTCGACGACGTCTACCTGCTGACCGGCGGCGGGGCCGGCACCGAGGTCGTCAGCGTGCGGGTCTACAACTTCCTGACCGCCCGCGACGACATCGGGGCCTCGGCCGCGCAGGCGATCGTGCTGGCGGTCGTGCTCGTCGTGTTCCTCATCCTCTACCTGCGGTTCTTCGGCGGGAGTGAACGTGAGCAGGGATAGTTTCGAACGGGCTCTCTTCAGGTATCTGAAGCCGCTGGTGATCCTGGTGCTCTTCGTGATCACCGCGTTCCCGTTCTTCTACATGGTGATGTTGTCGGTGCGTGACATCCAGGAGCTCATCCTGGAGCCGGGCTCGCTCTGGCCTCGCAGCTTCACGCTCGACACCTACGTGAACGTCCTGACCAGGCAGGGCTTCCTGACGTTCATGGGGAACAGCGCGATCATCGCGGTCGCGTCGGTGGCGTTCACGCTGCTGATCTCGATCCCAGGCGCGTACGCGGTGGCGCGGCTGCGCTTCTTCGGGCGGCGGCAGGTGCACTTCCTGTTTCTGGCGGTGTACCTGTTTCCGGCGATCGTGCTGGCCATCCCGCTGTTCGTGCTCTTCACGATGCTCGGGCTCCGGGGATCCCTGATCGGACTGATCCTCGTGTATATCGCGCAAACGGTGCCCGTCACGGTATACATGCTCCGCAACTACTTCGAGACCGTCCCGCAGAGTGTGGAGGAAGCGGCCGCGATCGACGGGTGCACGAGACTGTCGACCATCTGGCGGGTGGTGCTGCCACTCTCCAAGCCCGCGCTGATGGCCACCGGCCTCTACGCCTTCATGATCGCCTGGAACGAGTTCCTGTTCGCCCTGCTCTTCCTGGTGGAGCGGCGGGACAGCTGGACCGTTTCGCTGGGGCTTTCACAGCTCGCGGGAAGCATAGAGATCCCGACGACGGTCCTGATGGCCGGGTCGGTGGTGCTCACGCTGCCGATTGTGATCGTGTTCTTCGCCAGCGAACGGCTGCTGACGGAGGGGCTCACGGCGGGAGCCGAGAAGGGATGAACCATGCTGACGGCAGGGCAGATCCTCCAGCTCATCCGCAATGGCTCCTGCCGTACGCGCAAGGAACTCATCGAGTACACCGGTCTGTCCCGGTCGACGATCACCGACCGGGTCGACCGGCTCATCGAGGCCGGATACATCCATGAGTCCGGTGTCGGCACCTCCGGGGGCGGGCGACCGCCCTCGGTGCTCGACGTGGACGCGACCAAGCGGCTGATGCTGGTCGCCGACCTGGGAGCCACGCACGTCCGGGCGGCGCTGACCGACCTGGCCGCCCGGCCGCTGGCCGAGGAGAGCACCGAGATGCGCATCGACCGCGGGCCCGAGGCCGTGCTGTCGTGGGTGCGGCAGGCGTTCGAGCGCATGCTGGACCGGCACGGGCGGCCCGCCGCCGAGGTGTGCGGCGTCGGGCTGGACCTGCCAGGCTCGGTGGACCACACCAACGGGCGGGTGATCAGGTCGTTCCTCATGCCGGGATGGGACGACCATCCGGTGGGCGCGGCCATCGGGGCGGCATACGACGTGCCGATCCTGGTGGAGAACGACGCCAACGCGATGGCCCTGGGCGAGTGGTGGTCGTCCTGGCGGGAGACCGACTCGCTGATCCTCATCAAGGTCTCGACCGGGATTGGCACCGGCATCATCCTCGATGGCCAGATCTATCGCGGCGTCGAGGAAGCCGCGGGAAACATCGGGCACGTACGCATTCGCGAGAGCGACGACCGCGTCTGCACCTGCGGCTCGCGCGGCTGCGTCGCCTCGCTGGCCAGCGGCCACGCCCTGGCCACCGACCTGGGCCAGGAGTTCAGCCGGGACGTGGTCCGGCTCGTGCAGGCCGGCGATCCCACGGCCATCGCCCGCACCCAGGAGGCGGGGCGGACCTTGGGAGTCGTGCTGGCCACCGCGGTCAGTCTGCTCAACCCCGGCGTGCTGGTGCTGGCCGGGGACATGGCCGAGACCAGGGAGCACTACCTGACCGGGATCAGAGAGATCGTCTATCGCCGCAGCCTGCCGTACACGACCAGGAACCTGGAGATCGTCACCTCGTCGCTGGGCGACCGGGCGGGCATCGTGGGCATGGCGGTCATCGTCATGGAGCACGTGCTCTCCCCCGCCTCCGTGGACGCCGCGCTGGCCGAACCGGTCAACTGACCCCTGAGCCGCCGAGGTCGCGGCGCAACCGCTCGGGCGCCTCGACCAGCGAGGGGCCGTACCAGGTCAGCAGCCGCCCGCTGACCAGGGCGCACGTGCTGCCGGGGAAACACTCGGGGCCGTCCGTCCCGGAGAACGCATAGGGCTCGTCGGGCAGGACCACCAGGTCGGGCCGGCGCTCCACCAGCTCGGAAAGCGGGATCTTGGGATAACGCTCGGAGTGGCCGACATACAGGTTGTCGACGCCGAGGTGCTTGAGCACGTCCCCGGTGAAGGTGTCACGGCCGACGACCATCCACGGCCGGCGCCAGATCGGGATGATCGCCGTCCTCCTCGGACCCTCCGTCGCGGCCGACCGCCACGCCGCCTCCGCGGCGTCCAACCAGGTCGGGCGACCGGTACGGCACGCGTACGTGAACATCCGGTCCAGCGAGACGAACGCCTCCTCCAGGGTCTCGATCTTGGTGACCCAGACCGCGATCCCCGCCGCGCGCAGGGCATCGAGGTCGGCCGGGCGGTTCTCCTCGGCGTTGGCGAGGACCACGTCGGGCCGGAGCTTCCTGATGGCCTCCAGGTCGGGGTTCTTGGTGCCTTTGACCCTGGTCACGTCGAGGTCGGCCGGGTGCGAGCACCAGTCGGTCGCCCCCACCAACGCCTCCGGCACGGTCACCGCCACGGACTCGGTCAGCGACGGCACCAGGGACACGATCCGCCGCACGGTATCCGGGACCGCCACGGGCATGCCGAGGTCATCCATATCCACAGCGTCTTCGGCTCTCTGTGTTTACATGAGTAAAACGGACATCAGCGTAGCCTCGTCGCATGCCGGCCGAGGCCGGGAAGCGATCCGGTGGAAGCCGACGCCGCGTCCGTCCGGCGAGCCGGGCGGACCGTGGCTGAGAACCGCGTTGTCGGGGCCTGACTCCGCATCCCTGGAGGGAGTGCGGCTCTTGGGCCACCGCCCCGCCGGACGCTGTCCCGGTGGTGCGGACACCACTGGGGGCGGGGACCGGTTCGCATAGTGGGCGCCAGAACGGTTCATACCCTAGATCTACGGATAAGAGCCGCCTGATGTCGGTATAGATCCGTAGAATCACCCGAAAGATCATTACCATGTGATCGGGGGGATGCGGTGCAGCGAGAGTCACGCGGGTTCGATCCGGACACGCCTAACGTTGCCCGGCTCTACGACTACTTTCTCGGGGGCAAGGATCACTTCCCTGTGGACAGGGAGGCGGCGGAGCAGATCTTGAGAGTGGCGCCCGAGGTGCGGGCCGCCGCCCGCGCGAACCGGGCGTTCCTCACGCGTGCCGTGCGTCACCTCGCCGGAGCCGGTGTGCGGCAGTTCCTCGACATCGGCACGGGGCTGCCGCGGCGGGAGAACGTGCACCAGATCGCCGGCGACGGCTCTCAGGTCATCTACGCCGACGTGGATCCGGTGGTCATGGTGCACGCGCGGGCAATGCTGGCCGGTCAGGGCGGCACGACGGTGGTCCAGGGCGACCTTCGCAAACCCAGGGACATACTGAACGATCCCGAGGTCACGCGGGCGATCGACTTCGGCCGCCCCGTGGGCGTGCTGCTGGCGGCGGTCATGCACTTCGTCACCGAGTCCGAGCGGCCGCAGGAGATCATCGCGACCCTGCGCGAGGCCATGGCACCCGGAAGCTATCTGGTCATGTCCCACGGCACCAGCGACGCCCGCGCCGCGGCCGTGGACGCGGCCACCGAGGTCTACAGGAGGGCCAGCGCGCCGCTCACCCTGCGCGGCCGGGCGCGGATAAGGGAGCTCTTCGA
Organism: Nonomuraea sp. 3N208; assembly: GCF_052245935.1. Classification (NCBI taxonomy): domain Bacteria; kingdom Bacillati; phylum Actinomycetota; class Actinomycetes; order Streptosporangiales; family Streptosporangiaceae; genus Nonomuraea; species Nonomuraea sp. 3N208. Next base: position 141,963 of record NZ_JBQQBR010000001.1, on the reverse strand, counting down.
TGGGTTCGAGCTGGTCGACCCCGGACTGGTCTGGTTGCCCGAGTGGCATCCCGAGCCGGGCGACACCGTCGACTTCATCGACGGTCCGCAGGCGTCGCTGATCCTGTGCGGCGTGGGCAGGAAGGGCTGAGGCGTGGACGTCGGGCTGGCGGTGCCGCAGTACGGCAGGTTCGCCGCGCTGCGCAGCGTGCTCGACGTGGCGCGGGCGGCCGAGGAGATGGGCTTCGCCGGCTTGTGGGCCGGCGACCGGCTGATGACGCCGCTGCGGCCGAAGGATCGCTATCCGGGCGGGGGCGGCATCCCGGAGGCGCATCGGGTGTTCCTGGACCCGTTCGCGGTGTTGTCGGTGGCCGCCTCGGCGACGTCCGCCGTACGGCTGGGCACGAGCGCGCTCAACGCCTGCTGGTATCCGCCGCCCGTCCTGGCCCGCTCCCTCGCCACGATCGACCATCTCAGCGGCGGCCGGCTCGCCGCGGGCCTGGGGCTCGGCTGGTCCTCCGACGAGTACGCCGCCAACGGCGTGCCGTGGAAGGACCGGGCGAAGCGGTACGAGGCCACCCTGGACGCACTGGAGGCGATCTGGGGCACGGACCCGGTCTCGTTCGAGCACGAGCTGTGGACGATCGCGCCGAGCCACATCGAGCCCAAGCCGGCCCGCCACGTGCCGCTCTACCTGGCCGGTTTCTCCGAGCCCGCGCTGCGCCGCATCGGGCGCCGGGCCGACGGATGGTTGACCGCCTCGCTGCCCATCCCCGTGCTCACGGCGATGTGGCGGACGGTGTGCGAGACCGCCGAGCAGGCCGGCCGCGACCCCGGGGCGCTGCGCATGGTCATGCGCTGCAACCCCGTCATCACCGACCAGGGCAGCCCGCCCAGGAGCGGTACGGTGGCCGAGATCGCGGCGTATCTGGCCACCGCGGCGGAGGCCGGGGTCCACGAGCTGATCCTGGACCTTCAGCTCACCGCCACGAGCGATCAGCACCTGCTTGAGCTGGCCGCGGACATCAGATCACGCCTGTGATCCTGCCTTGAGGCCTACTTGAGTGCCTTGAGCGCGCTCTCGTAGTCCGGCTCCTGCGAGATCTCCGGCACCAGCTCGGAGTAGACCACGTTGTTGTCGCCGTCGAGCACCACCACCGCACGCGCGGCCAGCCCCGCCAGCGGACCGGACTCCTGTGCCACGCCGTAGTCGGCCAGGAACTCGCGGCCGCGCATGAGCGACAACATGGTCACGTTGTCGATCCCCTCGGCGCCGCAGAACCGCTTCTGTGCGAAAGGCAGGTCGGCGGACACGCAGAGCACCTCGACGCCGGGGTGCTCCCCGGCCACCTGGTTGAAGCGCCGCACCGAGGCCGCGCAGACGCCGGTGTCGACGCTCGGGAAGATGTTGAGCACCTTGGTCGCCTGGCCGAAGTCGTCCAGCGAACGGTCCGCCAGATCGTTGCCCACCAGGCGGAAGGCGGGCGCGCTGTCGCCAGGCTGCGGGAAGGTGCCGCCCACGCTGATGGGGTTGCCCTTGAGAGTGACGTCTGACATGAATGCCTCCTGATAGCGATGGTCCCGATCCCGGATCTTATCCGCGTCGGGATCAGGCCCAGTCGTTGCGGGCGGCGTGCCAGCCGAGCTGGGCTCGGGTACGAACCCCCGCCAGGTCCATCAGCGCCCGCAGCCGCCGCTGCAGCGTGCGCAGCGACAGGTCGAGCTGCCCTGCCACCGCCTCGTCGGTCAGTCCCGACAGCAGCAGCCCGAGGATCTTCCTGTCCAGCTCCGTCACCGAGGACTCGGGCTGCTCGTCGAGCGCCCCCACGGCATCCAGGCGCAACGGGTACGCCTGCTGCCACACCGCGTCGAACAGGGCCTCAACGGCGGTCAGCAGCCCACTGCGGTGCAGGAGCACGGCGGCGGGCTCCCCGCCGGGCTCGGTGGTCAGGGGCACCAGGGCGAGCTCGCTGTCGGCCATCATCAGCTTGATGGGCAGCTTGTCCGTCACCCTGACCTGCACGCCCCTGCGCAGGGAGTCGATCGTCTCGGCCACCGCCCCTGGACCGGCCAGGAGCTCGCGCTCCACCACGACGAAATACTGCACCCCGCGATCCACGGCCTGGTTCTCGGCCGGGTTGGCCCCCGGGGGCACCGCCACGAAGGGAGCCATGGAAAACGAGCGCACTCGCTTGCGCGCCGCCGCCTGGATCTGCAGGAAGCGCTGCCGTACCGCCTCCACGCCCGTCACCACCTCGATGAGGTCGCCGGCGGCGCGGTCGGTGGCGGCCATCCGGTGCTGCTCGGCCAGCGCGGCGATGGCCAGCTCCGCCGTCCGGAGCTCCTCCCTGCGCGCCGTCAGCAGGCCGCCGAGCGCGACCGCGGGTGGTGCGGCGACGTACCGGAGGGACGGGTCCGGTACCCGCGAGACCAGGCCGCGGCCGATCAGCACGGCGAGGTCCTCCTCCACGGAGGCGGGCGGCCGGTCGAGCGCAGCGGCGAGGTCGGCCAGGGCGCGGGGGCCGTCGATGAGGAAGCGGTAGACCTTCCCGTCGGCCTGGAGGACCTGGACGCCGCCCTGCGCGCCGTCCGGCCGATCCACGGTGACGGTGTCCTGTTCGCCCGGACCGTCCACGTAATGGACCCGGTCGCCGGTGATGAGGGTGATCTCGGTCTCTTGGAGCGCGGGCTCCCCGGGGCGCGGGGTCCCGGGAGCCTGCGTGCGCGGCCGTCGGTACGGCTAACGCCGTCGCCGCGAGCGCTGCGGCGGCCAGCGTTCTGGCGGGTAAGTTGAGGGGAATGAGGTGGATTCCACTCCTCCCGCCATGCCCTGGGGAAGGTCATTCGGGTGGCGGGAACCCGCCCTGGCGGAAGCCCGTCAGACGTTGCGGCGGTACTCCCCGCCCGCCTCGAAGAGCGCCTCGGTGATCTGGCCGAGCGAGCAGAAGCGCGCCGCCTCCATCAGCACCTCGAACGCGTTGCCGTCCGACATCGCCACCTCACGCAGCCGCGCCAGTTGTGCGGGCGCCTCCGAGCGGTTGCGCTCGTGGAAGGCCTGGAGCCGGTCGAGCTGCGAGCGTTTCTCTTCCTCGGTCCCTCTGGCCAGCTCAAGCGTGTGCGGCTCCGGTTCGTCGAGCTCCTTCGTGAACGTGTTGACGCCGATGATCGGCAGCGAGCCGTCGTGCTTGCGCATCTCGTACAGCATGGACTCGTCCTGGATCTTGCCGCGCTGGTAGCCGGTCTCCATCGCGCCCAGCACGCCGCCCCGGTCCGACAGGCGCTCGAACTCGGCGAGCACCGCCTCCTCCACCAGGTCCGTCAGCTCGTCGATGATGAACGAGCCCTGCAGCGGGTTCTCGTTCCTGGCCAGGCCCCATTCGCGGTTGATGATGAGCTGGATCGCCATGGCGCGGCGGACCGAGTCGGCCGACGGGGTGGTGACGGCCTCGTCGAAGGCGTTGGTGTGCAGGCTGTTGCAGTTGTCGTAGATGGCGGTCAGCGCTTGCAGGGTGGTGCGGATGTCGTTGAAGTTCATCTCCTGGGCGTGCAGGGACCGGCCCGAGGTCTGGATGTGGTACTTCAGCTTCTGCGAGCGCTCGGCGGCGGCGTACCGCTCCCGCATGGCCACCGCCCAGATGCGGCGGGCCACCCGCCCCAGCACGCTGTACTCGGGGTCCATGCCGTTGGAGAAGAAGAACGACAGGTTCGGGGCGAAGTCGTCGATCTTCATGCCGCGGGCCAGGTACGCCTCCACGTACGTGAACCCGTTGGCCAGGGTGAAGGCCAGCTGGCTGATCGGGTTCGCGCCGGCCTCGGCGATGTGGTAGCCGGAGATCGAGACCGAGTAGAAGTTGCGGACGGCGTTCCTGGTGAACCACTCCTGGATGTCGGCCATCATCCGCAAGCTGAACTCGGTGGAGAAGATGCAGGTGTTCTGGCCCTGGTCCTCTTTGAGTATGTCGGCCTGGACGGTGCCCCTGACGGTGGCCAGCGTGCGGGCCCGCAGCTCCGCGGCCTCCTCCTCGGAGGGCTCGCGGCCCTGCTCGCCGCGGAACCGATCGAGTGCCTGGTCGATGGCGGTGTTGAGGTAGAAGGCCAGGATCGTGGGGGCGGGGCCGTTGATCGTCATGGACACCGACGTGTTGGGCGCCGACAGGTCGAACCCGTCGTAGAGCACCTTCATGTCGTCGAGGGTCGCGATCGAGACCCCAGAGGTGCCGACTTTTCCGTAAATGTCGGGACGGAGGTCGGGGTCATGGCCGTACAACGTCACCGAGTCGAACGCCGTCGACAGCCGGGTCGCGGGCTGGCCCTGCGACAGCAACTTGAAGCGGCGGTTGGTGCGGAACGGGTCGCCCTCGCCCGCGAACATCCTGGTCGGGTCCTCGTCGTCACGCTTGAACGGGAACACGCCAGCGGTGAACGGGAACGTTCCTGGAAGGTTCTCGCTCCGCAGGAAACGCAGCAGGTCGCCGTGGTCGGTGTGGCGGGGCAGGGCCACGCGGGGCACGCGGTTACCCGAGAGCGTCTCCCGCCAGAGCGGGGTGTGGATCTCGCGGTCGCGTACCTTCACGACCAGCTCGTCGGCGGTGTAGCGCTCCTTGACGGCCGGCCAGGTGTCGATCAGCGCGCGGCTCTCGTCGGCGAGCTCTCGATCGGCGGCGGCGTGCAGCTCCTTCAGCCGGTCGTCGTCGCCCAGGAGCTCCTGCACGGCGGCCAGTTGCTGGCGGCGGCGCGCCACCTTGGCCTGGGCCAGGGTCTCGGCATGGTACGCGCGGACGGTATCGGCGATCTCGGCCAGGTAGCGGGACCTGGCGGGCGGCACGATCGCCGCCGAGACCTGCGAGGTGCGCCCGGACACCTGCGGCAGCAGGCCGGGGCCCGCGTCCTCCAGCAGGAGGCCCTTGAGGTGGTGGTAGAGGGCCGTGACGCCGGCGTCGTTGTAGCGGGCGGCGATGGTGCCGAAGACCGGCATGTCCTCGGGCCTGGAGCCGAACGCCTCGCGGTTGCGTACGAGCTGGCGGCGCACGTCGCGCAGGGCGTCCTCCGCGCCGCGGCGCTCGTACTTGTTGATCACAACGGCCTCGGCGAAGTCCAGCATGTCGATCTTCTCGAGCTGGGAGGCCGCGCCGAACTCTGGGGTCATCACGTAAATGGGCACGTCCACGTGGGGCACGATGCCGGCGTCGCCCTGGCCGATGCCCGGCGTCTCGACGATCACCAGGTCGTAGCCGGCCGCCCGGCAGGCGTTGATCGCCTCGTCGAGGCAGCCGGGCACCTCGTTGGCGGCGCCCCTGGTGGCGAGGGAACGGAAGTAGACCTGGGGGCCCAGGCTGTTCATGCGGATGCGGTCGCCGAGCAGCGCCCCGCCGCCGCGCCTGCGGGTGGGGTCGATGGCGATGACGGCGATGCGCAGCTTGTCGTCGTTGTCGACGCGGAACCTGCGTACCAGCTCGTCGGTGAGCGAGGACTTCCCCGAGCCGCCGGTGCCCGTGATGCCCAGCACCGGCACGCGCTTCTCCGCGGTCAGCCCCTCGATCCCACGGCCGCCCTCGACGAGCGTGATGGCCCTGGCCAGCGCCGCCTGGTCGCCCGCGACCACGGCCTCCACCGAAGGCGGGTCGCCCAGCTCGACGTCGCAGTCCTCGATCAGCTTGTTGATCATCCCGGGCAGCCCGTACCGCTGGCCGTCCTCGGGCGAGAAGATGCGGGTGACGCCGCGCGAGTGCAGCAGCTCGATCTCCTCGGGCACGATCACGCCCCCGCCGCCGCCGTACACCTTCACGTGCCCCGCGCCGCGCTCGCGCAGCAACTCCACCAGGTAGGTGAAGAACTCGACGTGCCCGCCCTGGTAGGAGCTGATCGCCACGCCCTGGACGTCCTCCTGAATGGCGGCGGTGACGATCTCCTCGACCGAGCGGTTGTGCCCGAGGTGGACCACCTCGGCGCCCTGCGACTGGAGAATGCGCCGCATGATGTTGATCGCCGCGTCATGGCCGTCGAACAGGGCCGCAGCGGTCACAAAACGGACTGGGTGTACCGGGACGTGCACGCCTGATCACTCCTTCGTGAGGGCTCTCTCTTCGAAGATACTAGGACGTCCTACTATTTCCCAAGGGCATGCGGGGTAGGGAACCCGGCAATGAGGGGGTGACGCCGGATGCGTGCGCTGACGTTTGCGCCAGGCCACAAGGGAACGCTCGACGTACGAGACGTGCCCGATCCCGAGCCCGGCAAGGGAGAGCTGCTCGTCCAAGGGCTCGCGCTGGGCATCTGCGGGACGGACCGGGAGCTCGCCGCGGCCGAGTACGGCTGGCCACCGCCGGGCAAGGAGCGGATGGTCATCGGGCACGAGTCGCTCGGCCGGGTGCTGGAGGCGCCGGACGGCTCCGCGTTCTCCCCCGGCGACCTGGTGGTCGGCGTCGTACGCCGGCCCGATCCCGTGCCGTGCGGGGCGTGCCGGCGCGGCGAGTTCGACATGTGCCGCAACGGCCGCTACACCGAGCGTGGCATCAAGGAGATCGACGGGTACGCCAGCGAGCGCTGGACCGTCGAGGCCGGGTACGCGGTGCGCCTGGACCCGTCGCTGGAGAGCGTCGGCGTGCTGATGGAGCCGGCGTCGATCGTGGCCAAGGCGTGGGAGCAGATCGAGCGGATCGGCTCACGGGCCTGGTTCGAGCCGCGCACGCTGCTCGTCACCGGAGCGGGGCCGATCGGGCTCCTGGCCGCGCTGCTGGGGCGGCAGCGGGGGCTGGAGGTGCATGTGCTCGACCGGGCTCCGGAAGGGCTGAAGTCGCAGCTGGTGAGCGATCTGGGGGGGACGTACCACTCGGCGTCGTCGCTGGCGGGGTTCGCCACGGCCAAGCCGGACATCATCATCGAGTGCACCGGTGTGGGACAGCTCGTCATCGACGCCATGATGACCACGGCCGCGGCGGGCATCGTGTGCCTGTGCGGCCTCGCACCCGGCGGCCGTATGCACCGGGTGGACGCGGGAGTGATCAATCGGGACATCGTGCTGGAGAACGACGTGGCCTTCGGCACCGTCAACGCCAATCAGCAGCACTACAGGGATGCGGCCGCGGCGCTGGGCAAGGCGGATCCAGGGTGGCTCGAGCGGCTCATCACCCGGCGGGTTCCGCTGGACCGTGCCCTGGACGCCTTCGAACCCGGCGACGACGTCAAGGTCGTCATCGACCTCACCGGCAATGACTCGAAGCGTAGTTGAGTCAACTGCACTTCGGTCAACCACACGACCGCGACGGATCGTCTCGCTCGGCGAGGCCAAGTGGGACAAGGCCATGGGAGTGGGGGATGTGGCTCGGCTGCGGCGCGCCCGTGACCTGCTCGCCGTCAAGGGATTCGACACACGCGACACGGCACTCACCTGCTATTCGGGCACCGAGTTCGCCCAGGAACTCATCGCCGCGGGAGACAGGGACGTGCGCCTGGTCACCATCGATCAGCTGTACTCATGACAGACGGCGGTTGTGGCCACCGTGCCCGAGGCGCTGGTGGAGGCCACCGAGGGTCAGGTGGGTTCGTAGGGTTTGCGGCGGGTGAGGGTGGGGTGCCGGGTGGCCGCCTGCCCCGAGCCGGCCGGGACCCGGGCCGCGGACGCCTTCGTCGCGCCGACCGTTGCTTTTTCGCGGGGCTGGCGCTTTTCCGGCGTCGGAAGCACCTCGTGAGACTTCTCGGTGCGCCGGCCGGTTGGCGCGTTCCATGGCCGGGGCCAGGCGAGGCGGCGGTGGGTGCCGCGGCGGCGGCCGGTGACGCGTAAGGAGAGCACGATGGTCATGAGAACCATGGCGGCCAGCAACGCGGGCGGCGTGCCTAACACGTCCAGCGGCGATCCCGGCACGGGTTCGGCCCGCGGCGTCGAGATGAAGGGCCGCTCCGTGGAGCGGATCTCGTCGGGCTTCTCCGCGGCACCGGCCTTGACCAGCCGCGGCACGCCGTACCCGACCACCTTGTCGGTCTCCCGGGTCTTGCGCTTGAGCCAGACGCGGTCGACGTTCGCCTCGATCGTGTGGATCTTCTTGCCGTCGACGCGCTCCACGACACCGACGTGGTCGATGCCTTTGTAGCTCTTGCCGCCGCGCCAATCGAAGAAGACCAAGGCGCCGGGCTCGGGCTGCTGGGTCCAGGCGCCCTGCTTGATGAACCAGGCGGCGTGTGACGGTGTCCAGGCGAACTCGCCGACATATTGAGTGAGGCCCGCCTTGTCGGCCGCCCAGGCCAGAAACATGTCGCACCACGGCGCATTGCGGTACTGGGTGTCTTGGACGCGATCCGCGTACCACTGGCCGAACTTGGTGAACTGGCCGCCCTTCTCCTTATAGCCGAGTTCCTGCTGCACCGTTTCCAGCAGCTCGTCAGCGATCGGGTCCAGCGTGACTCCTCCCAGAAAACCGGCAAATCACGATGGACTGTAATAGCGCCGTCGAGAAATTGCGCGGATGACCGGGAAAGTGTCTTGAAGTGAGCCGAAATATCGGCTATGTGACTGTGGAGACAGTTGGGACTATCGACGACTCATGTTAGGAGCCGGCACCAACGCGATAGGCGGACACGTCCCCCGCGCCCGGAGCGACCACGTCGGCCACGATCACGGTGACGTTGTCGGGCGACCCGCCTTCGTTGGCCAGATCGATGAGCCGCTGGACGGCCGCCGCCGGGTCTGCCACCGTGGTCAGCACCTCGTGCAGGACCTCGGGCCCGAGTACCGTCGTCAGCCCGTCGGAGCAGAGGAGGTAGCGATCATCAGGCTCGGCCTCGCGCAGCGCCATGTCGGGCTCAGCCCTGCCCTCGCTGCCCAGCACCCGCAACACCATCGAACGCCGGGGATGCACGGCGGCCTGGTCCTCCGTGATCCGCCCTTCGTCCACCATCGACTGCACCAGTGTGTGATCCTTGGTCATCTGGTAAAGCGCACCATCGCGCAGCAGGTATCCACGGGAGTCACCAAGATGAGCCAGGGCGAACCGGTAGCCGTCCCACAACATGGCGGTCACCGTGGTCCCCATCCCCCGGCGCGCGGGGTCGATGTCGGCCAGTTCGACCAGCCTGCGCCCCGCCTCGTGCACGGCGCCCTCCAGCGCTGCCTCCAGGTCGGCACCGGTCTCGGGAAGCGTGGCATCCAACTCGCGCATGACGGAGATGGCGGCCGAGCTCGCCAGCTCGCCGGCCGCGTGCCCGCCCATTCCGTCGGCCACCACGAGCAACCGGCCGCTCGCATAGCCGGAATCCTCGTTCTGCTCCCTGCGGCGGCCCACGTCTGATCCGGCGGCATAGCGGATGTTGTGCTTCATACCCTGCAGTAAATCATTGGTTGAAAGACTTCACAAGCAGATGCGCTGAAGACTCTTGTGAACTACTGTGGGCTCCATGAGCCACGACCCGACCGTCAACGCCGGGGATATCGCCCGGCTCGCCGGTGTCGGGCGGGCCGCGGTGAGCAATTGGCGCCGCCGCCACGACGACTTTCCCCAGCCCATCGGCGGCACCGCCAACCAGCCGCTGTTCTCACTGCGCCAGGTCGAGTCCTGGCTACGCCGCTATGGGAAGTCCTACCAGGTCTCGCTGGGAGATCGGGTGTGGCAACGCCTGAAAGCCGCCGGCGATTTGCGGCTGGGCGAGTTGGTGGCCCAGGCCGGAGCCCTGCTGACCGGCCATCGAAGCGCGCTCGGCGACGGCCGAGCGCAGGCCGGCGGCGAGGTCGGCCCGGCGGATGGGCTGGATCCGGAGCTGGCCGGGCTCGTGATGGAGCTGGCCGGGCAGCACGACCCGCTGACCGCGTACGAGTTCCTGTGCGAGCGTTACCTCGAGGCCCACTCCCGGCAGCTCTCGGTCACCCGTGAGGACGTGGCCGAGCTGATGGTCCGGCTCGTACGCGTGGAGGGCTCGACGGTCCTCGACCCCGCCTGCGGAGTCGGCACGCTGCTGCTGACCACCGCCGGCAGGGCACGCGTGCTGGGTCAGGAGCTCAGCGAGACCTCGGCCGCCATCACCGCCTCCAGGCTCCGGCTGCGCGGCGTCGACGCCGAGATCGTGGCCGGCGACACGATGCGCCACGACGGCTTCGCCGGGGAGCGGGCCGACGCGGTGGTGTGCGATCCGCCGTTCAACGAGCGTGCCTGGGGCTACGAGGAGCTGACCGGCGACCCGCGCTGGGAGTACGGCCTGCCGCCGCGTGGCGAGCCGGAGCTGGCCTGGGTGCAACACTGCCTCACGCATGTCAAGCCCGGCGGCTTGGTCGCCATCCTCATGCCCCCGGCCGCCGCGAGCCGCAAGGCGGGCCGCCGCATCCGCGCCAACCTGCTGCGGGCCGGCGCGTTGCGTGCCGTCGTGGCGGTGCCGGGCTCGGACCTGTGGCTGCTGCGCCGGCCTGCCCCGGGCGAGCGGCCGCCGTCCGAGGTGCTCATCCTCGATGCCACCGCCGATCTGGGGAGCGTGGAGCCGGCCTGGCAGGCGTACCTGGAGGACCGTTCCGACCAGACCGTGCGCATCATCGACCTGCTGGCCGACGAGGTCGACATGACCCCGGCCCGTCACCAGCGCCGCGACGACGTCGGCCGGGCCTTCGCCGAGGCCCGCGACCGCTTCCTGGCGGCCGCCGCCGTGCCGCCCGACCTGAAGGTCCTGGAGCAGCCGCTCGACCAGCCCGCCACGACGCTGGGCGACCTGATCAAGGAGGGTCTGGTGGCCACGTCGCAGGCCCCGCCCAAGATGACCGCGGACGGCGGCGACGTCCCGGTCCTCACCGCGGACGACGTGCTCAACGGCACGCCGCCGTCCGGCTCCACGACCATGCAGCAGGGCCTGGTCACGATCCGCCCCGGCGACGTGGTGGCCTCGTACTCCAGCGTGCGCGTGATGGCCGACGGCGGCGCGGCGCTGGGCCCGCACCTGACGCTCTACCGGGTGGACACCCGCCGGCTGGACCCGGACTTCCTGGCCGGCTACCTGCGGGCCGCCGGCGGCCGGGCCACGACCGGCTCCAGCAGGTTCGACGTGCGCCGCACTCGCCTGCCGCGGCTACCGCTCAAGGAGCAGAAGGCGTACGGCGAGGCGTTCCGCCAGCTCGCCGTGCTCGAAGACGCCATTCGTGAGACCTCGACGCTGGGGCAGACGCTGATCAGGCTAGGCCTCGACGGCCTCGCCGACGGCCACCTGCACCCGCAGTCTTAACGGTGTAGTTTTTTCCCGAAAGGCTGCGGGGAGGGGCGAATGGTCATCGGTGACCGCTATGAGCTCGACGACCTCCCTCTAGGTCAGGGCGGCATGGGCGCGGTCTATGCGGGCCACGACCGTCACCTGGATCGGCGGGTCGCGGTGAAGCTGCTCAGGCTGCCCAGCGGCCCGGACCACGAGCTGGAGCGCCGTTTCATCCGCGAGGCCCGCATCCTGGCCAGGCTGGAGCATCCCGGCGCGCCGGTCCTCTACGACTTCGGCACCCATGAGCAGCGGCTCTACCAGGTGATGCAGTTCATTGAAGGCGTGACGGTGGCCGACGTGGTCAGCGAGCACGGCCCGCTGCCCGTGCCGTGGGCGGCCGCCATCGCTGCCCAGGCGTGCGCGGTGCTCTCGGCGGCGCACGCCCTGGCGATCTGCCATCGCGACCTCAAGCCGACGAACCTGATGCTCTGCCCGGACGGCAGCGTGAAGGTGCTGGACTTCGGCCTGGCCATGCTGCGTGACGCGGACCTCACCACGTTCACCAGGATCGGGCAGATCTTGGGGACACCCGCGTACATGGCGCCCGAGCAGATCCAGCACGGCATCGCCGAGCCGCGCAGCGACCTCTACTCGCTCGGCTGCGTGCTGCACGAGATGCTGACGGGGCGCCAGCTGTTCACCGGCCCGACCGACTACGTGGTCTTCGAGCAGCAGGTCAAGGAGCGCCCGCCGGCCGTTCCCGGCATTCCCGCCGAGCTGAGCACGCTGCTGGCGCAGCTGCTGGAGAAGCAGCCGGGCGACCGGCCCGCGGACGCGAACGAGCTGTACCAGCGGCTCGACCCGTTCGCCGTCGAGCTGCCCATGCTGCCCGGCTTCCTGACCAAGGCGCCGAGCCCCGGCCGCATGTACGCCCGCATGGCGGGCCGCGCCCTCAGCGGCTGAACCACCCCGAGCCTGCCACCAGTTCCTCGCCGCACGCCTCGCGTCAGCTATGAACGCGCTCTCTCGCGTAACAACGATCGTTATCTAACTCCCCGTTGACAGAGCCATGTTAGTCCCTGGAATCTCTTGAGAGAGCGCTCTCTCACCCCGATTCCCCAGACTCTGCACAGGAGGGTTCCATGACCCCTCGAATCCGGCTCGCCGTACCTCTGCTCGCCGCGGCCCTGCTCACGGCCGCGTGCGGCGGCGAAGGGAACACCGCCACCCAGACGAGCTCCAAACCAGGAGAGAAGATCAAGCTGACCGTCAGCCTCTTCGGCGACTTCGGCTTCAAGCCGCTCTATGAGGAGTACAAGAAGACCCATCCCGACATCGAGATCGTCGAGAACGTCACCCAGTTCAACGACCACCACAACAACCTGGTCAAGCGGCTGGCCACGAACGCGGGCGCAGGGGACGTCGAGGCGGTCGAGGTCGGCTACATCAGCACGTTCACGGCGCAGCCCGGCAAGTTCGCCGACCTCAAGCAGTACGGGCTCGACCAGCGCAAGGCCGACTACCTGGACTGGAAGTGGCAGCAGGGCCTGAGCAAGGACGGCACGCAGGTGCTCGGGCTCGGCACCGACGTGGGCGGGCTGGCCATGTGCTACCGCAAGGACCTGTTCGACAAGGCCGGGCTGCCGACGGACCGAACGGAGGTGGCGGCCCTCTGGCCGACGTGGGAGCAGTACATCGAGACCGGCAAGAAGTTCGCGGCAGCGAACGTGGCCGGCGCCAAATTCGTGGACTCCCCCGGTGAGATCTTCCGCGCCATGGTCAACCAGGCGCCGATCGGCCTGTACGACGCCCAGGACAACATCATCGTGGCCTCCAACCCTGACGTGAAGAGGGCCTGGGACCTGTCCAACCAGCTCACTCAGGAGGGCCTGACCGCCAAGCTCGCGGCCTTCTCACCGCCATGGAACACCGGCTTCGCCAAGGGCTCGTTCGCCACGATCATCTGCCCGGCCTGGATGACCGGCTTCATCCAGGAGCAGGCCAAGGACGCCTCCGGCAAGTGGGACATCGCGACCGTGCCCGGCGGCTCTGGCAACAGCGGCGGCTCGCATCTGATGGTGCCCCAGCAGAGCAAGCACCCGAAGGAGGCGGCCGAGCTGATCAACTTCCTGACCTCGAAGGACAACCAGGCCAAGGTGTTCAAGGAGGAGGGAACGTTCCCGTCCATCCCGGCCCTGTACGACGACCCATCGATCCAGAACTTCACCAAGCCGTTCTTCGGCGACGCCCCCATCGGCAAGATCTACTCCGAGGCCGCCAAGGCGCTCAAGCCGCAGCACCTCGGCCCCAAGGAAGGCGACGTGCGCGTGGCCATCGGCAACGGGCTCGGCCGCGTCGAGCAGGGCAAGCAGACCCCGGATGAGGCGTGGGCGCAGGTGCTCGAGGACGTCAAGAAGATCAAATGAGCACCCTTCCCCTCGCGATCACGCGACGGCGTAGGCGCAGCGTGCGGCACACCCTCGACGTGAGGGTGTCGCCGTACGCCTACGTGGCGCCGTTCTTCCTGCTGTTCTGCGCCTTCGGGCTGTTCCCGCTGGTCTACACGGCCTGGGTGAGCCTGCACGAGTGGACGCTGCTGTCGGAGACGCAGGAGTTCGTCGGGCTGGGCAACTTCTCGACGCTGCTGGCCGACGAGTATTTCTGGAACGCCACCTTCAACACACTGTCCATCGGCGTGCTCTCGACCGTGCCGCAGCTGGCGCTGGCCATCTGGCTGGCGCACCTGCTCAACCGGCGGCTGCGGTTCCAGACCCTGTTCCGGGTGTCGTTGCTGCTGCCGAACGTCACGAGCGTCGTGGCCGTCGTGGTGATCTTCAGCCAGCTGTTCGGCCGGGACTTCGGAATGATCAACTGGGTGCTGTCGTGGTTCGGCGTCGGGAACATCGACTGGGCGGCGGGCACCGCGACCTCGCACATCGCCCTGTCCGTGATGATCATGTGGCGCTGGACCGGCTACAACGCGCTGATCTTCCTGGCCGCCATGCAGGCCGTCCCGCGCGAGCTGTACGAGGCCGCCACGCTGGACGGCGCGAGCAATTTCAAGCAGCTGCGCAGCATCACGATCCCGATGATCCGGCCGACGATCGTCTTCGTCGTCATCGTCTCCACGATCGGCGCCATGCAGATCATCGCCGAGCCCATGCTGTTCGGGCAGAGCAGCGGCGGCGGGGGCGGCATCGCCACCGGCGGCCCCGACCGGCAGTTCCAGACGCTCGCGTTGTTCGTCTACGAGCAGGGCTTCGCGAACTCGACGTTCGACTTCGGCTACGCCTCGGCCGCCTCGTGGCTGATGTTCCTGGCCGTGGTGGTCGTCGCCGGGATCAACTTCCTGATCACCCGCAGGGTGAAGGGCGGGCTGGTATGAGGCTGCGTTATCTGACCCTGACCGCGGTGGCGTTCTTCTCCGCCTTCCCGCTCTACTACAGCGTGGTGGTGGCCTCCCGGCACAACTCGGCGCTGGCCCAGGTGCCGCCGCCGCTGATCCCCGGTGGGAACTTCTTCGCCAACGTCTCCCGCGTCTTCGACACCGTCCCGTTCGGGCTCGCGCTGGCCAACTCCGTCATCGTGGCGGGGTCGATCTCGATCGCCGTGATGTTCTTCTCGACGCTGGCGGGGTTCGCCTTCGCCAAGCTGAAGTTCAGGGGCAGGAACATCATGCTCGTGATCACGATCGCCACCATGATGGTCCCGGCGCAGCTCGGCATCATCCCGCTCTACATGTTGATGGTGAAGCTGGAGTGGACCGGCACCAACTACGCGTTGATCGTGCCCGCGCTGGTCAACGCGTTCGGGGTGTTCTTCATGACCCAGTACCTGTCGCGCGCGCTGCCCACCGAGCTGCTGGAGGCCGGGCGAGTGGACGGGTGCTCGACATGGGGGCTGTTCTGGCACGTCGTGGCACCGGCCGCGCGGCCGGCGGCGGCGGTGCTCGGCATGCTGACGTTCATGTCGGCCTGGAACGACTACTTCTGGCCGCTCGTCGTACTGAACCCGGACAACCCGACCGTCCAGGTGGCCTTGTCGACGCTGGCCAGCGGGTACGTCAACGACTACGTGCTGGGGCTGGCCGGCACCGCGATCGGCACTCTGCCGCTCGTGGCCGTCTTCGCCCTGTTCGGCAAGCACATCATCGGCGGAATCATGCAAGGAGCGGTAAAGGGATGATCTTTCCCGAGGACTTCGTCTGGGGAGCCGCGACGGCCTCCTATCAGATCGAGGGGGCGGTCAAGGAGGACGGGCGGGGCCAGTCGATCTGGGACACCTTCTCCCACACCCCCGGGAAGGTTGTGGACGGCGACACCGGCGACGTGGCGTGCGACCACTACCACCGCTACAAGGACGACATCGGACTGATGCGCGAGTTGCGGCTGGGGGCCTACCGGTTCTCGATCGCGTGGCCGCGCGTCCAGCCCGACGGTGCGGGGCCGGTCAACCCGCGTGGGCTGGCGTTCTACGACAAGCTCGTGGATGAGCTGCTTGCCGCCCAAATTTCGCCCTATGTCACGCTTTATCACTGGGATCTTCCTCAAGCCCTCGAGGACCGCGGTGGTTGGACAAATCGGGATACGGCCTATCGGTTCGCCGACTACGCCGCGGCCGTGCACGACCGGCTCGGCGACCGCGTCCGCAACTGGGCCACGCTGAACGAGCCGTGGGTCGCGGCGTACCTCGGCTACGGCAACGGCGTGCACGCGCCGGGCCGCCGCGACCCGGCCGACGCCCTGCGCGCGGCGCACCACCTGTTGCTCGGCCACGGGCTCGCCGCGCGCCGGCTGCGCCCCGGCAGCGTCATGCTGGTGGTCAATTCCGCGCCGGTGCTGACGCCCGCCCAGGTCAACGACCCTTCCGCGGTGCCGAGCGAAGCGGACGCGGCCGCGGTCCACCGCATCCACGCGCTGCTGACCAGGCAGTTCCTGGACCCGGCCGTGCACGGCACGTACCCGCCTGAAGTCCTGGAGGCGGCGGCGCGGAACGGCGGGACCGGCCACATCCAGGACGGCGACCTCGTGCTGATCAACGCGCCGATCGACCTGATCGGCGTCAACTACTACAACCCGTGCGTCGTCGAGTCAGGCCCCGGCCTGCCTGCCGACGCGGCCTGGCCGGGCTCTGAGGACGTGCGCTTCGCCGCGGCGGACGCGCCGACGACCGCCATGGGCTGGCCGATCGTCCCCGACGGCCTGTCCCGGCTGCTGGTCCGGCTCTCCAGGGACTATCCCCAGGTCGGCCTCATGGTCACGGAGAACGGCGCGGCCTTCGACGATGTCGTGGAGAACGGCCGGGTGCACGACGCGGACCGGCTGGCGTACCTGGACGGGCACCTGCGCGAGGTGTGGCGGGCCGCCCAGGCGGGCGCGGACCTGCGCGGCTACCTGGTCTGGTCGCTGCTGGACAACTTCGAGTGGGCCGAGGGCTACCGGCGGCGGTTCGGCATAGTGCACGTGGACTACGCGACGCAGACCAGGGTGCTCAAGGACAGCGCTCTCTGGTACCGCGACGTCATCGCCAGGAACGGCCTGTAGATTTTTCATGTGAATCCCCTCATGAGACGCCCGACCCTGGAGGCGGTCGCCGCCCGGGCGGGGGTCTCGCGTGCCACCGCCTCCCGCGTGGTCAACGGGCAGACGACGGTGGCACCGGACATCCGCGACGCCGTGCTGCGCGCGATCGACGAGCTGGGCTACGTCCCCAACTCGGCCGCGCGCAGCCTGGTGACCCAGCGCACCGACTCCATCGCGCTGGTCATCAGCGAGCCCGGCACCAGGGTCTTCTCCGACGACCCGTGGTTCTCCATGGCGATCAGGTCGGCGTCGGTGGAGCTGGAGGAGGCCAACAAGCAGGTCGTGCTGATGCTGGCGTCCAACGCCAAGAGCCACGCCCGGGTGGAGCGCTACATCGCGGGCGGGCACGTGGACGGGGTCATGCTGATCTCCATGCACGGCGCCGACCCGCTGCCGTCGGCACTGTCGCGCCTGCGCGTCCCCGTCGTCTCGTACGGGCGACCCGCCGTCCCCGTGAACATCCCTTACGTCGACAACGACAATCAGGGCGGCGCGGAGGCCGGGGTCAGGCACCTGGTGGAGCAGGGACGGCGCCGGATCGCGACGATCGCGGGACCCCAGGACATGATCGCCGGCCAGGACCGGCTGGCCGGCTACCGTAACGTGCTGCGCGACTCCGACCTCCGCTCCATCGTCGCGGTCGGCGACTTCACCCGCGAGTCGGGTGCGGTCGCGATGCGCCAGTTGCTCGGCGACGACCCGTCGCTGGACGCCGTCTTCGTGGCCAACGACCTGATGGCGGTCGGCGCCCTGCAGTCGTTGCGCCAGGCCGGCCGCCGGGTGCCCGACGACGTGGCCGTGGTGGGCTTCGACGACATCGAGGCCGCGAAATACACCGAGCCGCCGCTGACGACGCTCAGGCACCCGGTGATCGAGCAGGCGGCCGCCATGGTCCGGCTGCTGCTCGGCCTGTTCGAGGACGGCCCGGCGGACCCGGTGATCCTGCCGACGGAGCTCGTGATTCGCGAGTCGGCTTGACTCATTGACAAATCCGGCCGTTGACGCGATCTTGTCGTGAGCGCTGCCTGCCCGAAGGGACACCCATGCGCCGGATCGTTCTCGCGTTATGCCTGCTCGCGGGCGGCCTGTTGATCGGCACGCGGCCCGCGTCGGCCGACGTCACGGGGCCGCCCGTGCTCAACGCACCGGTGTTCAACGACCCGACCGCGGACTCGGGCGTGGCCGGCGTCCCGAGCGAGCGGCAGTCGGCCGTCATGGACCAGCTGATCAGGCTGATCAAGGCGGTGCCGGCCGGCGGGGAGATCCGCTTCGTGATGCACGAGTTCGCCCCAGGTCACCGCTCCAGCGAAGTGGCCGACGCGCTGATCGCCGCCCACGGGCGGGGCGTGCAGGTGAAGGTGATCCTCGACAGCCTGGAGAACGGCGTCAACGACGCGGTGACCACCACGTTGCGTGCCGCGCTCGGCAGCTCGGAGTCGGCCGGGTCGTGGGTGATCCGCTGCGAATATCCCGACGAGTCCGCCGTGGACCGCGGCTGCATCGCCAGGAACTACATGCACAGCAAGTTCGCGCTGTTCTCCAGCATCGTGGTGAACGGCACTTCGCAGGCCAACGTGGTCTTCCAAACCTCCTCGAACCTGTCCGACTGGTACCTGTACAACTCCTTCAACGACGCGTACACGTTCACGGACGCCACCGTCTACAACGCCTACCGCACGTACTTCGCGGATCTCCAGTCCGGCCGGCGCAAGGCCGTGAACCCCGGCTACTACTGGACCACGCCCACGGGGACCACCAACCGGGCCACGTTCATGCCCAGGCTGGTCACGGATCCCGACCCCATCGTCTCCATCCTGAAGCTGATCGAGTGCAGCTACCGCGACACGGACGGCGTCACCCGGCAGACCGACATCCGCATGGCGCTGACCGCGTTCAACAAGAACCGCGTGGCGATCGCGAACGAGCTGGTCCGGCTGCGCGGCGAGAACTGCTGGATCGACATCGTTTACTACGAGAACGCCACCGGCGCCACGTCCAAGAACGTCGACGACACGATCCGGCAGACGCTCGCGAAGACCGTCAACGGCAGGACCATCCAGGTCACCCCGTGCCGGTTCCGGGTGGGGACGCGGGACGTGGTGACGCACAACAAGGTCATGATGATCGACGGCTTCTACGACGACGACATCACACCCCGGGTCTACACGGGAAGCGCTAACTTCACGTACATGGAGAACTCTGACGACTCCTTCGTGCGGATCTCGGGGCGCGGCATCCACAGCCAGTATCTGTCGTGGTTCTACGGTCTCCGATCGGCCTGCCAGACGTGATCTCCAGCGGCTCGGCCGTGGCGGCCGCCGTCGCCGTGGCCGAGGAGCACGGTGTGCGGGTGCGGGAGCCCGTGGTGCTCAAGGACTCGTTCAACCTGCGGATCCACCTGCGGCCCGCGCCGGTCGTGGCGCGGGTGCCGACGGTCACGGCGCTCGGCCGGCCGCGTCCCGCGGACGTGCTGCGGCGGGAGCTGGAGGTCGTCTCCTACCTGTGCGGGGTGGGTGCGCCGGTGGTGCCGCCGAGCGACCTGCTGCCCGCGGGGCCGCATCTGCGGGACGGGGTCGTGGTGTCCTTCTGGACCCATGTCGAGCACGATGAGGACTACGCGGTCACGCCGGAGCAGGCCGGGCGGGGGCTCGCGGCACTGCATCAGGCCCTGCGAGGGTTTCCCGGCCGCTTGCCGTACCTCTGGCCGGTGCTGGACGAGCCCGCCCGGCTGCTGGACCTGCTCGTCGACGGCCAGGTCGAGGCAGGCGCGCTGGGGCGGCTGCGCGACGCCTGCGGCGAGCTGGCCGACCGGGTGGAGGGCGCGGCCGGCCAGGCCGTTCATGGGGACGCGCACCCGGGTAACCTGCTCGCCACGTCGTCCGGGCTGCTGTGGAACGACTTCGAGGAGACCATGGCCGCGCCCGTCGAGTGGGATCTGGCCTGCCTGCTCCGCACGACCAGGCTCGACGGGCGGGCGGCCGTGCGGGCCTACGGCGCCGATCCCGACGATCCGGGGTTGCGGGCCTTCCTGGCGGCGCGCGGGCTGCAGGGCACGCTGTGGATGCTGGTCAGGGCGTTGCGTTTCCCTTCGGAGGCGGGCACGGCGCGGGCGGCGCTCGAGGCATGGCTCCGCGACCCGAGCGGCGCCACCCGTTGATCAGACGGGCACCACGCCACCGTGGGGGCCGAGGAAGTAGCCGCCGGTGACGTCCAGGACATGGCCGGTGATCCAGCGGGAGTCCTCCCCGGCGAGCAGGGCCACCGCGTCGGCGATGTCCTCAGGGCGGCCGATGCGGCCCAGGGCGGTGACGTCGGTGACCTGCTGCTCGGCCACGCCGTCGTGGTCTTCACGGAGCCAGGCGTTCATGTCGGTCTCCGTGACGCCCGGCGAGACGGTGTTCACGGTGATGTTCCTGGCGCCGAGGATGGGAGCCAGGCTGAAGCCGAGGGTGTCGAGTGCGCCCTTGGTCATGGAGTAGACGAGGTCGGGCAGGGCGATGCGGACGACGGCCGAGGAGATGTTGATGATCCGGCCGCCGTCGTTCAGCAGCGGCAGGGAGCGTTCGATGATGAAGTACGGCGCCCGCACGTTCACGGCGAAGACCTGGTCAAAACGCTCCTCCGTCACCGTGCCCAGGGTCCCGGCCAGGATGGCCGCGTTGTTCACCACGATGTCCAGGCGCTCTTCCCTGATCCCCTCGAACAAGGCGTCGACGCCGTCCTCGAAGGCGGCCCGCACCGCGTACGCCTCCCCGCCCGCCCGCTCGATCGCCGCCACCGTCTCCTTGGCGAGGTCGTCGTTGCGTGCGTAATGGGCGATCACGCGGGCGCCGTCGGCGGCGAGGCGTAGGGCGATGGCGCGTCCGATGCCGCGCGAGGCCCCGGTCACCAGTGCGGTCTTTCCTGACAGATCATTCATGGCTTCATCGTGGGGCGCGACTCCCGTACCCGTCCAAGACCGGCTGTTATAGCTTCTTGCTATGGATGCCCATATCCGGGATCTGCGGTATTTCGTGGCGGTGGCGGAGGAGCTGAGCTTCACGCGGGCGGCCACCGAGCGGCTGTTCATCTCGCAACCCTCGTTGAGCAGGCAGATCAGGCAACTGGAGCTGTCCATGCGGGCGAAGTTGTTCGAGCGTGACCGGCGTACGGTGGCGCTGACCGCCGCAGGAGCGGCGCTGCTGCCGATGGCCCGGCAGATCATCGAGCAGTGGGAGGGCGCGCAGCGGGCCGTGGCGGTGGCGCGCGAGGACCGGATCCTGGTCGTGGGGTTCCAGACGCGGATCGGGCGCGGGCTCGTGCCGTCCATCACGGCCGCCCTGCCCGAGTGGGATCTGCGTTTCCGTCAGGTGCCGTGGCGCGACCCCACCGTGGGCCTGGGTGACGGGCAGGTCGACGTGGCCGTCGCCTGGCTGCCCATGCCCGGCGACGGAGACTATTCCTGGACGGTCGTGAGCACCGAGGACCGGTGGGTGGCGCTGCCGGCCGGGCATCGGCTCACCTCCCATGCCGTGGTCGGGTTCGCCGAGCTCACCGGGGAGCCTTTCGTGGCGCTGCCGGTCTCGGCCGGGCCAATGAGGGACTTCTGGCTGGCCAACGATCAGCGCTCCGCGCCGGCCGTGGTGGGGGCGGAGGCGGAGACGGCCGAGGAGGCGTTCGAGCTCGTCGCTTCGGGGCGGGCCGTGGCGCTGGTGTCGGCAGGGAACGCGGAGCTGTACCGCCGGGACGACGTGGTCTGCCGGCCGGTCGCCGGGCTGCCGCCGAGCACGTTGGCCGTTGTCTGGCGGCGCGACGATCGGCGGCGGGCAGTGCGGGCGTTGGTGGAGAAATTCGTCAGCTGCATGTGCGTGTCGCCTTAGCACCCGTCATCGTCGGCGAGCCAGACCGTGGTGTCGCTGGGGAGGGCACCGTCCTCCAGCGGGCCGCTGGCCAGGACGACCTGGCCCGGCGGCAGGCGCACCGGGTCTGGACCCAGGTTGACGACGCAGGTCAGGTCCGAGTCGCGGCGGAAGGCCAGGACCTGCTCGCCCATCGGGAGCCAGCTCATGGTCCCGTCCCCCGCCGACTCCCGGCGGATGCGCAACGCCGTGCGGTACAGGTTGAGCATCGAACCCAGGTCCGTACGCTGGGCCTCGGCCGTCAGCTTGCGCCAGCTCTCGGGTTGAGGGAGCCACGGCGTGCCGGCGCCGAAGCCGAACGGCGGCTCCTCCCCCGACCAGGGCAGCGGGACCCGGCAGCCGTCCCGGCCGGGGTTGGTCCCGCCGGACCTGGCGTACATCGGGTCCTGGCGCAGCTCGTCCGGAAGGTCCTCCACCTCCGGCAGCCCCAGCTCCTCCCCCTGGTAGACGTAGACCGAGCCGGGCAGCGCCATCGACAACAACGCGGCCGCGCGGGCACGCCGGTAGCCGAGCTCCAGGTCGGACGGGGTGCCGTGGAGGCGGCCGCCGTGCTGGAACGCGGTGTCGGCGCGGCCGTAGCGGGTGACCGGCCTGGTCACGTCGTGGTTGGACAACACCCAGGTCGGCGGGGCGCCGATGGGGGTGTGGGTAGCCAGGGTCAGGTCGATCACGCGGCGTAGCTCGGCCGCCTCCCACGGGCAGGACAGGAAGTCGAAGTTGAACGCCGTGTGCAGCTCGTCAGGGCGAAGATAGCGGGCGAAACGCTCCTGGTCGGGGAGCCAGACCTCGCCGATCAGGACCCGCTCGCCGTACTCGTCGGCCACCTCGCGCCACCGGCGGTAGACGTCGTGAACCTCGTCGAGGTCTTCGTACGCGCTGTCGGACTTGAACAGCAGGGCCGCCGAGTCGATGCGGAATCCGTCCACACCGCGGTCGAACCAGAACCGCAGCACGTCCTCGAACTCCCGATGCACGTCGGGGTTGGCCCAGTTGAAGTCCGGCTGCTCGGGGGCGAACAGGTGCAGGTACCACTGCCCGTTGGGCACCCGCGTCCAGGCCGAGCCGCCGAAGATCGACTGCCAGTCGTTCAGCGGCTCGTCGGCGAACCAGAACCGGTCTCTGGCCGCCGGGTTCGCCAGCGCCTCTTGGAACCAGGCGCTCCGCGTCGAGCTGTGATTCGGCACCACGTCGATGATGACCTTGATGTCGAGCTCGTGGGCCTCCTCGATGAACCGCTCGGCCTCGGCCAGCGTGCCGAAGACCGGCTCGATGTCCCGGTAGTCGGCCACGTCGTAGCCGCCGTCGGCCATCGGCGACGGATACCACGGGTTGAGCCAGATCGCGTCGATCCCGAGGTCCTTCAGATAGGGCAGACGGGAGCGCAGGCCGGCGAGGTCGCCCACGCCGTCTCCGTTCCCGTCTGCGAAGCTCCGCAGGTAGACCTGGTAGATCGCGGCCTCCCGCCACCACGTTTGCGACATGCGCTCATCCCTTGATGCTTCCGGCGGTCAGGCCCGCCATGATGTGCCGTTGGAAGACGAAGAAAACGATGATCATGGGGATACTGGCGATGACCAGACCGCCCATGACCTGGTTCTGGGTTACCGCCCCGGCCGTCTGCGACAGGCCCACGCTGATCGTCATCTTCTCGCTGTCGGTCATGACCAGCAGCGGCAGGACGAAGTCCTTGAACGCGGTGACGATCGTGAAGATGGACACCACACCGAGAATCGGCCGGGAGACCGGCAGCACCACCGACCACAGGACCCTCAAGGGCCCCGCGCCGTCGATCTGCGCTGCCTCGATCAGCTCCCGCGGTATGGAGTCGAAGAAACGCTTGAGCAGGAAGATGTTGAAGCCGTTGGCCGCCGCGGGGAACCACAATCCCCACGGATTGTTGAGCAATCCCAGGTCCACGATCGTGACGTAGAGCGGGATGAGGATCACCATCGGCGGGATCATCAGCGTGGCCAGCATCGCGCCGAGGATGACGTTGCCGAACATGGGCCGCAGCTTCGACAACGCGTACGCGGCCGTGACGTCCACCGCCATGCAGAACAGCCAGGCTCCCAGCGAGTAGTAGGCGGTGTTCGCCAGCAGCGTGCCGATGTCGAACAGCTCCCACGCCTCGAAGAAGTTGCCGAACGCCGGATCCTCGGGGAAGAGCGTCGGCGGCATCTGGGCGATCTCCTCCGGCGTCTTCATGGCGCCGGAGACCATCCAGTAGAGCGGGAAGACGAAGGCCAGGGTGCACAGGACCACGACCGCGACCAGGACGAGCCAGTAGATCCGCCGTCCCCACCGGCTGTTGAGCTGGTGCGGTGAGACGATCGTGCGGAACTGGACGTGGATGGGCTTAGGCGCCCTCTTGCGGCGCCGCCCGGCCGCCACGCGGGTATCGATGGCGATCACGCCTTGTCCTCCCGTGTCGTACGAAGCTGGACGGCGGCGAAGACGAGCAGCGCGAGCATGAGGAGCATGCCGAGCGCCCCGGCCTGGCCGTAGTTCATCTGCGAGAAGGCGAACTGGTACATCAGGTACGCCACGCTCACGGTCGCGTTCTCCGGGCCGCCGCCGGTGAGCATGTACGGCTCGATGAACACCTGCATGGTCGCCACGATCTGCAGCATGAGCATGAGCAGCAGAATCAGCCGCGTCTGCGGGATCGTGACATGCCTGACGCGCTTGAGTATCCCGGCCCCGTCGAGCTCGGCGGCCTCGTACAGCTCGGACGGGATGTTCTGCAGCGCGGCGAGATAGATCAGCGTTGCGCTGCCCATGTTCATCCAGGTCGAGACGAGGACGAGCGAGATCAGCGCGGTCGAGGAACTGTCCAGCCAGGCCAGCGGCGGCAGGTGGAGGAAGCCGAGTATCTGATTGAACAGCCCGGGCCCTGGATCGTAGAACCACTGGAACAACAGCACCGCCACGATCGGCGGCAGCATGACCGGCAGGTAGACCACGAACCTGAGGTAGGCCCGGGCGTGGCGCAGCTCGTTGAGCACGAGCGCGACGACGAACGGCACGGCGTAGCCGCACAGCAGCGCGAGCACCGTGAACTCCACGGTGTTCAGCCAGGCCTCGCCGAAGGCCGGGTCCTGGACTGCGGCCTTGAAGTTGTCCAGTCCGACCCAGGTCGGCGGGTTGATCAGGTCGGTCTTCTGGAAGCTCAGAATGAACTCCCTGACCATCGGATACCAGGCGAACACCGTGAAGCAGAGCAGTGCCGCGCAGAGGAACCCGTAGGCCGTCAGGTTGCGCCTCACGATTCCCATCAAGGTCAGCCCTTGGCCGCCAGCATCGTGTTGGCCTTGGTCTCGGCGTCGGCCAGCAACTGGTCGATGTTCGCGTCCTTGCGACTGAGCACGCCGGACATGACCACGTCGAGGATGGCGTACAGCTCCTGGGCGTGCACGGGCTCGGCCTTCGGCGGGATGGCGGCCGCGGCCTGCACGTACGGCTCGTAGTTCGCGACCGGCAGCGAGGCGTTCTTGGCCCGCTCTGCCTGGATGGCCTTGCCGGTGGCCGAGTCGCCATATACGTCGTTGTCGGGCACGCCGACCGGGTTGCCGTTGGCCTTGCCACGGGCGAAGTCGAAGCGGCCCTTGCCGACGGTGTTGAAACGGAAGTCGATCCACGCCATGCCCGCCTTGGCCTGCTCGGGCGTGGCCTTCGGGTTGATCATGTACGCCTCGCCGCCGCTCAGCGAAGCCTTGGCCTCGGGGAAACCGGTGATGCCGTAGTCGGCGACGTTGCCCTTGAACTTGTTGACCACGTCGGTGACCACGTCGGGGGCACCCAGCATCATGCCGACCTTGCCGCTGCCCATCGCCATCATCAGCGACTCCCAGCCGACCAGGAGCTTGCTGCCCATGCTGTTGTCGACCCAGCGCATGTCGTGCAGGTTCTGCAGCACGGCCTTGCCCTCGGGAGAGTTGAAGGCGGCCTTCTTGTCGTCCGGCGTGAGGATGCTTCCGCCGCGGCCGTAGATGGCCTGGGTGAAGTGCCAGCCGCCGGTGTTGCCGCCGGAGTACTCGCCGTAGCCCACGTGGCCGGGGCCGAGCGCGGCGATCTTCTTGGCCGCCTCGCGAACTTCGGCCCACGTCTTGGGCGGGGTGTTCGGGTCGAGGCCGGCCTTGGTGAACAGGGCACGGTTGTAGACCAGGCCGACGCTGTAGTGCACGTTGGGGACGCCGTAGATCTTGCCGCCCTTGGTGACCAGTTCGCGTACGTCGGGGCGCAGGTCGTTCCAGTTCTTGATCGTGCTGGTGTACGGGGTGATGTCCAGTGCCTGGCCTTGGGCGATGACGTCGTTGTAGTTGGTGACGGGGATCACGAAGACGGTCTCCATCTGGCCGCCCGCCAGCTTGGGACCGAATGTCTTGGGGTCGAAGCACGGCTGCTGATCCGTGCTCTTGACCGTCACGCCGGGGTGCGCCTTCATGAACTCGGCCACGTCGGCGTCCCAAGCCTGCCGCTCCTTGGGCGCGGATTTGGCGGGCTGGCAGGCCACCGTGATCGTCACGGAGTTCGAGGCCGATGACGAAGGCGCTTCGCTGGAGCCGCAGGCTGTGGCCGAGACGCCGATCACGGAAACAAGTAAGAGGCCGGTGGATCTCCGCATTGGTCTGACCCTTCTGATGCGAGGTGCCCACACCATAGGATCGGCGACCGAAGTGCGCAATATTTCGACGGACTATTGCAAGATAACGACTGGATTACGCGCGAGCTCGGGCGGTGGAGGCGCGGACCACCAGCTCGGGCTCGAACAGCAGCTCGTCGGCCGGCACCGCCGCCTTGTCGATCTGCGCGATCAGCAGGTCCACCACGGCTCTGCCCATGGCGTCGATCGGCTGGCGGACCGTGGTCAGCGGCGGCTCGGTGCAGTTCATCAGCGCCGAGTCGTCGAAGCCGATGACCGAGATGTCGCCGGGCACGGTCAGCCCGGCGCGCCGGGCCGCACGCACGGTGCCGAGCGCGAGCAGGTCACTGGCGCACACCACACCGGTTACCCCCCGCTTGACGAGTCTGGCCGCGGCCGCGTGCCCGCCTTCCAGCGAGAACATCGTGTGCTCGACCTGCCCCGGGTCGCCACCCTCGGCAAGGAACGTCTCCAGCTTGCGCCGTGACGGCATGTGGTCCTTCGGCCCGAGCACCATGCCGATCCGCTCGTGGCCGAGCGCACGCAGATGCGCGACGGCCATCTCGGCGGCGACCGCATCGTCGCACGACACTTGCGGGAAGTCGAGGTGCTGGACGGCCGCGTTGACCAGGACCGTGGGCAGCTTGCGCTCGTGCAGCAGCTCGTAGTGCCCGTGCGCGGCGTCGGCCTGCGCATATAGCCCGCCGGCGAAGACCACGCCGCTGACCTGCTGCCCGAGCAGCAGGTCCACGTAGTCGGCCTCGGAGACACCGCCGACCGTGCGCGTGCAGAGCACCGAGGTGAATCCCTGCTGCGCCAGGGCGCCGCCGACCACTTCCGCGAAGGCAGGGAAGATCGGATTCTGCAGCTCGGGGAGCACCAGGCCGACCAGCCTGGCACGATCGCCGCGCAGCTGGGTGGGTCGTTCGTAGCCGAGCACGTCGAGCGCGGTCAGCACGGCCTCGCGGGTCGCGTCGGAGACCCCGGGCTTGCCGTTGAGCACGCGACTCACGGTCGCCTCACTCACCCCGACCTTCTTCGCCACCTCTGCGAGTCGTCGTGTCATGCGCAAACTATACGGCCTGGAACGCAAGCGCTTGCAACGGCTTGCGTGGAGCGAACGTCACGCGTTGCGCCCGTCCACAGCAGTCTTCTTGCCTCCTCCTGCCTTCTTGACCAGCGGACATGGACAGATGAAGCCAGCGACAGTCAGTCCAAATCTTGCGAAATGTCGTCGAAATATTGCGGCCATCTGCTCGACATCCTATGGTTCGGCCATCCGCCTCGTCCGAAGGGCCATCCCCCATGAGAGCTCTGTTCGCCGCCCTTTCGTTAGCCATCGGACTCATGACCGCGCCCTGGGCCGCGCCTGCACAGGCCGCGGCCGACACGAATCTCGCAGCCGGCAAGACGGCCACCGCGAGCAGCTTCAACGACGTCTACCCCGCCGCCAACGCCACCGACGGCAACCAGGCCACCTACTGGGAGTCGGCCAACAACGCCTTCCCGCAGTGGATCCAGGTCGATCTCGGCGTCAGCGCGAGCGTCAACAAACTCGTGCTCAAGCTCCCGTCCGGGTGGCCGAGCCGGACCCAGACGTTGACCGTCCAGGGCAGCACAAACGGCTCCGCCTTCAGCACGATCGTCGCATCGGCGACGTACACGTTCAACCCGACCGGCACGATCACCTTCGCCGCCGCGACCGCCCGCTACGTCCGGCTGCAGATCACCGCGAACACCGGCTGGCCTGCCGGCCAGGTCTCCGAGTTCGAGGTGTGGGGCAGCGCGCCGGACGACCCGCCGCCGGGCGGCGGCGGCAATCTGGCCCTCGGCAAGCCCATCACCGAGTCCTCGCACACCCACACCTACGTGGCCACCAACGCCAACGACGACAACCTCCAGACCTACTGGGAGGGCGCCGCGTATCCCAACACGCTGACCGTGCAGCTCGGCAGCAACGCCGACCTGACCTCGATCACGCTCAAGCTCAACCCGGACCCCGTCTGGGCCAGGCGTACCCAGGCCATCCAGGTCCTCGGCCGTGAGCAGAGCGCCACCGGCTTCAGCAACCTCGTCTCCTCGGCCACGTACACGTTCGACCCGGCCACCGGGAACTCCGTGACGATCCCCGTGACCGCCAAGGTGGCGGACGTTCGGCTGCAGATCACCGCCAACTCCGGCGCGCCGGGCGGCCAGGTGGCCGAGTTCCAGATCTTCGGCACCTCGTCGGCCAATCCCGACCTCACCGTGAGCAACCTCGCGTCGTCCCCGGCCGCGCCGGTCGAGACCGACGCGGTCACGCTCTCGGCCACGGTCAGGAACGCCGGCACCGCGGCCTCCACCGCGACCTCCGTGAACTTCTACGCGGGCACCACCAAGGTCGGCAACGCCAGTGTGGGAGCGCTGGCCGCAGGGGCGTCGGCCACCGTGTCCGCGAACATCGGCGCCAGGGACGCCGGGACCTACCAGCTCTCCGCCAAGGTGGACGAGGACAACCAGGTCGTCGAGCTGAACGAGGCGAACAACACCGCCACCGGCACGCTGACCGTCAGGCCCGTCGACACGGCCGACCTGATCGCCTCCCCCGTCGCCTGGGCGCCGGGCAACCCCGCCGCCGGCACCACGGTGACGTTCTCGGTGGCGATCAAGAACCAGGGCACTGTCGCGTCCAGCAGCGGCTCCCACGGCATCACGCTCACCGTCACGAACGATTCCGGCACCGTCGTCAGGACCCTGACCGGTTCGGTCAGCGGCGCCATCGCGCCCGGCGCCACCACGAGCGCGGTGAGCCTGGGCACGTGGACCGCGGCCAACGGCGAGTACACGGTGAAGACGGTGCTCGCCGACGACGCCAACGAGCTGCCGGTCAAGCACGCCAACAACACCAGCGAGCTGCCACTGTTCGTGGGGCGCGGCGCCAACATGCCGTACGACACCTACGAGGCCGAGGACGCCGTCATCGGCGGCGGTGCCACGCGCGTGGGCCCGAGCAGGGATATCGGCACGATCGCCGGCGAGGCCTCGGGGCGGCGCGCGGTGACGCTCAACCAGACCGGCGCGTACGTCGAGTTCACGACCCGGGCCGACACGAACACCCTGGTCACCCGTTTCTCGATGCCCGATGCCGCGGGTGGCGGCGGTCTCAACTCGACCTTGAACGTCTACGTCGACGGCACCTTCCTCAAGGCCGTCGACCTGACTTCCCGCTACGCCTGGCTCTACGGCGCCGAGGCCAGCCCGAACAACTCGCCCAGTTCGGGGCCGCCCAGGCACATCTACGACGAGGCGAACCTGCTGCTCGGCACCACCGTGCGGGCCGGCAGCAAGATCAGGCTCCAGAAGGACGCGGCCAACGGCCAGACGTACGCGATCGACTTCGTGGACTTCGAGCAGGTGACCCCGATCGCGAATCCCGACCCCGCGACGTACGCCGTACCGACCGGTTTCACGCACCAGGACGTGCAGAACGCGCTCGACCGGGCCCGCATGGACGCCAACCTGGTCGGCGTCTACCTGCCGCAGGGTGACTACCAGACCTCGAGCAAGTTCCAGGTCTACGGCAAGGCCGTCAAGATCGTCGGCGCCGGGCCTTGGTTCACCAGATTCCACTCCCCGGCCGGGCAGGAGAACACCGACGTGGGCTTCCGCACGGAGGCCTCGGCCAACGGCTCGACGTTCGCGAACTTCGCCTACTTCGGCAACTACACCTCACGCATCGATGGCCCCGGCAAGGTCTTCGACTTTTCGAACGTGGCGAACATGACGATTGACAACGTCTGGGCCGAGCACCAGATCTGCCTGTACTGGGGCTCGAACACGGACAACATCACGATCAAGAACTCCCGGATCCGGAACGTGTTCGCCGACGGCCTGAACATGACCAACGGCAGCACCGGCAACCATGTCACCAACATCGAGACCAGGTCCACGGGCGACGACAGCTTCGCGCTGTTCTCGGCCACCGACAACAACCCCGGCGAGCAGACCGGCAACGTCTACGAGAACCTGACCTCGCTGCTCACCTGGCGGGCCGCGGGCGTGGCCGTGTACGGCGGCTACGACAACATGTTCAGGAACATCTACGTCGCGGACACGCTGACATACCCGGGTGTCACGATCAGCTCGCTGGACTTCGGGATCCCCATGCACGGGTTCGGCGCCAGCCCGCCGACGACGTTCGAGAACATCTCGCTGGTCCGGGCCGGCGGGCACTTCTGGGGGCAGCAGACGTTCCCTGCGCTGTGGCTGTTCTCCTCGTCCAAGGTGTTCCAGGGCATCCGCGTCAACAACCTGGACATCGTGGATCCGACGTACAGCGGGATCATGTTCCAGACCGGCTACTCCGGCGGCGCGCCGCTGAACCCGATCAAGGACACGATCCTGACGAACGTGTCGATCAGCGGGGCGCAGAAGAGCGGCGACGCCTTCGACGCGAAGTCCGGGTTCGGCATTTGGGTGAACGAGATGCCCGAGCCGGGACAGGGCCCGGCCGTCGGATCGGCCACGATCAACAACCTGAGGTTCGCCGGCAACTACCAGAACATCAAGAACACGACGACGACCTTCACCCTGACCACGAACTAGAGCTCTGACCTGGTGGGCAAACCCCCGCCAGTCACTGACGCCGGGCACCGCGGCGGCGCTCAACTGCGCCCCGCGGTGCAGGCGTTCCTGCGCCGGCACCACGCCCCTCAGCCGGAGCCACCCAGCCCAGGAAGCCGTGTGCGCTGGTGGATGGCTCGCGCCGCGTCAGCGCGGCGGGCACAGTCCTGGTGCCTGCGTGTTACGTGCTGCTCATCGTGCTCTTCGGCCTGATCACCTGAGCCATGTAAGCTGACAAAACGGATATAACCGGCAAATCGCCTACTAGCCGTGAACGTACCCACCATGGACCTCAACGGGATCACCTCGGTAGTCGACACACCCAGCCGTGCGTTGCAGGCGGCATGGCAGCCGGGCGACGCGTGGCTCGGCGGCGGGACCTGGCTGTTCTCCGAGCCTCAGCCGCAGCTCAACCGGCTCATCGATCTCAAGGGCTTCGGCTGGGAGTCGCTGCGGGTCACGGCGGACGGCCTGGAGATCGGTGCCACGTGCACCTTCGCGGAACTGTCCGGCGCAGGCATGCCCGCGGCGTGGACCGCGAGACCGCTGATCGACCAATGTCGCCAGGCCCTGCTGGGCTCCTTCAAGGTGTGGAACGAGGCCACCGTGGGCGGCAATCTCTGCATGTCGCTGCCCGCGGGCCCCATGATCTCACTGACCGCGGCCCTCGACGCGAGCTGCACGATCTGGACGGCCGACGGGGGCGAACGGCGGGTCGCGGCGGTCGACTTCGTCACCGGACCCGGCCGCAACGTCCTGGGCCCGGGTGAAGTGCTGCGCTCGATCACCCTGCCGGAGTCCGCGCTGCGCTGCCGTACCGCGTTCCGCTGGATCTCGCTGGCCCCGCTGGGCCGCTCCGCGGCACTGCTCATCGGCAGGAGGTCACCTGACGACGGCTCCTTCGTGGTGACGGTGACGGCCTCGACCGTCCGGCCGGTCCAGCTGTCGTTTCCGCGGACACCCGGTTCCGCGGAGCTCCTCGGCGCCCTCGAACACGAAATCCCGCCGGACTCCTACTACGACGACGTGCACGGAACGCCGGAATGGCGCCGGCACATGACGCTCCGTTTCGCCGAGGAGATCCGGCAGGAACTGTCGGCGGACGCCGGGAGGTGACCCGGATGCGGATCGAGGTCAACGGTCAGGTCTTCACCGCTCAGCCTCGTCCTGGGCAGTGCCTGCGCACCCTGCTGAGGGAATTGGGCCTCTTCGGCGTGAAGAAGGGCTGCGACGCGGGCGACTGCGGTGCGTGCACCGTGCACATCGACGGCCGGCCGGTGCACAGTTGCCTGTTCCCCGCGTTCCGCGCGGCCGGGCACCAGGTGACGACGATCGAGGGGCTCTCTTCCGGCGCGCAACTGCATCCACTGCAGCGCGACTTCCTGGCGGCGCAGGGATTCCAGTGCGGCTTCTGCACCGCGGGAATGATCATGACGGTTGCCGCTCTCGATCCGGGCCAGCAGCAGGATCTCCCGCGGTCGCTCAAGGGGAATCTGTGCCGGTGCAGCGGCTACCGCGCGATCGACGACGCCATCCATGGGATCGCTCATGCCGAGGACGCAACGGACCCGGGTGAATCCTGCGGACGGAATCTGCCGGCGCCGGCCGGTCCCGACATCGTGACGGGCGCGGCCCGCTACACCTTGGACGTCGCCATGGAGGGCCTGCTGCACCTCAAACTGCTGCGCTCGCCGCATGCGCACGCCCGGATCGTCGCGATCGACACGAGCGCCGCCCGCGCGGTTCCCGGCGTGCGGGCAGTGTTCACGCACGAGGACGCGCCGAAGCGGCTCTACTCGAGCGGGCGGCACGAGAACCCCGACGACGATCCCTCCGACACGCTGCTGTTCGACGACGTCGTTCGCTTCACCGGGCAGCGGGTCGCAGCCGTGGTGGCCGACAGTGTGGCGGCCGCCGAGGAGGGCTGTCGCCGGCTCGTCGTTGACTACGACGTGATGCCGAGTGTCTTCGACCCCGAAGAGGCGATGGCGCCCGGCTCCCCCCTCCTGCATGGCGACAAGAGCGCCGGCCGGCACATCGCCCGCCCAGAGCGCAACATCGCGGCCGAAGTGCACGGTGACGTCGGCGACGTGGAGGCGGCGTTCGAGCAGGCCGACGCCATTCACGAGCACACCTACGTCAGCCATCGGGTCCAGCACGCGCACCTCGAGACGCACGCCTCGATCGCCTGGGTCGACGAGGCCGGTCGGCTGGTGGTACGCACGAGCAGCCAGGTGCCGTTCCTCACCAAGCGCGCGCTGTGCAGCCTCTTCGATCTTCCAGAAGAGAAGGTGCGCGTGATGTGCGGCCGAGTGGGCGGCGGGTTCGGGGCCAAACAGGAAATGCTGACCGAGGATGTCGTCGCTCTCGCGGCCCTGCGGACCGGACGGCCGGTGCAGCTGGAGTTCACGCGCCAGGAGGAGTTCGAGGCCACCGTGACCCGGCATCCGGTCACCGTGGACGTCAAGGCCGGCGCGCGGAGCGACGGCACACTCACAGCGCTGCGACTGCGGGTCGTGGCCAACACCGGCGCGTACGGCAACCACGCGTGCATCGTGTTCCACGCCTGCAACGAGTCGATCGGTGTCTACCGTTGCGCGAACAAGAAGGTGGACGGATACGCCGTCTACACCAACACCGTCCCCGCCGGCGCCTTCCGCGGCTACGGGCTGAGCCAGGGGGTCTTCGCCGTCGAGTCGGCGATCGACGAACTCGCCCATGAGATCGGCATGGACCCGGTCGCCTTCCGGGAACGCAACATCATCCGGCCCGGCGACGACATGGTGAGCTTCCACACCCCGTCGGCGGACGAGGCCAGGATCGGCAGCTACGGCCTGGACCAGTGCCTGACCCTGGTCGACGAGGCACTGAACCGCGGCAATGGGGCACAACCGCCCGCGGAGGAGGGGTGGTCCGTGGGCAAGGGCGTCGCGCTGTCGATGATCGACACGATTCCACCGCGCGGACACCGGGCCGAGGCACGGATCCGGCTCTTGACCGACGGCGGATACCAGCTCGCGGTCGGCATGGCCGAGTTCGGGAACGGCACGACGACCGTGCACCAGCAGCTCGCTGCCGCCGTGCTCGGCACGACTGTCGACCGGATCCGGATCGAGCAGGCGGACACGGATCACGTCGGCCACGACACCGGCGCCTTCGGCTCGACCGGGACAACGGTCACGGGCCTGGCCGTCACGCGCGCGGCAGAGGCGCTGCGTGACCGCATCGCCGCCGTCGGCGGGCAGCGGGCGGCGCAGGCCGCCGGCAAGGAGCTGCAAGCGGTCGGCACATCCGACGGCGCACCATGTTCGGTGGCGTTCAACGTCCACGGCTTCCGGGTCGCGGTGTGTGCCGGGACCGGTGAGATCAGGATTCTGCAGAGCGTCCACGGGGCGGACGCCGGGCGCGTCATCAATCCGATGCAATGCCGTGGGCAGATCGAGGGCGGTGTCGCACAGGCCCTGGGCGCCGCGCTGTACGAGTCGTTCGTCGTCGACGGGGCCGGCCACGTCACCACGGCGACCTTCCGCAACTACCACATCCCGTCCTTCGGCGACGTGCCGCGAACCGAGGTGTACTTCGCCGAGACGTCCGACGTCCTCGGCCCTCTGGGCGCCAAGTCGATGAGCGAGAGTCCGTTCAACCCGGTGGCTCCCGCGCTCGCCAACGCGGTCCGGGACGCCACCGGTATCCGCTTCGGAACGCTTCCCCTGGCCCGCGATCGCGTCCACGCGGCAACGGCCGCCGATCTCGGAACCCGTGCGAACCCTCGGTGAACCTGATGGCCGGCTTAGAGCTCGGCCCTGGTGGGCAGCCCCTGCCAGTCACTCACGCTGGTCACCGCGGCGGCGCTCAGCAGCGCCCCGCGGTGCAGGCGCTCCTGCGGGGTGAGGCCGTCCAGGGCGGCGCTGATGTAGCCCGCCGCGAACGCCTCCCCCGCGCCCGCCGTGTCCACGATCGGCACCTGCCAGCCCTGTACGTCGTACCGCATCCGGTCCGCCCGCACGCTGGCCCCCTTCGCGCCGCGATCCACGACGACCTCCCGCTCGGGCGTGAGGGCGGGCTTGACCAGGTCGAGCTCGTCCTGGCGGAGGAAGAGCAGGTGCGCGGTGCAGGCCAGCTCGCCGAGCACCTCCTCGGCTTCCCGTACCGATGGCCAGAGCTCGGGGACGTACTCGACGGAGAAGGAGATCATCACGTCGGCGTTCCTGGCGGCGCTGACGGCGGTGCGCACGGCGTCAAGCGCGTCTATGCCGAGGCCGGCTGTGAGGCCGGTGACGTGCAGCATCTTCGACGCGCCTATCCGGTCGATGGGCACGTTGCCGGGCGCGAGCCGCGATCCGGCCGAGCCGGTGCGGTAGTGCGTGACCTTGAGGTCGCGGGCCACGCGGCTCTCCCTGAGCAGGAGCCCCGTGCGCAGCCCCTCGGACACCCGCATGTCCGCCACGTCCACACCCTCACCCTTGAGCACGGTGAGCGCTCTGGCGCCGAGCTCGTCGTCGCCGACCTTGCCCAAGTACGCGCACCGGTGACCGAGCCTGGCCAGCGCCACGGCCAGCGTGAACTCCGGCCCGCACACATCCAGCCTGGCCTCGCTCTCGTGGCGGACCCGGCCGCTGGAGACGACGCCGAGTGGCTCGCCGAGCGTGTACACGTCGGTCATGGGCCAGACTGTAGTAGGTCAAGTCAACCTAAATCGGATTTTTCCGCATAAGTCCTGGTTGCGGCCGTGATCAAATTTTTTCTGTAACTTTAGCCAACCTTTTCCCCATTCCGTGCCTCAAAGTAGTAGAGGGCCGGCCACCCCGGGCCGGCTTCAACGCGATACGGGGAGAGGAATCAGCACCCTCATGAGAAAGATCGCACTAGGTATCGTCTCCGCCCTGGTGGGCGGGGCCATGCTGGTGTCGGGGGCGGGGGCCGCCTCCGCCACCAAGACAGACACGCAGCTCAAGATCCGCGACATCACGCCGAACCCGGTCGTGGTGAAGGCCGGCGCGGAGACGACTGCTTACTTCGACATCGGGGCCAGCTCCGACGTCCAGAAGGTCGAGCTGAGCGTTGCTCCCGCCGACAACGGGTTCCGCACCATGCGGACCAAGGACGTCAAGGACCTCGAGGGCTGGCGCTTCGCGATCGGCTTCAACGAGAACGACCCTGACGGCAAGTGGAAGGCCACGGCTGTGGCCTTCGACAGCGCCGGTAAGGAGCTCGCCAAGGACGAGGCGTTCTTCGCAGTCGAGATCCACAAGGGCAAGGCCGACACGGCCATCTGGAACTTCCGTGCCGACCCGTACAAGGTCCGCAAGGGCAAGTCGATCTACTTCTCCGGTCGTCTCGTGGTTAACGACGACGGCTGGGAGGGCGTCCGCGGCGAGAAGGTGAACATCTACCACCGCGCCAACGGCTCCAGCGCCTGGAAGTGGGTCGCCTCCGACTGGACCGGTCGAGGCGGCAAGTTCTACGCCCAGGCCAAGGCGTACCGCAGCGGCACGTTCCGTGCCGTGTACGCGGGCGACGACGAGCTCGAGCCCGCCAAGAGCCGCACGGACTACGTGAAGGTCTACGGCCCCTGGTGGCGTCGCTAATTTCAGCACGCTGAGGCCCGGTCCCCTCTCGGGGGCCGGGCCTTCGGCTTTGCTCGGATTCTTTACCTTCTCCCAGGTTTATCGATCATCCGATCGCCGCATGGACAGTCCCATTGCCGTGATCGACCTGGAAGGAGCCCCCGCATGCCGCATTCCCTCCTCGCCCTCGTCCTGACGAGCACGCTGGGAGCGGCCCCTTCACCCGAGCTGACCGTGCGGTACGAGCCCGCCGGCTCGCCCCGCGCCGAGCAGGCCAGGGAGGTGCTGAAGGACAGCGGCGCGCTGAAGACCGGGATCAAGCTGCCCAAGCCGGTCGAGGTCGTCGCCCGCGACTGCGACGAGCCATCGGCCACCTGGGACGGAGAGGACCGCCGGATCACGATCTGCTACTCCCTGGTCAGCAAGATCCGCCGCACGCTGACCGGGATCTCCCAGACCGAGGAGGCCGACGCCCGCACCACGAACCGCCGCGTCGACGGCGCGCTGACCGCGCTCTTCCACCATCAGCTCGGGCGCGCCCTGGGCACCATGAACGGCCTGCCGGACGGTGCGGGCCAGGCCGACCGGTTCGCCGCGCTGACGCTCCTCTCCGACGCGCCGAAGCGCGTGGTGTCCGCCGCCGAGGCCCGCCACCTGCTCGCCGGGCACACCGGCCTGGATCACCTTTCTGGGCCGGAGGAATCCGCCACGTTCGCCTGCCTGCTGTACGGCGCCGACCCCGTCAAGTACGCCCGCATCGCCCAGGGCGGCTGGGTCCCCGCCGAGCGGGCCCCCACCTGCGCCGATGAGTACAACCGGGTCAAGTCGGCCATCGGATAAGCCGGCACATCGGGGGTAGCGTGCGAAGTATGGCTGAGGACCTGCTCAGAGACTTCGACCCGTTCGATATCTTCGACGCCGAGGCGGCCAGGCTGGACCGGTTCTTCGGCGGGCTCGACGAGAGCGGGTGGCTGCGGCCCTCCCGCTGCGCGGGCTGGTCGGTGCGCGACGTGCTGGCGCACCTGGCGGGCGAGGAGGAGTACAACCACGCGTGCCTGGACGGGACCGTGCAAGGGCTGATGGACCGGCTGGCCGACGAGGGCGTGGCCGGGTTCAACGACTTCAACGAGTGGTCCGTCCGGGAGCGCCGCGGCCTGCCCGTCGACGAGGTGCTGGAGGAGTGGCGGACCAAGAACGGCGAGACGCGGCGGCGCATGCGGGACCTCGGCCGCGACGCCCTGCTCGACACGATGGCCGGGCCGTACCCCAACGGGCTGCAGGCCTTCCACTACGACTCCGAGTACGCCACCCACGCCGACGACGTCGGCGCGCCCGTGTCCAAGGACGAGGCCGACGACAGAACGTTCTGGCGGGTGGCGGTGGGGCGGTTCGTGCTGGCGGAGCAGGACGCCAAGGTGCAGGTCGAACAGACGGCCGAGTACATGTGGGTGGCACTGAACGGCATCACCGCGACGCTGTCGTGCCCGGAGTTCGTGGAGGCCACGGTCGGGCGGCTGCCGGACTCGCACGGGCTCGACCCGCGCATCGCCGCGGCCCTGAGGTGCCTGGCCTGAGAGGAGTTTGGTCATGTGGCTACGTAACCGCGAGGGCACGGAGCCACTGAGCGCGCGCAGCCCGTTGCGCGTCCGGCGGATCCTGTCCTGGGTGGCACTGGTGTTCGGTGTCGTGGCGGCGGTGTTCTTCGTGACTCGCGCCATGAGCACGGGAGAGCAGGTCTGGCGCTGGGAGGCCGCGATCGCGGCCGCGGTGGCCGTCATCGCCGCCGTGGACCTGGCGGTGCTGCGGCGCCGTCGTTCAGGTGGTCAGCACCGCAACGATTAGCAGCAGGATCACCAGAGCGCCGACCGCGAAGATCACCCAGACGTGGGCCAGCGCCCACATGCGCAGCCGGTCACCGTACGCCTGTGGGAAGAAGTCCCCACCCGCTTCGATCCGGTTGATGGCCTCAACGCGCTTGGCCAGCTCGGGATCTTCTCGCTCGAGCGCCTGCTCGATCTGAGCGAGAATACGGCGTTCCCTTCCAGAGAGACCCATCACACCACCACTGCTGCTCTCACGCCGGTGAAAGCCATGTACCCATGAGTAGGGCCAGCATGCCCACCGGCTCTCTAGTGGGGGAACACCTGGGGCGGGCGGGGGCTGATCTCGGCCCGGAACGCCTCTACGACCGCGGCGATCTGCGTCGCCGCCACGGTGTCCTCGATGCGATCCAGATAGAGCGACCGCCGGGCCAGCCCGTCGAGATCTACCGCGAAATAGATGGCCATGAGTGGATTGATGAACAACTCGCTTCCACGCGTCCGCGCAGTGAAGCGCACGTCGCCGAACTCGCCGCGGACGGCGGCCGCGATCGAGCCGTTGACGATGCTGAGGTAGTCCGGCATCTCAGACTGGGCGTGGGCCACCGCGTCGAGGTAGAGCGCGCCCGGCTTCGTGGCCCTGGACAAGGAGAAGGCGCCCAGGTAGGCGCCGTCGCGCTCCAGCGCCGCGAGGTTCTCCAGGACCTGCGCGTGGTTGACACCGTGATAGGCGTCGACGCCGAAGCCGAGGCAGGCGACGATCTTCTCCGGCAGGTCCAGCCCGTGCACGGCGGCGAGGCTCGCCATGTCTTCGACCGGCGTGCCCAAGCCGGCCTCGTCACCGCGCATGAGGATGTCGGTGCCGCCGTCCACCAGGACGATCGAGTCGACGCCGAGATGGCCGATCAGCCTTGCGTAGGCGGCGCGCAGCGGTCTCACGCCGACCTTGGGGAAGGCGTAGACGGTCGCGGGCATGCCCTGCGCGTCCAGCCAACGGGCGAGGGCACGCTCGGGGAAATACCAGTCGCGGGAGGCCGTCTCCGGGCCGACGGCCGCGACGTCCTCTTCCAGCCAGGCGTCGAGGTCCAGCGACTCCAGGCGGCTGAACGACAGGTTCGCCAGGTGGACCTCCTTGCCCTGCTCGCGCAGTGCGAGGGCGAGTGGTAACCCGGCGTAGACGTCGAAGCCCCCGCCCGCTCCCGCGAGGAGGATCCTTTCGGACGCCTCGAGGCGGGCGGACAGGGGCGAGTCGAGCATGCGTCAGATTTTGCCGTAACGCTGCTTGAAGCGTTCGACGCGGCCGGCCGAGTCGAGGATGCGGCCCTTGCCGGTGTAGAAGGGATGGCTCGCCGACGACACGTCCACGTCGACGACCGGGTAGGTCTTGCCGTCCTCCCACTCGATCGTCCTGTCGCTGGTCAGGGTCGAGCGGGTGAGGAAGACGAAGCCGGCGCTGGGGTCGCGGAAGACCACGGGACCGTACGCGGGGTGCAGGTTCTTCTTCATGCCCCGCTCAACCAGACGACAACGGTTTTCATTCCCTGACAGGAAGGCCGCCTACCTCAGGCCACTGACGGCGACCTGTCGTAGGCCACCAGGGCCAGGGCGCCGAGCACACACGCGGCTGCCACCGCAGCCATGACCGCCGGGTATCCGGCGACCTGTGCGATCCCGGCCGCAATCAACGGCGCGACCGCCTTGGCCACGGTGATCGGCAACGTGAGCGCCCCGCTCAGCGACGCGTACGCCGCGGTGCCGTACCGATCGGCGATCAACGCGGGCCGGGCGATCGTCGCCACCCCGAACCCCAGCCCGAACAGCACGACCGCCGACACGGCCCCCGCCACGCTCCGCCCGATCAGCGGCAGCAGCACCGCCGCCAGCCCCTGCAGCCCGAACATCACCGCCGTGATCAGCGCCACCGGCCAGCGTGCCTGCAGCCCCGTGGTGACCAGCCGGCCCGTCACCGACAAAACGCCCAGCAGTCCCGCCACGCTCGCCGCGAACACCGGCGGATGCCCCAGCGCGATCAAGTACGTGACCAGCAGCACCCCCATGACCCCCACCGCCCCGGTATGGGTCAGGAACCCGGCGGCCAGCAGCCAGAAGGGCCGCTCCCGTAGCGCGGCGCCGACGATCTCGCTTCGGTTCACGTGGGGTGGCGCCCGGTGGCTGCGCACCGCCAGCCCGTGCAGGGGCACGGCGGTCACCGCATACCCGACGGCGAGGATGACCAGCGCCTGCCGCCACCCGTACCAGTCGACGAGGATCCCGGTCAGCGGCAGGAAGATGGTGGAGGCGAACCCCGCGACCACGGTGACCGCCAGCAGCGCCCCAGCCCGCCGCGCCGCGTCGAACCACGCCACGATCACCGCGAACGCGGCCTCGTACAGGACCATCGCCGACGCCACGCCCAGTACCCCGCAGACGAGGTACAACTGCGCCACCGACTGAACCTGCGACCACGCCAGCAGCGCGCCCGCGCCCAGCGCGGAGCCCACCGTCATCAGTCCGCGCCCGCCGTGCCGGTCCAGCCAGCGTCCGATGACCGGCGCCACCACGCCCGACACCAGGACGGCCAGGGTGATCGCCCCGGTGAGCTGCGCGATCCCGGCTCCGAGGTCACGGGACATCGGCGGAATGAACACCGAGAACGCGTAATAGAGCACGCCGTATCCGGCGGTCTGGGTGATCGCGAGTGCGCCGATCATGCGCGCGGGCGACTTCGGACCGGAATCGGCGATCACGGTACGGATCGTTCCCGTTCACCAGCCTGAAATACGGTGAGAAAGGTCACGCCACCGCCGGCCGAGCGCGACCATCGACGTATGAGTTCTTCCTATGTGGTCACCGGCGGCGGGCGCGGCATCGGCAAGGCCGTGGTCGAAAGGCTCCTCGGCGAGAAGAGCACCGTGGTCGCCATCGAACGCGACCCGGACGCGCTCGCGTGGGCCGGCTCCAGGGTGGTGCCCGTGATCGGCGACGCGGCCGACGAGGAGATCGCCGCCTGGGCCGCCGACCTGGCTCAGGAGTCCGGCACGCTGCGGGGCTGGGTCAACAACGCCGCCGTTTTCCTGGACGCCTCCATCCACGCGTCACCGATCGCCGAGGTGAGAGCTCTGATCGCGGCCAATCTGGACCTGGCGGTGGTGGGCTGCGCCACCGCCGTACGCCACTTCCTCGCCGCCGGCACCCCGGGCGCCATCGTCAACATCACCTCCCACCAGGCCACCAGAGCGGTGCCGGGCAGCCTCCCTTACGCGACCGCCAAGGCCGCCACCGAGGGCCTGACCAGGGCGCTGGCCGTCGAGTACGGCAGGAGCGGCATCCGGGTCAACGCCGTCGCCCCTGGCTCGGTGGCCACCGAGCGCTTCGAGGCCTTCCTGGCCTCTCGTACCCCGCAGGAGGCCGCGGCCGTCGAAGAGCAGCTGGCCACGCTGCACCCCCTGGGCCGCGTGGCCACTCCGGCCGAGGTGGCCGCCGTCGTGGCGTACCTGCTGTCGGACGACGCCGCGTTCGTCAACGGCGCCACGGTTCCCGTGGACGGTGGCCGTACGGTGCTCGGGCTCGATCCCGAAGGCAGGTGACCGGGCCATGTCGCGTCCAGCGACCTGCCGCAGGTAGCGTGCTCTGAATGCGGCCCATCCCACGCAGGCGCTTGTCCGCTCTCGATCGCCCTCCGCGAACTTACAATCCGCTCTCTCGTGAACACGTAAGGTAGCCGCATGGATACCCCCACCGAGGCTCTGCACCGCGTGTTCGGCTACGACTCGTTCCGGCCGGGACAGCAGGAGATCATCGATCATGTCGTGGCCGGCGGCGACGCGCTCGTCCTCATGCCGACCGGCGGCGGCAAATCGCTCTGCTATCAGATCCCTGCCCTGGTGCGCCCCGGCGTGGGGGTGGTCGTCTCGCCCCTCATCGCGCTGATGCAGGACCAGGTCGACGCACTGCGGGCGCTCGGCGTGCGGGCCGGGTTCCTCAACTCGACGCAGGACTTCGGTGAGCGGCAGCTGGTGGAGGCCGAGTTCCTGGCCGGCGAGCTCGACCTGCTCTACCTCGCCCCCGAGCGGCTGCGCGTGGAGGCCACGATGCGGCTGCTGGCCAAGGGCGACATCTCGGTGTTCGCCATTGACGAGGCACACTGCGTGTCGCAGTGGGGGCACGACTTCCGCCCCGACTACCTCGCGCTCTCCGAGCTGCACGAGCGCTGGCCGGAGGTGCCGCGTATCGCGCTGACCGCGACCGCCACCCCGGCCACCCACGCGGAGATCTCTTCCAGGCTCGGCCTCGACCAGGCCCGCCACTTCGTGGCCGGCTTCGACCGGCCCAACATCCACTACCGCATCACGTCCAAGAGCGAGCCCAAACGGCAGTTGCTGGAGTTCCTGCGCACCGAGCATCCGGACGAGGCCGGCATCGTCTACTGCCTGTCGCGCTCCTCGGTCGAGAAGATCGCCGAGTTCCTGGTGGACAACGGCATCGCGGCGGTGCCGTACCACGCGGGGCTCGACGCCCGCACCCGGGCCGCGCACCAGGCCCGCTTCCTGCGGGAGGACGGGCTGATCGTGGTGGCCACGATCGCGTTCGGCATGGGCATCGACAAGCCGGACGTGCGCTTCGTGGCCCACCTCGACCTGCCCAAGTCGGTGGAGGGTTACTACCAGGAGACCGGGCGGGCGGGACGCGACGGGTTGCCGGCGACCGCATGGATGGCCTACGGGCTGCACGACGTCGTCCAGCACCGGCGGATGGCCATGGAGGGCGACGACGCGCACCGCCGCCGCCAGGTCCTCCACCTGGATGCCATGCTGGCGCTGTGCGAGACCGTGGGGTGCCGCCGCGTGATGTTGCTCGACTACTTCGGGCAGAAGGGCTCCGAGCCGTGCGGCAATTGCGACACCTGCCAGACGGCGCCCGAGTCGTGGGACGGCACGGTCCCCGCCCAGAAGGTGCTCTCGGCGGTGCTGCGGCTGGCTCGTGAGCGGCGGCAGAAGTTCGGGGTGGGGCAGGTGGTGGACATCCTGCTCGGCAAGAAGACTGCCAAGGTGCTGCAGCACGGGCACGACACGCTGACCGTGTTCGGGGTGGGGGCCGACCTGGGCAACGCGGAGTGGCACGGGGTGGTGCGGCAGCTGCTGGCGCAGGGACTGCTGGCAGTGGAGCCGAACCATGGGGCGCTGGTGCTGACGGACGACAGCGCGGCGGTGCTGCGCGGGGAGCGCGCGGTCCTGCTGCGCCGCGACACCCTGCGCCCGGCCCGCGCCAAGGTGGCCGCTTCCCCCAAGGAGCGAGCTGCCGCCGCGGAGCTTCCTGCGGAGGCCGCCCCCGTCTTCGACCGCCTCCGCGCGTGGCGCGCCGGCGTCGCGAAGGAGCA
Source organism: Nonomuraea sp. 3N208 (assembly GCF_052245935.1). Classification (NCBI taxonomy): domain Bacteria; kingdom Bacillati; phylum Actinomycetota; class Actinomycetes; order Streptosporangiales; family Streptosporangiaceae; genus Nonomuraea; species Nonomuraea sp. 3N208. Next base: position 98,339 of record NZ_JBQQBR010000001.1, on the reverse strand, counting down.
GGGGGTTCCGGCGTACGTCATCTTCCACGACGCCACGCTGCGCGAGATCGCCACCCGGTCGCCGTCGACGCTGGCGGAGCTGAGCACGGTGAACGGGGTCGGGGACAACAAGCTGGCGAAATACGGAGAGCAGGTCCTCGAGACGCTGGCCGCCGGCTGAGCGCCATGCGAGCGTCGTGTGACCGCAGTCGCCGGGCGTGGTGGTGGCGACGGCCGCACGAAGAACGGTCGTCGCCACCACGTTGGTCGGCCTGGTCGCGGCGGTCCCATGCCCCGCTCCGCCGATAGACCGGCCTGACGTGCACCAGGTACATGATGATCGTACGGTGTCCGCGGCGGAAGTGCCGGGCCGGGTAAGGCGTACTGACCGGTTGGGTTAGGTGCAGGATGGCCAGTTCGGGTCGCGGCCGAGGTAGGCGAGCAAGTGGTCCTGGGCGGGTGCGTACGCGGGGACGTGCACCCGCATGGCGAAACGGTCCGGGCGGTCGGCCTGGGTGACGAACAGCGGGACGAGGTCGAGCAGTTCCTCGGCCATGAGGGGCGGGATCGGGCGGTGTTCTCCGCACGTTCTGGCCACGTCCCAGCCATGCACGACGATCTCGATCGCGCCGACGGCGGCCACCATCGGGCTCGTCAGGTGGCGGTCGTGCAGGGAGATCAGGTCGCTGGTGAGCGTGCCCGCCCAGGTGCCGAGGACCTCGGTGGCGTCGTCTCTGAGGACGAGGGCGGGGTTGCCGCCCCCGGCACGGCGGAAGCCGGTTCTCCTGGTGTCAGGACCGATGTGGCCGGTGGCGGCCTCGTTCAGGGTGCTGAGGGAGTCGGTCACGTGGTCAAGGAGCCTTTCCAGGGTCCAGCCGGCGCACGGGGTGGGGCGGCAGAGGGTGGCGGGGGTCACAACGCGGAGGCTGCCGAGCGCGTAGTCGATCGCCCGCTCCAGCAATGCCACGCCCGCCGTCAGCGCCATTCTCGACTCGCTGTTCATATCGCCTCCTTGAAGGTGGAGACCCCGACGCGGGTGGAAAATCATCGCCTGGGTGGCGACTTCTTCGGCTCGAGGGCGGGCGGAACCTCGTGGAGGTGAGCGGAGTAAGTACGGGCGAGGAGGTTTTATGAGCCGGATGGTGATGGTGGCGCTCCTGGTCGGGGTGGCGGTGGCCGGGTGCGCTCCGGCTCAGAGTCCGAGCGCTGGGCCCGTCGTCGCAGGTGCCGGGTGCAACGGGACTGCGGTGTTCCTGGGGCAAGGTTTCCCCGAGGTGCAGGGGACGGCCAGGGACGCCGAGTTGTGGGGGCTGCTGTTCGCCAAGGGACCGCCGCTCCCCCGCGGCCAGGAGGTCAAGATCGTGTGGCGCATGACCGGCCAAGGGCCGCTGCAGATCAAGGCCGAGCTTCCGGACGGCACGCGGGCCAGGCTCGCGTGGGGGCCCGAGGAGCATGGCGGGTCGACCTGGCAGCGGCCCGGCGAGGAGTGGGGCACCGGGTTCGTCTTCCCGAAACGCGGCTGCTGGAAGATCGAGCTGACCCGCACGCGCGGCTCAGGACACGTCTGGCTTCCCGTCCGTTAGCGGCCTGCGAGGGCGCGGTCGACGAAGCCGGTGACGTCGTCCAGGACGTCGTCCTTGTTGGTCTCGTTGAACACCTCGTGCCTGGCCTCCGGGTAGATCCGCTCGGTCAGGTCGGTCCCCCGCACGGCCTCGATCCCGCCCCGGCTGGGCCCGAGCGGCACCAGCTGGTCGTCTTCCCCGTGCACCCACAACGTCGGCAGCGCCCCGAACGTGCCGCCCTTGGCGATCGTGGTCAGCGCGGTGGCGAACGCCTCCAGCGTGGCCCGCTTGAACGGCCCGTGCCACACCAACGGGTCGGCGGCGTACGCGGCGCCCACGGCCGGATCGCGGGAGAGCGTGGCCGGGTCGATGGGGATCTCAGGGATCTCGTCCAGGGCCAGCAGCGCGGGGAGAACCTCCCACTCGCCGATCACGGGACCGGACAACACGAGCGCGGACAGTCCCGCGCCGTAACGCTGGGCGTAGCGGGCGGCGATCATGCCGCCCATCGAGTGGCCGATCGCCACCACGGGCACGCCGGGGTGGTCCGCCCGCGCGCGTTCCTCGACCGCGTGCACGTCGGTCACCACGTCCTCGAAGTCCTCGATCAGCACCCGGTCGCCCGCCGACTTGCCGTGGCCGACGTGGTCGAGGCCGTAGACGGCGGCGCCGTGCCGGACGAGCCGGTCGGCCACGTGCTCGTAGCGGCCGATGTGCTCGCCGTAGCCGTGGATCAGGATGACCACATAGCGCGGCCGGCCGTTGGGCCATTCACGGACCGTGTTGAGTCCTCGGACGCCGGTAAAGGTGTGCTCTCGCGACTCGGCCATGCCCACTCCTCCATCGAGATTTCGGTGAGCGTACGCCGCCTCCTCACCACCCGACAACCGGCATACGCTGGGAGCTGTGATGATCCCGTTGCCGATGAGGGAGATCGCGCCCGGAGCGGTGCACCTGCCCGGCTGGCTCACGCTGGACGAGCAGCAACGCCTGGTCCGGGCCTGCCGCGAATGGGCCAGGGGCCCGGTGCCGATCCGGCACACGGCCCTGCCCGGGGGCGGCGTCATGTCCGTGCAGACGGTGTGCGTGGGCTGGCACTGGCAGCCGTATCGGTATACGCGCCTGGCCCACGACGTGAACGGCCGCAAGGTGGCCGACTTCCCCGATTGGCTCGGCGAGCTCGGCCGGCGGGCCCTGGCCGACGCGTACGGCAGGCCCAGCGACGACTACACGCCCGACACCGCGTTGATCAACTTCTACGACGGCCAGGCCAGGATGGGCATGCACCAGGACAAGGACGAGAAGTCCGACGCGCCGGTGGTGTCGCTGAGCATCGGCGACACCTGCCTGTTCCGCTTCGGCAACACCGAGACGCGCGGCAAGCCGTACACGGACGTGGAGCTGGCCTCAGGGGACCTGTTCGTGTTCGGCGGCCCGTCGCGCCTGGCCTACCACGGCGTGCCCAAGGTCTATCCGGGGACGGGCGACCCGGCCACCGGTCTCGCCTCCGGCCGGCTCAACATCACGATGCGGGTCACCGGCCTCCGGTGACGTAGTCGAAGTCGTCGTCGGAGAGGTTGCGCCGCAGGGTCCGCAGCACCTTGGCGGCATCGTCGTACGGCCCCTCCATGTAGAAGGGTTTGCCGTCGCGCCCGAACGTGATCGCCGAGCCGCCCTCCCACTTGCCCAACGCGTCGGCCGCCGGCGCGAAGTCGTCGTGCGGCTCGAACCCGAGCGAGCGGGCGTAGTCCACCGACCCGTACACCAGGTGCCTGGCCAGCTCGATCGGCGCCTCCTGCCAGCCGGTGTATTCGCCGAAGAAGAATTCGCGGAAGCGCCGCAGCTCGCGGTCGTCCATCACGTCGGGGCCGATGGCGTTCTTCACGCCCAGGCAGAAGACGTCGGCCAGATAGCCGCAGACCGTCATCCTGTCCCAGGTGTGCCGCCGGGCAACCAGCACGCTCACCATGCCTTCCGTGCCCGCCTCCGGCGCCTCGTCGGCCCACCCGCGTGCCTGGTCCATGCCGAGCCCGGCGCTCCAGCCGACGTTGATCCAGCAGCCGACCACCTCGGGCTCGCCGGTTTCCGCCGTCTCCGCGGCGATCTCCCGTACCAGCGGCGCCACGACGGACGGCGGCATCTTGAGCGCGCGGGCGATCTCCTTGGGGGACTTGCCCTGGGCGCGCAGCTCGCGTACCTGGTTCTTCAATTCCGCTGTGTCCACCGGGGCAGCCTAACGGCGGCAGGCGGCGCTCCACCACCGGCCTTCACTCGGACAGGCGGCGCGCGAGCCAGGCCAGGGCGAGCGGGTATCGGTATTCGATGGCGCCGTGTCCGGCGTCGAACAGCTCGAAATACACCCGCTCGTCCGGTACGCCGGCCGCCTCGAGTGCCCGGCGGAACGCCACCGCGCCGAAGTCCAGGAAGTATTCGTCCTTGTTGCCGGCGTCCACCCAGATGGCCCGCATCGACCGCAACGCCTCGGCGTACTTCGGCTCGCGGGCCATCACGACGGGATCATGGTCCAGCCAGCGCCGCCAGACGCCCGGCACGATCGCGCCGGTGTCGTCGAACGGCAGGTGCACGGCCCCGTCCTCGTCGGCCGAGTACGCGGCCGCATAGGCGTATATCTCCAGCAGCTCCAGGTCGCCCTCCTTGGTGCCGGCGAGCCGGCCGCGGAAGTCGGCGAGGAACTTGACGTAGGAGCCGTCGTACATGTCACGCAGCCTGCGGGCCAGCGCCGGGAACGACGGCTGCGCGCTCACCTCGAACAACGCGTCACCGGCGTGGGTGGCCAGCGCGCCGAACACGTCCGGCGCCAGCATGGCCGTCACCATGGCGCCGTACCCGCCGCTCGACTTGCCGGTGACCGCGCGATGATCGCGATCGGCGATCGTGCGATAGTGCGCGTCCACCCACGGCACGACCTCGTCACGCAGGTAGGAGTGGTAGCGGCCGGTGGCGGGCGAGTCCAGGTACTGGCTGCCGCCGAGCGCGGTCCACGCGTCCACGTACACGACGATCGCGGGCGGCGCCTCGCCGTTCGCGAAGACGGCGTCGGCCAGTTCCGGGTACGGCTGGCGGAACGGTGCCCGGTTCAGCCACATCGTGACGTGGCCGGTGTAGCCGAGCAGCACGTAGACGGAGGGGTAGCGGCGGCCGGGCACGTCGTCGTACCCCGGCGGCACGTACACCAGCAGCGGCCGCTCGTGCGGGTCTCCCAGCGGATTGTCACGCAGCAGGGCACTGTCGATCACGTGGTGGTCCAGGCGGCCGGCCAGATCGGCGGACCAGGGCAGCATGAAATTCCCTCCAGAGCTCAGCCGACGGACGAGGTCACCGTGTCCACCCCGGTCTGGGTGACGGCGCGTCCTGAAACGAGGACGAGTGTGAGGTTACGCAGGTCGGCGATGCGCTCGAGCGGGTCGCCGCGAACGGCGATGAGGTCGGCCCGCTTTCCGGCCTCCAGGGTGCCGGTCACCGCTCCCACGCCGCAGGCGTCGGCGGCCCGCGCGGTGGCCATCTCGACGATCTCCGCGTTGCCGAACCCGGCCTGCTCGAACACCTCCAGTCCGGCGACGTACGCATCGGTGTCGTTGGCCACGTCCACCGCGGCGAATCCGGAGTCGGTGCCCGCGACGAGCCGCACCCCGGCCGCCCGCATGGCCACGACCCCGTCCAGCCAGGCGTCGAGCATCTCGGAGCCGAATTTGTCGCGCAGCCGCCAGACCACGCCGTGCACGGTGGGGCAGACGTACGTGCCGCTGGCCGCGACCAGGTCGGCCAGTTCGGCGTCGTAGCGGTGGCCGGAGGCGGTGAAGAACGAGCAGTGCTCGATGGTGGCCGCGCCGGCCTCGACCGCGCTGCGGATCGCGGCGTGCGCGTGGGCGTGCGCGGCGACGCCCTTGCCGCGGGTGGCAGCCTCCTCCACGACGGCGCGGATCTGCTCGGTGCCGTATTGCCGCACCCAGCTGGGCGGCGCGCCCGGCGTCATCTGGCCGCCCGAAGCCATCACCTTCAGGCAGTCGGCGCCGGCGCGCAGGTTCTCCCTGGCGACGCGGCGGATGGCGGGCTCGTCGTCGGCCTCGCCGCCCATGTACCAGCAGTGGCCGCCGGTGATCGTGATCGGCCTGGTCGCGGCCAGGATGTGCGGGCCGACGGTCAGACCCTCCTCGATCGCGTCACGTAACGCCAGGTCGAGGAAGCCGCGCCCGCCGAGGTCGCGAGCCGTGGTGACGCCCGCGGAGACGAGCTTGCGCGCGTTCTCGGCCATGCGCAGCAGCAGGTGATGGTCGCTCTCGGCGCTGCGCCGCGTCACCGGGTCGACAGTGGCGTCGAACCCGAGGTGCACGTGCGCGTCGATCAGGCCGGGAAGGACCGTGTGGCCGGGCAGCTCGAGGGCCTCTGCGGCGTCGCCGGCGCTGCCGCGCGGCCCTACGGAGACGATCGTGGCGCCGTCTAAGGCGACCTCGCCGTCTTGGATCACCTCACCGGAACGTCCGGTGAGCACCACGTCGGCGCGAATGATCCGCATGCATCCCAGCCTGCCACACGGGCTCCGGCCCTCGGCCCCCGCCGCTCCGGGTCTTAAGGCCGTGGGAAGGCGATCGTAAGGGCCGCCCGGCACCTTGGGAGCGTCGACATTCCAGTTCTACGAGGGACGGCAGCGATGAGCCAGACCGCCGACTACGCCATCACGCGCGTGTTCGACGCACCGCTCGGCCTGGTGTGGGCCGCGTGGACCGAGCCGGAGCACTTCTCCCAGTGGTTCGGGCCCCGGATGATGGCCACGCCGGTCGGCCGGCTGACCCTGGACGCCTGGCCCGGCGGGGTCTGGCGGGCCACGCTGGTGGGCGAGGAAAGGTTCGAGGTGACGTTCGACGGCACGTACCGCGAGGTTCGCAAGCCCGTGCGGCTGGTGTTCACGACCGGCGACCCGGACGACCCGGGCGACGGGCCCGCGTCAGTGGTGACGATCGACCTCACGGACGTGGACGGTAAGACCGAGATGCGCTTCCACCAGCACGGGGTGAACGTCGAGCAGACGGGCTGGATGGAGTTCTTCGACCGCCTGGCCGAGCACCTCACAACAGCTTCGGAGCGTCCTCCAGCTTGAGCGCGGCGCCTTCGGCATACGCGGCCGCGAAGGCCTCCTCGCCGAGCACGTCACGTGCCTGGGCGGCGATCCGCTCGATCTCCGACAGCTCCCAGGGCCCCGCAGGGGTCTCGTGATGTTCCCTGGCCGAGGCCGCCAGCCCCAGCAACATGGCGGCCTTCTCGGTCGCCCCCGAGGCGGAGGCCGCGCCTTCCACGACGGACGCGGCGCCCCTTGGGTCGCCGATTCGCTGCGCGGCCTCCAGCGCTTCCGCCTGCAGCGCCAGGGCCTTCGTGTTGTCGCCGCGCATCTCCGCGATGTGGCCGAGCTCGGTGAGCGCGTCCGACAGGTACATGGCCGAGCCGCGCCGTGCGCCTTCCAGCAGGCGCAGCCACAACGTCTCGGCCTCGTCCAGCCGGCCCGTCCGGCGCAGGGCGATGGCCAGGCCCATCTCCGCCTGGATCTCCCCGTCCTTGTAGCCCTGGTCGGCGGCCAGCTTCCTGGCCCGTTCGCAGAGCTCGACGGCGCGGTTGTACTCGCCGCTCTCCATCGCGACCCAGCCGAGCCAGGCGGTGTGCGTGGCGACCTGCGGCCAGAGGCCGAGGTCCTCCGCCATCCGCAGGCCCTCGCCGAACAGCCGGTTCGCCCGCTCGGCGTCGTAGGCCATCTCGGCCACCGATGCCAGCCACTCCGTCGCCCGCAGCAGCCCCCAATGGTCGCCGAGCTCGGTGAACAGCCGGGCGCTCTCCCCCGCGAGCCGCTCCAGCGCCTCGACGTCCCGCCGCGTGAACGCATCCATCGCCTGCCTGGCCAGCGCGGCGGCCACACCCCACGTGTCGCCGACGGCCCGGAACGTGGCCAGCGCCCGGCTTGTCAGCTCCTGCCCCGTCGGCATGTCGGGGACGTGCATGGCGAGGAACAGCTCGGCCCTGGCCCGCTGGCCGGGGTCCGCGATGGCTTCCAGCGCGGGCCCCCACGCGACCTGCTCACCGAGGGTGAGCGCGAACCCGGCGTGCCAGGCCGCCGCCCTGGCCCTGGCCGGGGTGGGGTCACCCGCGACGGACAGGGCCGCGGCCAGCGATCGTCTGCCCTCGGCCAGCCTGCCGCGCAGGAACCAGTACCAGGTCAGCGCGTTCGCCAGCCTGGCCGCGCCGTCGCCGTCCGCGTGGGCGATCGCCGTGTCGAGCGCGGTGCGCATGTTGGCGGCCTCGGCGTCCAGGCGCAGCAGCCAGTCACGCTGCTCGTGCCCGTACAACTTCGGCTCGGCCTGTTCTGCGTGCGCCAGGTAGTGGCGCAGGTGCGCGAGGCGTACCCGGTCGAGCTCCCCCACGTCGGACAACCGGGCGAGACTGTACGCCGACACCGACTCCAACAGCCGGTATCTGACGCCCGCCGGCGAGTCCGCCACGACCACGAGGGACCGGTCGACGAGCCTGGCCAGCAGGTCGAGCACGTCGAGCCCGGGCTCCCCGCAGACGGACTCGGCGGACTCCAGCGTGCAGCCCTCGGCATGCGCGGCCAGCCGGCGCAGGACGCGGCGCTCCTCGTCCGATAGCAGGTCCCAGCTCCAGTCGATCACCGCGGTCAGCGTCTGCTGGCGGGCCGGGGCGCCGCGCTGCCCGGAGGCCAGCAGACGGAACCTGTCGTCAAGCCTGGCCACCACGCCGTGCACGCCGAGCGCCCGCACCCGGGTCGCGGCCAGCTCCAGCGCCAGCGGGATGCCGTCCAGCCGCCGGCACAGCTGGGCGACGGCCTGGGCGTTGCCGGCGTCGAGCGCGAAGCCGCGGGCGGAGGCCGCGGCGCGGGTCACGAACAGCCTGACGGCCTCCGAACGCGCCATGACCGTCAGGTCGGCGCTTGCGGGCACGTCGAGCGGCGGCACGCTCCACAACACCTCGCCGTCCACGGCCAGCGGCTCCCTGCTGGTGGCCAGGATCCGGAGCCCGGGGCAGGCCCGAAGGAGCAGCTCGGCCAGCTCGGCGACCTCCTCGACCACGTGCTCGCAGTTGTCGAGGACGAGCAGCATGCGGCGCTGCCTGAGCGCGCCGACGAGCTGCCCCGCCACGTCGGCGGCGTCGGCTCCTTCCCTGATGTCCAGCGCCGTCATGACCGCCTCCGCCGGGGTGCGCGACGCCTGCTCCAGCCCTGCCTGAACCCCCTGGTCGAGCTCGACCAGCCAGGCGCCGTCCGCGAAGGCGTCCAGCAGTTGGTTCGCCGACTCCAGCGCGAGCCGGGTCTTGCCGACCCCGCCGCTGCCGGTGAGCGTCACCAGCCGCTCCTCCCCGACCAGCGCGCACACCTCGGCCAGGGCCTCGTCCCTGCCGATGAGCTTGCTGAGCGCGGCGGGCAGGTTTGTCAGCGGCCGGTCGGCGGGCACGCTGAGCGACGGATCCTGCCCGAGTATCGCCTGGTGGAGCGCGACCAGGTCAGGCCCGGGGTCGAGGCCGAGCTCGTCGGCCAGCCGCTCGCGCAGCTCGCCGTAGCTTGCCAACGCCTCGCTCTGGCGTCCCGCCCGGTAGAGCGCCCGCATGTGCACGGCACGCAGCCGCTCCCTGAGCGGATGGCGGGCCACCAGGTCGCCCAGCTCTCCCACCAGCAACCCGTGCTCGCCCAGCTCCAGTCGCGCCTCGGCGTGCTGCTCCAGCGCCGACAGCCGCTGCTCCTCCAGCCGGACGATGGCCGACCTGGTGTATTCCTCGTCGGCGAAATCGGCGTACGCGGGCCCCCGCCACAGTGCCAGCGCCTCGCCCAGCAGCTTGGCCCTCGTCCGCGGACTGTCGGCGGCCTCGGCCTGGGTCAGCAGATGCGCGAAGCGCTCGGCGTCCAGGGCGCCGGGGTCGGGGCGCAGCAGATAGCCGGGAGCGCGGGAGACCACGAGGTTCTTGGCCCCGGACTCGGCGTCCTCGAGCGCCTTGCGCAGCTGCGAGACGCGTACCTGCAGCGCGCCCGCCGGGTTGCCCGGCGGCTCCTCGCCCCACAGGTCGTCGACCAGCCGGTCCACGGACACCGGGTGACCTTCGTGGACGAGCAGGTCCACGAGCAGTGCCCGGACCTTGAGTCCGGGGATCGTGACGACCTCCCCGGCGTCGGTCCACACACCCAGCGGTCCCAGCACCCCAAAACGCATGCTCGTCACCCTATGCGCGGCCTTAAGTCCACGAAAAGAACATCGGAAGCCTCGGCGCCACCGCCTCGCAGTGCGAACCTATGGCTACCCGTAGAACTGTGGGTTTCTCTGGGTCGATCGGTTGCGACTGAAGGTAATCGGACGGTGATGTTCAGTCACAGCCGGGTGCCTGACTGGCGCCCGGTCCCCGCCCCCGATTGGTGTCCGCACCACCAGGACAGCGTCCGGCGGGGCGGTGGCCCAAGAGCCGCACTCCCTCCAGGAATGCGGAGTCAGGCCCCGACAACGCGGTTCTCAGCCACGGTCCGCCCGGCTCGCCGGACGGACGCGGCATCGGCTTCCACCCAATCGCTTCCCCGGCCTCGGCCGGCATGCGACGAGGCTACGCTGATGTCCGTTTTACTCATGTAAACACAGAGAGCCGAAGACGCTTCTGATGATCGGCGCGGCGGCGTTCGGCGCCGCGTCCGTGCTGGCCCGCGCCACCTTCACCACCGGACTCAACACGGTGGCCGCGGTCGGCACGATCATCTTCGCCGCCCTGGCCGTCGCCACGATCGCGGTCCTGCGCCGGCACGACACCGCCGCGTGACCCTTGAGCCCATGGCCGGACTCAGTCACCGCTGAGCCCATGGCCGGACTCAGTCACCGCGCGCCGAGGGCGGCGCCTTCCTGGCCGACCCCCGGAAGAGCTCGGCATCGTAGCGACGGTCGTTGTCGTCGAGTTTCGCCTTCGCCGCCTCCACCAGGTCCACGCCCAGCACGTCGGCCAGACGTACCAGGTAAAGCGTCACATCGCCCAGTTCGGTACGCATCCTGGCAAGCGCATCGGGATCCGGACTCCGCGACTCGTCGGCGGTGAGCCACTGGAACTCCGCCACCAGCTCCCCCACCTCACCCGCCAGCGCCATCACGAGGTTCTTGGGTGTGTGGAACTGCTCCCAGTCCCTGACCCGGGCGAACTCGCGCAACCGTACGGCAAGGTGCTCCAACTCCGTCGTCACGACGCACGACCTTACCCAGACCCGCCTACATCGACCGCCCGGGCACTCCCGGCTCGGGCGGTTCAAACACAAGATCGATGGAAGTCGCAGCGTGTACGCTTCCGCGCGTGTCGGAATTATCGGTGCCTGGCTACGAAATCAAGGGCGTAGTCGGGCAGGGCGGCTTCGGCGTCGTGTACCTCGCCCTGCAGTCGGCCGTGGGCCGTGAAGTCGCGCTCAAGGTCGACAACCGGGTCCTGCTGTCCGACCGCGACCGGCGCCGTTTCCTCCGCGAGGTCACGGCAGCCGGCGCCCTGTCCGGCCACCCCCACGTCGTCCCCGTCTACGACGCCGGACTGCTGCCCGACGGCCGGCCGTACATGGTGCTGGAGCTGTGCCCCGGCGGCTCACTGGCCGGCCGCCGCCTCAGTCCTGCCGAGGCCCGCGACGTCGGCGTACGCATCGCCGACGCCCTGGCCGCCGCACACGCGCAAGGCGTCCTGCACCGCGACGTCAAGCCTGGCAACATCCTCATCAATCGGTACGGCCAGGTGGCCCTGTCGGACTTCGGCCTGGCCACCATGCCCGCCTCCGGCCCCGAAGCGTCCGTGACCCGCGAGTCGCTGACCCCGTCCTATGCGCCGCCCGAGGCTTTCGAACTGGCCGAGCCGAGCCCGGCCGGCGACGTGTACGCCCTGGCCGCCACCATCTACGCCCTGCTGTCCGGCCGCCCGCCGCGCTTCCCGGAGAGCGGTGTGCCGAACCTGGCCATGATCCTGGCCCTGCACCGCCTCCCGGTCCCCGACATCCCCGGCATACCACTCGAACTGACCGCCGTGCTGCGTCAGGCCCTGGCGAGCGACCCCCGCCAACGTACCCCCAGCGCCGCCGCCTTCCGCGACGCGCTGGCCGCCGTCCCGCTGGGTCCCTTGTCGGGCCGCCACGCCGCCTCTCCGCCGGGCTCCCACGCCGCCGTACCGTTCATGCCCTCCGTACCATCGCCCGTCGACCGGCCGATGCCCCCTCAGGAACCAAAGGTCGTGCAGGGGCCGGGGGGCGCGCGGGAGCCGGGGGTCGCACAGGCTCCACTGGTCGCGCAGACGCCGCTGATCGCGCACCAGCACACCAACCCGCCTCTGGGCAGCCAGCCGGACACCCGGCCACCCGCGCCCCATGGCATCAACAAGGCCCTGGTCGCGATCATCGCCGCCCTGACCCTGGTCATCGTGGTAGGCGGCGGAGCAGTCATCTACACGCAGATCTTCGAGCAGCCGGACGGGACCCCACAGGCCCAGCCCAGCAGCACGGCGACCACGCAAAAGACCAAGAAGCCCGCGCAAGAGCCGGCCAGCGTCTTCACCGGCCTGGACACGTACACGGAGAACTGCCCGGCCGCCAAGGTGCGCGGCGCCGGCGCGGCTTGCGTACGGGAGTCGGAGTGCTGGGGCGGCATGGTCATCATCGTGGGCGACACGAAGGCCAGGCGGCTCGGCTGCGAGGAGACCCACTCATGGGAGACCTTCGCTGTCGCCCCCATCCCCAAGGACGCCGAGACCTACGTGCAGCAGGACCTCGCCAAACATCCGACGGTGAAGCGCGTCTGCAGCCGGGCTGTGCTGCTCGCCAGCAGGGTCGGCACGGCAAAGACCATCGCCACCACCAGGTGGTCGTCCGACGTCATGCCACCGTCTCAGGCTCAGTTCGAGGACGGGGTCCGTTTCTATCGTTGCGTCGGCAGCGTGAACGGCCAGGAACCCCGCAGGTCCCTCTTCCACTGACCTTCCACTGACGGAGATGACTCAACCGTCTCCGCGGCGGCTGTGCTGCGGTGATGGCAGCGCGGCCATGACGCGACCGGGGCGGAGCTATCCCCGCCACCCTGCCCGGCCGAGGATCTCGTCGATCACCGGCCCTTTGGCCTCCGCGTAATAGTTGATGTCACGCCACTCCCGCTGCGCCAGCTCCCGCTTCGTCGCGGCGTAGAGCTCCCGATCCGTCTCGCTCGCCCGAAGCCGGTCCCGGAAAGCGAGGTACCGCCGCACCTCGACATGACCAGGCGGATAACAGTGCAGGTTCACCTGCTCATCGGGCTCGCCGGTGCGCAGGCAACGGTGCTCCGGCTCACGAACACGCAGGTCATAGCCCGCCGCCTGAAGATCAGGCAGGTACGCCGGCTCGTCATCCGGGTCGTCGATTCCGACGACGATGTCGATGATCGGCTTCGCGGCGAGGCCGGGCACCGAGGTGGAGCCGATGTGCTCGATCAGCCGCGCGCGATCCCCCAGGATCGCCCGCAGCTCGGCGGCACGGCGTTCGAAGCGGGCCGGCCATCCGGGGTCGTAGTCGGCGAGGGTCACCTTCGTGGGACGCAGTCCGTGGACCAGCACGGCGGACAGCGTGGAGTCATCAAGCGCATCGGGCATCTTCACAGCCTTCCTGTGGGCAGCGGGCCAACGTACGTCGAAGTCCGAACCATGGTCAAGCTCGGCCGCGGAATCGTTCGGTGGCGTCGATGAGCCGGTACAGCGTGGCCGGTTCGATCGCCGCGCGCCCCGCGTCCTCGCTGATGTGGAACTCCGCCTCCGACCAGGCCAGGTGCAGGTCCCACGCCGCTTCGTGACGAAAGGCGACAATCGCTCGGGCCACTCGACGGTGAGGTCGCGGTATCCGGCTCATTCCCGCATGACTACGCCGCCGAAAGGAGCTTCTTCGCCCCGGTGGACGGGTGGGAGGCCGAACCTGGCCACCAGGTCCGGGCCCCCGCCAAAGACGACAATGCGGGCAAGGCCCGTGTCCGTCACGGTGAGCACGCCGAGTCCGAAGGCGTGGTAGGTGCCGTCGCCATCCCGGTGGTAGGCGGCTGCGGCGGGCTGTCCGTTAGCGAGGGTAGGGATCATCCGCCAGTCCCCTGGGGACCCGATGACGTGGGCCAGGAAGCGCAGGCACGTCACGCGACCGGAGAACCAGGTGCCGGTCCCGACCAATTCGATCGCGGCGTCGGTGCGCAGCGCCCGTTCCAGCGCAGCCGTGTCGGCGTTCTGGAACCCCGCGATGTACTGGTCGAGCAGCGCCCGGGCGTGCGGCTCAGTGGGCTCGATGATCCGGTCCCGTTCCGGGGCCAATTGGCCGAGGCGGGCGCGGGCCCGCTGCAGTGCGCTCTTGACCGCCGCGGTGGTGGTGTCGAGCATGACCGCTACCTCAGTGGCCGGGAAACCGAGCACCTCGCGCAGGATGAGCACGGCTCGCTGCCTCCCGGGGAGGTATTGCAGGCTGGCGACGAGTGCGAGCCGCAGCCCCTCCCGAGCGGCGACGATTGCCGCGGGGTCCGCTGACTCCGGGGTCACCAGAGCATCCGGGATCGGCTGCAGCCACGCCTGGCCCGGGTCGGCAGGAGTAGGCGGTGCGTCGGGGTCGTAGCCGGGGCCGCCCAGGCCGGACGGCAACGCTCGCCGAGCGCGGTGCTCGAGCGCGGTCAGGCAGGCGTTGGTGGCGATGCGATACAGCCACACCCGCAGCGACGACCGACCCTGGAAGGTGCCGTAGGACCGCCAAGCCCGCAGGTAGGTCTCCTGTACGAGGTCCTCCGCTTCATCCACCGAACCGAGCATCCGGTAGCAGTGCGCCAGCAGCTCACGCCGGTACGGTTCGGTACAGCGGGCGAACTCGCCTGCGTTGGGCACCACGCCTGCCTTCTGCGTCATCACCACTCCCCGTTATTCACACCCCGGCATCCGTGCGCCCCTGGGTCACAGGCCGAGCTTGGGCCGTACCCACTCGGCCATCCTCCGGATCGCCTCGTCGGCCTCAGGAGCGCGGCCGGCGGCCATCTGGAAGGTGTGCTGCATGCCGGGGAAGACGTCGAGCCGCACGTCGACACCGGCCTTGCGGGCGTGCTCCTCCAGCCGCCGAGCGTCGTCCAGCAGCACTTCGTCTTCGCCCACCTGAAGGTAGATCGGTCCGAGGCCGGTCAGGTCGGCATACAGCGGGCCGGCCAGCGGATCGCGAGGGTCACTGTCCTCCCCCAGGAAGGTGCCCGCGAGCTCACGCACGACTTTCACCGTGAAGAAGGCGTCGCGGTCCCGGTTGGTTTCGTACGACTCGCCGATGGCCTCCATGTCCACCCATGGCGAGAACGGCAGCGCCGCGGCCGGGAGGGCCAGGCCCCGTTCCCGGGCCCGAAGCTGGGTGGTGATCGCCAGCCCGCCACCGCAGGAATCGCCCGCGAACACGATGTGATCAGCGCTGACGCCCTGGTCGAGCAGCCACTGATAGACGGCCGTCGCGTCGTCCACCTGCGTTGGGTGAGTGTGCTCGGGGGCGAGGCGGTAGTCGAAGATCAGCGCTCGCGCCCCGGTCGCCTTGGCCAGATGGCCGAACATCTTGCGGTGCGAATAGATCGAGCCGCCGACGAACCCTCCGCCATGGATGCACAACAAGACCCGATCCTCGGCGCTGCGTTTCGGCACCGCCCACATCGCGGGCAGGCCGCCCGCGACGGTCTCGATGTAGTCGACGTCGTGCGGTTCGGCCGTAAGGTCGCCCCAGGACTCGGTGTCAGGATGCTCGGCATCCGGCTGCTCACTGGCCAGACGGACCGCCGCCCAGTACCTCTTGACCGCTTCGGCCTGCTTGCTCGGCATCGCCATGTCCCCTCTGCTGGTGTTCCGGTCTGTTGTGGCCGGCCTGGACGTTGTCGGTCCAGGCCGGCCCTTCGACCATGCAGACCGTCGAAGGGCGGACAAGGAATCGCTGCCGGTGGAGAGACCATGGAAATCTGCCGAATGGTGAATACAGGCCTGGAGCGGCCCTGAGCTAACCATCGCGCATAGAGCCCGCCATTTCAGGCTCCGGATTTGCCCTGAGGCGCTCTCGCTGCCGCACAGGACGACGAGGACCGCGCCTTCAGGCGGGCCGCGCGCCGGCGCACGGCCGAGGTGTCCACCGACTGATGGCCTCCGGCAGCGGTCATCCCCTTCGCGGCCACGTCTATATGGCCGACCTCGGCGAGGAGTACGGCGAGAAGCCATACGTCATCGTCAGCAACAACGCCCGCAACCGTGCCCTCCCCAGCTATCTCGCCGTACGGATCACGACGTCGGCCAAGCCACCATTGCCCAGCATCATCGAACTCACCGCAGAGGACCCCGTAGTCGGACGCGCCCTGTGCGATGACATCGTGATCCTTTTTCCTGAAGATCTCCGACGCGAACTTGGCGGCTTGAGTCTCCAGACAACGATGCGCATCGGACAGGGACTGCGGCACGCTCTGGCGATCTGAGCCAACGAAGCTCGCCGGAGCTACTCAATCTTGAGGTGCAATAGAAAGGCTGTTCCCCTATTGGATGAGCGTGTTGATGCTGTTGGCGAGAGGCTAACGGGGTGCATTGGCGCGTGTTCTGGGTGTCAGGGCGCTGGATCGGCTGACCTGGCAGGAGCGCATATTGCTGTTCACCGAAGGCCCCGGCGGGCCGGAGCCGTTGTGGTTGTGGGTGAACGAGCAGGGGCTGCCGATGCGCCCGCACTCCTGGAACGGCGTGTTCCGGCTGGCCAACCAGCACTGTGCCCGGGTGCTGACTCCGTCGGCCAGAGGGCGGGCTGGATCCGAATCGGGTGGATGCGCCGTACGCGACCCCGCACGCGGCTCGGCATCGTGCTCTTGCCCACCGCTGGAGGTCCGGTCAAAATCAACGCTCGCACCAAGTAATCCTCTCGCATGCGTACCCGCGCCCAGGGCATCTCCCACGGTGGATCGAGCACCTGGTGATGGCCTGTCGGAAGATTCCGAACGCCAGTCGATAAAATGCCGCGGTGCCCTCAGAAACATTGATCGTGACGGTCGCCCAGATTTCCCCCGAACCAGGGGATGTGAGGGCGAATGCCCGTTCAGCGGCGGCTCTGATGATCGGCGCCGCGGATGCCGGTGCGAAACTGCTCGTGTTCCCCGAGATGTCACTTGTGGGCTACGACCTGGAGCTCTTCACCGACCCGTCGGCTTGGGTGACCGAGGACGACCCGCGGCTCGACGTCGTCCGCCAGGCCAGCGCGGAGTGCGGCGTGACCGCTGTGGTCGGCGCCGCGTACCGCGGGCCGGACAACACGGCCTGGATCGCCTCGCTGGCGATCCGCCCCGACGGCGAGATCCAGGTTTACGGCAAGCAGAACCTGCACGGCGTGGAGCGCGACCTGTTCCAGCCCGGCGACAAGATCCAGATCCTGGACATCGACGGCTGGCGTGTCGCCCTCGCCATCTGCTACGACGCCGCGGTGCCGGAGCACGCAGCGGAAGCGGCCGGCCTGGGCGCCGAGGTATACGCTGTGTCCGCCCTGTACACGCAGGAGGAGGTGCGGCGCATTGACGTCCACTCCGCGGCCCGGGCCATGGACCACCGCATGTACGCGGTCGTCGCGAACCTCGCCGGCCGGGGACCGAGGTGGGAATCGTGCGGCGGCAGCGGCACCTGGCACCCGGACGGCACGCGGCTGAGCCGGGCCAGGACCGACCCGGGTGTGTTCACCATGGCGTTGTCGCGCAGTGAGCTGCAGGCGTTGCGCGACAAGGACGCCCTGGCCGGATACCCGCGGACCGCCCTCGTCGCAGACACGCGGACGTGACGGCATCGGGCCCGGCTGAGCCACACGGCAGCTCTCTCACGGGACAGGTACTGATCTTCGACGCCGATGACACGCTGTGGGAGAACAACGTCCTCTTCGAACGCGCCGTCGACGACTTCCTGCTCTGGCTGGACCATCCGACCCTCGACGGGGCCGAGATCCGCACCATCCTCAACAGCATCCAGGCGGCGAACGCGGTCGCCCACGGATACGGCGGCAAGATGTTCTTGCGCAGCCTGAAAGAGTGCCTGGAGCGACTCCGCGAGCGGCCGGCGAGCGCAGCGGAACTGCGCCATGTCGATGGATTGGCGGCGGCCGTCCTGGAAGGACGCGTGGAGCTGGTCCCGGGTGTCGCCGAGACACTCACAGTTCTCGGCGGCCGGCATGAGTTGCTCCTGCTCACCAAGGGCGATACCGAAGAGCAGCAGCGCAAACTGGATCTCTCGGGGCTCGCGCACCACTTTCGCGGCATCCATATCGTGGCCGAGAAGGACGCCGACACCTACCGGCGGCTCACTCGCGACCTCGACCTGGCGCCGGCCGCGACCTGGATGATCGGCAACTCGCCGAAGTCGGACATCCTTCCCGCCCGGCAGGCAGGCATGAACGCTGTCTTCATCCCGAACGACAACACCTGGGTGCTGGAGCACAGTGAGCTCGATGACGACGATGAAGGAGTGCTGCGGCTGCGGACGTTCTCCGAGCTACTGCATCACTTCTGAAAGCGAAAGGAACCTGCTGTTGAGCAACGATCCGACTGCGAACGTTCTCGCCGGGCCGTCCCAGCCGGGCGCCGAACAGGTGCGCAGGACGCCCAGTGTCGCGTGCGTGTTCATCTGCCACGACGGCGACGGCCGGGTGCTGCTGGCCCGGCGCGGCGCCGGTGCGCGTGACGAGCCTGGAGCCTGGGACTGTGGCGCCGGAGCGCTGGAGTACGGGGAGTCGTTCGAGACGGCTGTCGCCCGGGAGGTCGGCGAGGAATACACGACCCGTCCGCTGACGATCGAGACCATCGGCGTTCGCAACGTCCTGCGGGAGGAGCCGCCCTCTCACTGGGTCGCGGTGATCTTCGCGGTCAGGGTCGATCCCACCGAAGCCGCTATCGGCGAGCCTCACAAGTTCGACGAACTGGGCTGGTTCTCTCTGGACTCGCTGCCGTCGCCGATGCACTCGCAGCTCGCCGAGAGCATCAGGCTGTTCCGCGCATGGCAAGGGGTATAGCGCGGACACCACCGCTTCCACGCTACGGTCGGCGGCGGGCAGGCGTTCGACTGGCGCCCATGGCCGTGCCTGCGCGAGGAAAGAGCAGGAATCATGATCCAAGTCTTCGGCGAGGGCACAGCGCTGCACCCGCGGTGGGGTGGAACGGAATCCGCGTAAACCCGCATTGGGACGCGCCGACCGACTCGAACGATTCGATCATGATCCGTACACCCGGCCGCACTTGCTCGGGCCTGGCTGCCCGGCGGCGGGTCCCCGGCTTAGGCCGGGCCCGCGAATACAGGTGAGTGCGTTCGGCCTCGTCCAGGCGCAGGACTGGGCCATCCGCCGCGGGCAGGGCTACTCCCTGCGTATCACCGCCCCGCTGACACTCCACCAGACCGTGCTGGAACAGTGCGCCGCTCTCACAGGGGATGGCTCCACATCGGCCGGGCGCAAGGCGTACCGCGTGTATGCAGACCGGATCGCACGGCCACCCGGACATCCTGACGAGGCGTCGGGCACCCGTTTTCCCCAACGGTTGGGCGTCACGAGATTACGGAGAGTTACTTTTCCTCTGGTGACATCTACCCGAGCGGTGGGCCACTCCCGCGCCTCAGCGTTCACAGGAGCGGCGGAAGGCCGCGCGGCCGGCTGACCGTGGTTGCGTCCAGTCCACCCAGGTAAAGTAGTCGATAAGCAGATAGTCTATTGCGGAACTATCTGCTAGTGTCCTTCTTGTTGTCACGCCTTCCACCAGAGGAGATCTCGATGTCCACGCGTGCCCTCATCGTCGATCCGTCCGCCCCCGCAGGCATCGGCTTCGGGGAGATCGCCGACCCCGTCGCCGGTCCCGGACAGGTGCTCATCGACGTGCAGTACGCCTCGCTCAACTACGCCGACATCAATGACGCAACCTCCGGACGCGTTCCCGTCGGCGCAGCGCTGGGCCTCGACGCGGCCGGGGCCGTCCTGCAGGCGGCGACGGACGGCTCCGGCCCTGCCGTCGGAACCCGTGTCGTGCTCTTCGCGCAGGGGGCGTTCGCGGAGCGGGTGGCCGTCGATGTGTCGGCGGTGGCCCAAGTCCCGGACGGTATTGGGCTGGCCGAGGCGGCCGCACTGCCGACGGCGGGCCTGGCCGCGCTCCGCTCGCTGCGGGCCGCCGCGGCCGGATCCGGCAAGCGCGTGCTGGTGACCGGCGCCTCGGGCGGTGTGGGACGGTACGCCGTGCGTCTCGCGTCCCACGCCGGGGCGTACGTCATCGCCTCGGTCGGCTCCCTCGCGCGAGGGGACGGCCTTGCCAAGGCGGGCGCGGATGAGGTGGTCGTGGGCCTGGACGACGTCAAAGAGCCCGTCGACATCGTCGTGGAGACGGTCGGCGGACCCCATCTGGTCGCAGCCTGGGGACTCCTTGCTCCCGGCGGGAACCTCCAGTCCGTCGGGTGGACCTCGGGAGAGCCTGCTGTCTTCTCGCCATATGCCACTGTCGGCCCGACCAGGACGCTCGCTTCCTATGTCAACGAGTTCGGAGCCGCCGCCGACCTGGCCGAGCTGGTACGACTCGCGGCTGAAGGCGTCCTGGTGCCCGAGATCGGCTGGCGCGACTCCTGGGAAAGCTTCGCCGAGGCGGCCGACGCGCTGCGCGGCCGGCGCGTGGCGGGAAAGGCGGTATTCGACCTCAAGTCCCGCGATTGACACCTTTCGTCTGAAATGCGGCCTGGCGTGGGTCAGCGGGCTACGTCCATGCGCTGTGTGCCGATGACCGACAGCAGCCGCAGGTTGAACCCAGGGGTCTTCATTGCTCCATGGGGCTGTCGCAGAATCGCTGCGCGCGTTCATCGCTGTTCGGCGCGCCCGGAGACACGCTGATTGCTCGTTCGAGCAAGGGCAGGATCTACAGTTACGGCCCGCCGATCTGCTACGGAGCAATTTGGAAGATCGGAGGCTGATTCTCGTCGAGTGCGGAAGGACCTGCCGCTTGTTCTCCCAGTACGCGGCGACCTGCCGCGCCTTACACACCCAGGCGCGCAGCCCGTTGTGTCCTGCCTCCTGCGCAAAATGCCAGGCTGCCCGGGCATGCTCGGCGGTCGCGTCCACTCGCCCGAGATCTGTGCCGGCCCACGCTAGGAAGGCCATCGCCCATCCGGCGACCAGGTACTGGTCCCGGCGGTGACGCGGAGACTGATGCCCTTCCAACAGCATCAGGGCCTCATCGCGCACCCGTCGTACCTCCACGAGGAGCGGTGGGCGCCAACGAATTTCGTCGGCTCTACTCGATCTTGAGTTCAAGTAGAGCGCTCAGCCTGCGCAGGCGAAGCCTGCGCCTGATCAAAAGCGTCTGAGCTCCCGTTGCGCGCAGCGCCTCCCCGCGAAGTCCTTTCGGGGCGGGGTCCCGCCAGCCCACCTGGTAATTGGGCAACGGGTGGGTGCGGGCGGGGGACCTACTCGTACCTGGCGGTGCTTTCGCGGACGATCAGTTCGGTGGCCAGTTCCACCCGCTTGGTCTCCGGGACCTCGCCCCGCCCCATCGCCAGCACCGTACGGGTGGCCAGCGCCGCCATCTCCTGCAGCGGTTGGCGCACCGTGGTCAGGGGTGGCCAGGCCGACTTGGCCAAGGGCAGGTCGTCGAAGCCGACCACGCTCAGGTCCTCCGGCACGCGCAGACCTCGCTGCCTGGCCGCCTCGAAGACGCCGAACGCCATCAGGTCGCTGCCGGCGAAGATGGCCGTCGGAGGGGAGGGCAGGGACAGCAGGGCGTGGCCCTCGTCGTGGCCCGAGTCCACCAGGAACGTTCCGCGTCTTATCAACTCGGGGACGACGGGCACGCCGGCCGTTTCCAACGCCGCGCGGTAGCCGTCGATGCGGGCCTGGCTGCAGAGCATGTCGGCGGGGCCGCTGATCATGCCGATTCTGCGGTGGCCCAGCTCCAGGAGGTGCCGAGTCGCGGCCAGACCGCCGTTCCAGTTCGTCGCCCCCACCGAGACCACGCCCGGGGCCGGCTCGCCTTCCGGGTCCACTACCGCGAACGGCAGGGAGCGGGCGCTCAGCTGGGACTGGATGCCGGTGGACAGGCGGGAGGCGACGATCACCACGCCGTCCGTCCTGCGGGCGGCCAGCCGTTCCAGCCAGTCCCGTCCCGGGCCGGCGTGGGTGTGCAGGACCGAGATGACCACGCTGGCGCCGGCCTCGTGGGCGGCGCTCTCCGCACCGCGCACGATCTCCATGGCCCAGGGTGACTCGATCTCGGCGAATACCAGGTCGACCAGCCCGGCAGGGGTGTCGTCCTGGCTGACCCGGCGTTGGTAGCCGTGTTCCTGGAGTAGTCGTTCGACCCTATGGCGGGTCGCCGGAGCGACCTCCGGGCGCCCGTTGATGACCTTGGAGACCGTGGGGATGGACACCCCGGCCTCTTCCGCGATCAGTGCGATCGTGACCCGCCTCTTCGCTGACACGATCGGGAGTGTAGCCGAAAGTTTCGGTTTGGCGTCGCTCGGGGCCGAGGTGTTGACGCTTTACGTGGCGTTTACCTAAGCTCCGGTCAAAGAAATTATCGGGGGGTTCACGAAACTTTCGCCGGTCACTTGAGGAAAGGACCCCTATGAAACGCAGTGTGGTGTTGATCGCGACCGCCGTGCTCGTAGCCGGCTGTGGTGGTGGCGGTGGGGGAACCGCGACCTCCCCGAGCCAGGGCGGCGGATCGCCGGCGAAGGTCACGCTCGAATGGTGGCACCTCTCGACCGCCGAGCCCCTCAAGTCGCTGTGGGCGCAGCGGGCCAAGGAATTCGAGGCCAAGAACCCGAACGTCACCATCAAGGCCACCGTCCTGGAGAACGACGCCTACAAGGCCAAGCTCACCACGATCACCCAGTCGGGCAAGGCGCCGGACATCTTCGCCTCGTGGGGCGGCGGCGTGTTGAAGCAGCAGGTCGACGCGGGGCTCGTCAAGGACATCACCGGCGATGTCGCCGACGTCCTGCCGAACTTCACGCCCGCGGCACTGAGCGCGTACCAGATCGACGGTAAGACGTACGGACTGCCCACCGACATCGGCATGGTGGGTTTCTGGTACAACAAGAAACTTTTCGAGAAGGCCGGCATCACCGAGCCCCCGACCACCTGGTCAGCGTTCCTCGAGGACGTCAAGAAGCTCAAGGCGGCGGGCGTCACCCCGATCGCCCTGGCCGGCAAGGAGAAGTGGCCCGGGCACTACTACTGGGCCTACCTCGCCATGCGCATCGCCGGCCTCGACGCGCTCAAGCAGGCCGCGGTGGACAAGGACTTCACCAAGCCCGACTTCATCGCCGCGGGGCAGCAGGTGAAGGCGCTGGCCGACCTGCAGCCGTTCCAGAAGGGCTTCCTCGGCGCGGCCTACTCGACCCCTGACGGCCAGTCGGCCACCGTGAGCAACGGCAAGGCCGCCATGGAGCTGATGGGTCAGTGGGCGCCGGCCGTTCAGAAGGACTCCGGCAAGGGCCTCGGCGACGACCTCGGCTTCTTCCCCTTCCCCGCCGTCGAGGGCGGCAAGGGCTCGGCCACGGACGCGTTCGGCGGAGGCGGCGGCCTGGCCGTGGGGACGGACGCCCCCAAGGAGGCCCTGGACTTCGTGAAGTTCATGACCGAGATGGGCAACCACTCCAAGGCCGTGGAGGCCGGCGGCGTGCTGCCGGTGCTCAAGGGCGAGGAGAGCGCGGTCAAGGACCCGAACCTCAAGCAGGTGGCGACCATGCTGGCCAGCGCCGGCGGCTACCAGCTCTACCTCGACCAGGCGTACCCCCCGGCCGTCGGCCAGCAGGTCAATGACAGCGTGGCCGAACTCATCGGCGGCACCAAGACGCCGGAGGAAGTGGGCGCCGACATCACCGAAGTGGCCAAGAGCGAAGAATGACGATACTCACCCGAGGGCCGGAAGCGGTCAAGCTTCCGGTCCCCGCCCCTGCCGTCAAGAAACGCGGCAGGTGGCTGACGATCACCCTGTTCCTGCTGCCCGCGCTCGTGTTGTTCCTCCTGCTGGTGGTGGCCCCGATCCTGGTGGCCGGCTACTCCAGCGCGTTCCGGTGGAACGGGTTCGGCGGGCTGCCGACCAACTTCATCGGCTTCGACAACTTCACCCGGTTGTTCGGCACCGAAATTTTCGCGCAGGACCTGTGGCACCTGCTGGTGCTGGTGCTGTTCTCGGTGTGCGTCCAGCTGCCGTTCTCGCTGGCCATCGCGATGCTGCTGAACCAGCGCATTCGCGGGCGGGCGTTGTACCGGGTGGTGTTCTTCGCGCCGTACGTGCTCTCCGAAGTGATCACCGGCGTGCTGTTCTCGCTGATCCTCTCGCCCGGGACCGGCATGGCGAACCGGCTGCTGTCGGTGTTCGGGATCGAGTCGGAGTGGCTGGCCGATCCCAACACCGTGATGCCTTCGCTGTTCCTGGTCATGACGTGGAAATATTTCGGCTTCCACATGATGATCTATCTGGCGGGCCGGCAGAACATCCCGAACGAGCTCATCGAGGCCGCCCAGATCGACGGCGCGAGCAGCTGGAAGACGTTCAGGCACATCACGCTGCCGCTGCTCGGGCCGACGATCAGGATCAGCATCTTCCTGTCGGTCATCTACACCATCCAGCTGTTCGACCTCGTCTGGATCCTCACCGGGGGCGGTCCTTCGCACTCGTCCGAGACGATGGCCGTGACCATGATGGAGTACGGCTTCAAACGCTCCCAGGTCGGCTACGCCAGCGCGATCAGCGTCGTGATGTTCGTGCTCAGCCTCGTCTTCGCCCTCATTTACCAGCGTTTCGTGATGCGCCGCGACCTCGAGGGCGCCACCACCAACATCGGAGGCCGCCGATGATCCATCGGAAGAAGGCCCCCGCCAGGACCAGCACGCTGCCCATGCACGCGATCGCGTGGGTCGTGGGCGCGTTCATCCTCATCCCAGTGATCTACGCGTTCCTCGGCGGATTCAAGGCCAACAGCGAGTTGTCGGGCAACCCGTTCGGGCTGCCGGAGACGTGGGTGACCGCCAACTACACCGACGTGCTCGGCTCCGGCTCATTCTGGCTGCAGATGTGGAACAGCACGTTCATCGCGGTCGCGACGACCGTCCTGACGGTCGCGCTGGCGGCGCTGGCGGGATTCATCTTCGCCAGGTACGCCTTCCGCGGCAGGGAGCTGCTGTTCACCGTGTTCACGGCGGGGCTGATGTTCCCGTTCGCGGTGGCCATCCTGCCGATCTTCGTGCTGCTGCGCACGTTCGGCCTGCTGGACAACCCGCTCGGCGTCATCCTGACGCAGGCGGCGTTCGGCCTGCCGCTGACCATCATCATCCTGCGCGGCTTCTTCAGGAGCATCCCGGGCGAGATCGAGGAGGCGGCCATCATCGACGGCTGCACCCCGTTCGGGTTCTTCTGGCGGATCCTGCTGCCGATGGCCCGGCCCGCCATCGCCACCGTCTCCGTGCTGGCCATCGTGGGCAGCTGGAACAACTTCATGCTGCCGCTGGTGGTCTTCAGCGAAGAGGCCAGTTGGACGCTCCCGCTCGGGATCCAGCAGTTCCAGGGCCAGTACGCCTCCGACACCGCCCGCATCCTCGCCTACCTCGTCCTGGCCATGGTTCCGGCGCTCGGGTTCTACGCCCTCGCGGAACGCCACCTGGTCGGCGGGCTCACCGCCGGCGCCACGAAGGGATGACCTCTTTACATGCTTCACGTATCCGGATCCCATCTCGTCACGGACGACAACACGCCGGTACGGCTTCGCGGGGTGGGCCTCGGGGGCTGGATGAACATGGAGAACTTCATCACCGGCTACCCGGCCAACGAGAGCTCGATGCGGCAGGCCGTACGCTCCGTCCTCGGTGACGATCGGGCGGAGTTGTTCTTCGACCGGCTGCTGACCTCCTTCTTCACCGAGCAGGACGCGGCGCTGCTGGCCGGGCTGGGCATGAACTGCGTGCGCATCCCGGTCAACTACCACCACTGGGAGGCCGACGACCGGCCCCTCGAGATCGACCCGCGCGGCTTCCGCCACCTGGACCGGGTGATCGCCCTGCTCGGCGCGCACGGCATCTACAGCGTGATCGACCTGCACGCGCTGCCCGGCTCGCAGAACCAGCACTGGCACTCCGACAACCCGACGCACGTGGCGGCGTTCTGGCAGCACCGCCACTTCCAGGACCGGGCGGTGCACCTGTGGGAGGCGCTCGCCGACCACTACCGCGACAATCACTGGGTGGCCGGCTACAACCCGGTCAACGAGCCCGGCGACGTGTCCGGCAAGGTGATCGGGCCTTTCTATGATCGCCTGGTGAAGGCCATCCGGGCCGCCGACCCGCGTCACATCCTGTTCCTGGACGGCAACACGTACGCCACCGATTTCTCGATATTTCGGGAGATGTACGAGAACGCGGTGTTCGTCATGCACGACTATGCGCTGGCCGGTTTCGCCCACGGTGGCCCCTACCCCGGCTACACGCGCGGCGAGTGGTGCGACAGGGCTGAGCTGGAGAAGACCTTCGCCAAGCGGTCCCGGTTCCAGCGCGAGACCGGCACGCCGCTCTGGGTGGGCGAGTTCGGGCCCGTCTACACGGGAGACCCGGCGGTGGACGCGCAGCGGTTCCAGATCCTGCGCGACCAGTTGGAGATCTACGACGGCGAGGGCGTGGGCTGGTCGCTGTGGACGTACAAGGACGTGGGGTTGCAGGGGCTGGTGCACGCCTCGGGGCCGTACCTGCACCGGTTCGGCGGCTTCATCGCCAAGAAGCAGCGGCTCGGCGCGGACCGCTGGGGCTCCACGATGGAGGAGTCCGCGGACGTGCTCGCCCCGCTGCACCAGTTGATCGAGACCGAGTTCCCCGCCTGGGATCCGTACCCGTGGGGCGCCCGCTATCAGAGCGACGACCTGATCAGGCACATCCTGATCGCGCAGGCGCTGCTGCCCGAGTACGCCGAGCTTTTCCGGGGCCTCGGCGACGACGAGGTGATCGCGCTGGCCGACTCGTTCCTGCTGGAGCAGTGCGAACGCCGCGGGCCCCTTCTCGAACTGCTGGCCGACAACCTGGCACGGTGACGAGGCCCACACCGTCGCGCCTATCGCTTTAGGGCGCTCCCCGAGAGTAAGCTTCGCCTGCCCTAATTAAGGCAAGCCTTACCTCAGCGATCTGGGAGTGACGGTGTTCGCCAGTTACCTCATAGGACTGCGCGAAGGACTCGAGGCGACGCTCGTCGTCTCGGTCCTCGTCGCTTTCCTCGTCAAGAGCGACCGCAAGGACAAGCTGCCGCAGGTATGGACGGGCGTCGGCGTGGCCGTCGCGTTGTCCATCGGGTTCGGGGCGCTGCTGACGTTCACGGCGGCGCGCCTGGAGTACACGAGTCAGGAGCTGTTCGAGGCGATCGCCTCGCTGCTGGCCGTCGTGTTCGTCACCTGGATGATCTTCTGGATGCGGCGGGCGGCCCGCGCGCTCTCCGGGGAGTTGCGGGGCAAGCTCTCCGAAGCGCTCAAGGTGGGCTCGACCGCCGTGATCATCATGGCGTTCCTGGCCGTCGCCCGCGAGGGACTGGAGACGGCCCTGCTGTTCTTCGCCTACGCCCAGAGCGTGACCACGACCATGGATCCGCTGATCGGCGTCACGCTGGGAGTGGTCACCGCCGTGCTCATCGGGTGGGGGATCTACCGCAGCGCCCTCAGGATCAACCTCACCAAGTTCTTCACCTGGACGGGCCTGCTGTTGATCGTGGTGGCGGCGGGGATCCTCAAGTACGGGGTGCATGACCTGCAGGAGGCCGGCGTGCTGCCGGGGCTGAGCACATACGCGTTCGACATCAGCGCCGCGCTTCCCCCCGACTCCTGGTACGGCGCCCTGCTGGCGGGGATGCTGAACATCACGCCGCAGCCGAGCGTCCTGGAGGTCGTGGCCTGGGCCGCGTACCTCATTCCCACCCTCATCCTCTTCCTCCGCCCGCAGCGGGCCAAGACCACCCCGACGCCCGCGTCGTCCGCGGCGTGAACAGGAGCATCATGCGTACCGCAATTCGTCTGTCCTTCGGCGCGCTCGCCCTCGCCGGCCTCACCGCCTGCGGGTCCGGGGGCACCACCGCCGCCCCCGCCTCGTCGGGAGCCGCCAAGCCCGGGAAGATCGCCGTGGCCGCGAACGACACCGAGTGCAAGGTCGCCGCGGCCGAGGTCGCGGCCGGCACCACGACGTTCGCGATCACCAACGGCGGCTCCAAGGTGACCGAGTTCTACGTGTACGCTCCTGGCGACCGCGTCATGGCGGAGGTCGAGAACATCGTGCCGGGGCTGACTCGCGAGCTGATCGCCGAGCTGCCCGCGGGGGCGTACGAGACCGCGTGCAAGCCGGGCATGGTCGGCAAGGGCATCCGCAACCCGCTCAAGGTGACCGGCGAGCACAAGAAGCTCACCGCGGACGCCAAGCTGGCCGACGCCGTGGCCAGCTACAAGCGCTACGTCAAGTCGCAGAGTGACACGCTGCTGGTCAAGACGCAGGAGTTCGTGGACGCGGTCAAGGCCGGCAAGATCGACGAAGCCAAGGCGCTGTTCCCGGTGTCGCGGACGTACTGGGAGCGCATCGAGCCGGTCGCGGAGATCTTCGGCGACCTCGACCCCGCCATCGACGGCCGCGAGGCGGACCTGGCCGAGGGCGAGGAGTGGACCGGCTTCCACAAGATCGAGAAGGACCTGTGGATCCACAAGGACGTCAGCAAGTCCGGGCCGATGGCCGACAAGCTGATGGCCGACGTCAAGACCATCGTCGAGAAGGCGAACGCCGCCGAGCTGACCCCGCTCAACCTGGCCAACGGCGCCAAGGAGCTGCTGGACGAGGTCGCCACCGGGAAGATCACCGGCGAGGAGGACATCTGGTCGCACACCGACCTCTGGGACTTCGCGGCCAACCTCCAAGGGTCCAAGGCTGCCGTGCAGTCGTTGCGGCCGGTGCTCGAGGAGCGGGCTCCTGACCTGGTCAAGACGCTGGATGAGCAGTTCGCGGCGGCGGAGGCGGCGCTGGAGGTGCACCGGAAGGGCGACGGGTGGCAGCTGCACAACGAGCTGTCCAAGGCCGAGCTGAAGACGCTGTCGGACGCGATCAACGCGCTGGGCGAGCCGATCAGCAAGATCGCCCCGGTGGTCGCGAAGTAGCGGGAGGCAGGACGCGATGTCGGAACCCACAGAACCCGGGCGCTCCCCGTCAGCGCCCCCAGAAGACGAGCGCTCCCCGTCAGCGGCCTCGGACGACGGGGTCGACAAGCGGCGGATGAGTCGCAGAGGGCTGTTCGGGCTGGGCGCGGCGGGTGCCGCGGTCGTGGGGGCCGGGGCGGTGGCGGCGGGTTCGCTGTTCGACGAGCAACCGGTCGCGCATGCATCCTCCACCTCCGACCCGTACCCCTTCTACGGGCAACACCAGGCGGGCATCGTCACACCCGCCCAGGACCGGCTGCACTTCGTCGCGTTCGACGTCACCACCCAGAAGCGGGCCGAGCTGGTCGACCTGCTGCAGGAGTGGACGGCCGCGGCGGCGCGGCTGACGCAGGGCAAGGAGGCGGGGTCGTTCGGCGCGGTGGGCGGCGCGCCGGAGGCCGCGCCCGACGACACGGGCGAAGCCCTCGGGCTGCCGGCGTCGGGGCTGACCCTGACGATCGGTTTCGGACCGTCGCTCTTCGACGACCGCTTCGGCCTGGCGGCCAAGCGGCCCGCGGCGTTGGCCGACCTGCCGAAACTTCCGGGAGAGCAGCTCATTCCGGAAATATCCGGCGGCGACATCTGCGTGCAGGCGTGCGCCCACGACCCTCAGGTCGCCGTGCACGCCATCCGCAACCTGGCCAGAATCGGCTTCGGCCGGGTCTCCGTCCGCTGGTCGCAACTCGGCTTCGGCCGTACGTCGTCGACCTCGCGGGCCCAGACCACGCCCCGCAACCTGATGGGCTTCAAGGACGGCACGAACAACATGAAGCTCGAGGACGCCGATCTGCTGCGCGACCAGCTGTGGGCGGGCGCGCAGGACGGCAGCTCCTGGATGGCGGGCGGCACGTACATGGTCACCAGGAAGATCCGCATGATGATCGAGACCTGGGACCGTACGTCGCTCCTGGAGCAGGAACAGATCATCGGCAGAGACAAGGGTGAGGGCGCGCCGCTGGGCAAGAAGGCCGAGTTCGACACCCTGGATTTCGCCGCCAAGGCCCCGGACGGCCAGCCGGTCATCGCGGCCGACGCCCACGTCCGTCTGGCCCATCCGAGCTTCCACGGCAACGCTCACCTGCTGCGGCGCGGCTACAACTTCGTGGACGGCTCCGACGGGCTCGGCCGGCTGGACGCCGGATTGTTCTTCATCGCCTACCAGCGCGATCCGCGAAAGCAGTTCGTGCCGGTGCAGCTGAAGCTGGCCAAGAACGACCCGCTGAACGAATACATCAAGCATGTTTCGAGCGGATTGTTCGCAGTCCCGCCCGGCGTCCGCGACGCGGGAGACTATTGGGGAAGAGCGCTCTTCGAGTGAACGAAGGTGTCGGCGGGGTCTGGTAGGACAGGACAGTCAACCCCCCGACCGAGGACGTACCCATGATCGAGTACGACCAATATTTCGGCTATCAGCACCGCTATGCCGAACGCTACGCCGGGCTGCCGGTGGTTCAGATCATCTTGTCCCCCGGTGAGCCGCCGCCCGACAGCGGCGCGGTCGCATGGCGGATCAGCGCGAGCTCGTGGCCCGACGACAGCTACGACAACGTCGGCGACGCCTTCGACGCCTTCTTCGAGCGGGCCGACGCCTCCCGTGTCACCACCGTCGTCATCGGCGAATGGCCGGACTGCTACACGGAGACCTCCGCCCCCATCGTCGAGCGGCTGGTCCGGGAGGCTCCCCGGTTGCTGGCGCTGCGCGCACTCTTCCTCGGCGCGATCAGCAGCGACTACTCCGAGATCTCGTGGATCCAGCAGAGCGACGTCACGCCGGTCCTGGAGGCATACCCGCTGCTGGAGCGCTTCGAGATGCGCGGCGGCACAGGGCTGCGCCTGAGCCCCGTCCGGCATGCGGCGCTGCGGATGTTGCGGGTCGAGACCGGCGGGCTCGACGGCTCGGTCGTGCGGGCCGTGGCCGGCAGTGACCTGCCCGCGCTCGATCACCTGGAGTTGTGGCTCGGCGTCGAGGAATACGGCGGCACCACGACGGTCGCCGACCTCGACCCGATCCTCCGGGGCGAGCGCCTGCCCGCGCTGCGCCACCTGGGGCTGCAGGACAGCGAGATCCAGGACGACATCGCCGCCGCCGTGGCGTCGGCGCCGGTCGTGGCCAGGCTGGAGACGCTCGCCCTGTCGATGGGCGTGCTCACCGACCAGGGTGCCGAAGCGCTACTCACCGGCCAGCCCCTCACCCACCTGCGCCGGCTCGACCTGCACCACCACTACCTCGGCGACGAGATGATGCGGCGGGTGACCGAGGCCCTGCCCGGCGTGCAGGTCGACTTGTCCGATCAGGAGGAGCCCGACGAAAGCGAGGACGACGACGAGATATGGCGCTACGTGGCGGTGGACGAGTGACGCACGACGGACCGACGACCATGATCCACTTTACTGAGCTGCCCAGCCACTACGAGCGCTACTACGAGGAATACGGCGGGTTACCCATCGCCCACGCGCCCTGGCAGGAGGAAGACGGCCCTCAGCCGGCGGGCGGCTCCGCGGCGTGGCGGCTCACCGGCAACGAATGGGACGACGACGCCCCCGACGAGATCGGCGAGACTCTCGACTGGCTCTTCGACCACGTCGACACCACACAGGTCACCGCCCTCGTCATCGGCCAGTGGGAAGATTGCTACGAGACCCCCGCCGACCACATCGTGGCCCGGCTGGCCGCCGAGGCGGCACGGTTGCCCGCGCTGCGCTCGATCTTCCTGGGTGCGATCTCTCCGGAGGAGTCCGAGATCTCGTGGATCCAGCAGGCAGACATCACGCCGCTTCTGGAGGCGTTCCCGAAGCTGGAACGTCTGGAAGTGCGGGGCGGGAGCGATCTCAGGCTCCATCCGGTGCGGCACGGATCGCTGCGGATGTTGCGGATGGAGACCGGCGGGCTCGGCGGCGACGTCGTCCGGGCGGTGGCCGGAAGCGACCTGCCCGCGCTGGAGCTGTTGGAGCTGTGGTTCGGTTCTGACCAGTACGGCGGGGATGCGACCGTCGGCGATCTCGCACCGATCATGAGCGGCGAACGGCTGCCCGCGCTGCGCCACCTGCGGCTGCAGAACGCCGAGTTCCAGGACGAGATCGCCGCCGCCGTGGGCGCCGCGCCCATCGTGGCCAGGCTGGAGTCGCTGAGCCTGTCGATGGGCTCGCTCACCGACGCTGGGGCCGAGTCGCTGCTGAGCGGCCAGCCGCTCACCCACCTGCGGTGGCTCAACCTCGACCACAACTACCTGTCGGCCACCATGATCGAGCGCATGGCCAAGGCCCTTCCGGGAGTCGACGTCGTGCTCTCCGGAAACGAGAGCTTCGATCGTGCGTGGCGGTTCGTCGCGGTGAGCGAGTGACGTGCTGAGCGGTGTGCGCCTCGCCGTGGTAGGGATCCCCGGGCATCGGCGCGTGACGATGTTCCGCGACGCCGTGCTGGCCGCGGGGCTGGCTGAGCCATACGTGGTCTCCTGGCGGGACGTGCTGACCAGGCGGGAGCTCCACGTGCCCGAGGGGTCGCTGCTGCGGCTGGACTCGCCGGGCGAGGACGCCGAGACCGACGCGCTGCTGCGCGGGCCCGGGGATCCTGCGCGGGTCGGCGGAGGCGCGTCCTGGTACGCCGCCTTCACCGCCGGGCTGGAACGGGTCGCCGCGATCGGGGGCGTGCGCCTGCTCGGCGACGTCCGGGAGATCGCCGTGATGTTCGACAAACGGCGCTGCCACGCCGTGTTGTCGGCCGCGGGAGTGCCGGTCCCGCCGGCCTTCGCGATCTCCTCGTACGCCGAGCTGCGTGCGGAGATGGCACGGAGGGGGTGGGCGCGGGTGTTCGTCAAGCCCGCGCACGGGTCGTCGGCGTCGGGCGTGATCGCGCTTCATGCGCGTGGTGACCGCGTCCAGGCCGTCACGTCGGCGGCCTGGGGGGCAGAGGGCGGGCTGTTCAACTCGCTGCGCGTGCGCACTTACACCTCCCATGACGAGGTGCGGCAGATCGTGAACCTCCTGGCCGGGGACGGGCTGCACGTGGAGCGGTGGTTCCCGAAGGCGTCGTTCGGCGGGAAGGTGTTCGACCTGCGGGTGGTGACCGTCGCCGGGGTTCCGACCCACGCGGTGGTGCGGATGAGCCGCACTCCCATGACGAACCTGCACCTCGGCGGGCAGCGCGGCGACCTCGAAATGGTGCGGTCGCGGCCGGCGTTGTGGGAGCGGGTGCTGGAGGTCTGTTCGCGGGTGGCCGCGTGTTTTCCCGGCAGCCTCGCCACGGGAGTGGATGTCATGGTGGGGGCGGATTGGCGCTCGGTCATGGTGGCGGAGGTGAACGCGTTCGGGGACCTGCTGCCCGGTTTGGGGGATATTTCAGGAAATGGGCGGGACACCTATGCCGAGCAGGTCCGGGCGATCCTGCCGGGGGCGATAACCCCCGACGCGACGACCGCGGCGGCGGGGGTCTCATGACCGGCACGCGGCAAGAGGCGGGCCCGCTCGACAGGACGACAGTGTCCTCCCGGACAGGCGCGCTCGACATGAACGCCATTGTGGGCAGCCACGACATCCTGTTGGTGACGCTCGACACGCTGCGCTACGACGTCGCCGCCGAGCTCGCGGCCGCCGGTCAGCTGACCGGCCTCCTGCCGCCGGGCGTGTCGTGGGAGCGCAGGCACAGCCCGGGAAGCTTCACCTACGCCGCGCACGCCGCCATGTTCGCCGGTTTCCTGCCGACGCCGGTGACGCCGGGGCCGCATCCGCGGTTGTTCGCGGCCACCTTCCCCGGGAGCGAGACCACGGCCGCGGGCACGTGGGTGTTCGACGCGCCCGACCTACCCACGGGCCTGGCCCGGGCCGGTTACCACACGGTGTGCGTGGGCGGCGTGGGCTTCTTCAACAAGCTGACGCCGCTCGGGTCCGCGCTTCCGAGCCTGTTCGCCGAGAGCCATTGGGAGCCGGAGTTCGGCGTGACGAATCCGGCATCTCTGGAGCACCAGATCGACCGGGCCGCCGAGGTGCTGCGCCGCGTACGCGAGCAGGTCTTCCTGTTCGTCAACGTGTCGGCCCTGCACCAGCCCAACCATTTCTACCTGCCCGGCGCGACCGGCGACTCGCTGGAGAGCCACGCCGCGGCCCTGCGCTACGTGGACCGGCACATCGGGCGGCTCTACGGGCTGATGCGCCGCCCTTGCCTGGTGATCGTCTGCTCGGACCACGGCACGGCGTACGGCGAGGGCGGGCACACCGGCCACCGGGTCGGCCACGAGGTGGTCTGGACGGTTCCATATGCGCAGTTCGTACTGGAGGATCATGCGGCCGTATGAGGGCTATGTCTACGCCTATCCGCACAAGACCGCCTACCGGCCACTCGACCCGCGGCCGCCGCTGAAGGAGGTGTGGGCGGGCGAACGGCCGGGTGCGCTCTACGTGCACATCCCGTTCTGCGAGATGCGGTGCGGCTTCTGCAACCTGTTCACGCGGACGGGCGCCCCGGAGGAGCTGGTCACGGCCTACCTCGACACGCTGGAACGCCAGGCGGTGCAGGTGCGGGACGCTCTGGAGGAGACCGGTTTCGCCACGGCCGCGTTCGGCGGCGGAACGCCGACCTACCTCAGCGCGGGCGAGCTGGTCCGGCTGTTCGACCTGACCGAGCGGACGATGGGCGTCGATCTCGCCCGGATCCCCTTGTCGGTGGAGACCTCCCCCGCCACCGCCACCCCGGACCGCCTGACCGTACTGGTCGAGCGCGGGACCATGCGCGTGTCCATCGGTGTGCAGAGCTTCATCGACGCCGAGGCCCGCGCCGCCGTACGCCCGCAGAAGCGGGCCGAGGTGGAGACGGCGCTGGACACCATCCGGGCGGCGGGTGTGCCGGTGCTCAACATCGACCTGATCTACGGCATCGACGGGCAGACGGTGGACTCGTGGCTCGCCTCGATCGAGGCGGCGCTGACGTGGCGGCCCGAGGAGCTCTACCTCTACCCCCTCTACGTCCGCCCGCTCACTGGGCTGAGCAAACAGGGGCGGGCCTGGGACGACCAGCGGCTCGAGCTCTACCGGGCGGGGCGCGACCGGCTGGCGGCGGCCGGATACGAGCAGGTCTCGATGCGCATGTTCCGCTTGCCCGGCGGCGCCGGGACGGCCACGGAATACTGCTGCCAGACCGACGGCATGGTGGGGCTCGGGTGCGGCGCAAGGTCGTACACGAGCCGGCTGCACTACTCGTTCGAGTACGCCGTGGAGGCGCGGCACGTGCGGTCGATCATCGACGACTACGTGGGACGGACGGAGTTCGGCGTGGCCAACGTGGGCTTCGAGCTGTCGCTCGACGAGCGCAAACGACGGCACCTCATCCAGTCGTTGTTGCAGGCAGAGGGCCTGTCACGGGAGCTCTACCTGGACCGGTTCTGCACCGACGTCCTGGCCGACTTCCCGCTGGAAGGGTTCGCGGAGTGGCTGCGGGTGGATCCGGGCGCGGTGCGGCTGACGGCGGAGGGGCTGGCCTTCTCGGACGCGATCGGGCCCGCGCTCTTCTCGCCGCAGGTGAGGCGGCTCATGGACGAGTACGCCCCATGCTGACCATCCTCTACCGCGGCCCCCTGTCCAGCTGCGACTACGACTGTGCTTACTGCCCGTTCGCCAAACGGCGCGACGCCCCCGAGCAGTTGCGGGCCGACCAGGCGGCGCTGGAGCGGTTCGCGGGGTGGGTGACCGCGCAGCCGTTCGAGGTGTCGGTGCTGTTCACGCCGTGGGGCGAAGGGCTGGTCAGGTCGTGGTACAGGCGGGCGCTCGTCGAGCTCTCCTGGTTGCCGAACGTCACGAGAGTCGCCATTCAGACGAATCTCAGCTGCCGTACCGCATGGTTGTCCGAGGCGTCGGACCGGGCGGCCCTGTGGGTGACGTACCATCCGACGCAGGTCGCCTACGACCGGTTCCTCGGCAAGATCCGCTCGCTGCCGGTACGCCACAGCGTGGGCATCGTCGGCGACCCCGCGCACCTGACGCACGCGCGGCGGCTCAGGGCCGACCTGCCCGCGGAGACCTACCTCTGGGTCAACGCCGAGGAGGGCCGTCTCTACACCGACGCCGAGGCGGCCGACTGGTCGGAGATCGACCCCCTCTTCCACTACAGCCGGTTCGCGCACCCCAGTGCGGGCCTGCCGTGCCGCACCGGGGACGACGTGATCTCGGTCAGCGGCGACGGCACGGTCCGGCGCTGCCATTTCATCCCGGGGGTGCTGGGCAACCTGTACGACGGCTCGTACCGCGCGGCGTTGCGGCCCCGGCCGCCCTGCCCGGCTGCAGCTTGCGACTGCCATATCGGATATGTCCACCTAGAGCCGCTCGGGCTCTACGACGTCTTCGCCGGCGGCATCCTGGAGCGCATCCCCCACCCGAGTCACCGTGACGCCGCGAGCGTCAGGTCCTCCGCGATGCCGTAGCGGGCGTAGCGGGCCTGGGTGATGTACGCCCAGTAGCGCTCTCCGAAGGACCAGTGCCACCACTCCGTGGGGTAGTTGACGAAGCCGGCCGAGGCCAGGGCGTTACCCAGGATGCGGCGGTTGCTCCTGGCTTCGGCGGAGATCGCGGTCGAGTCGGTGTAGCAGCTCTCGTCGCTCTCCGGCGGCGTGGCGTTGACCTCCGTACCCATGTCCAGTTCGACGCCGCCGGAGGTGCACAGGGTCAGATCGACCGCGCCGCCGGTGATGTGGGGGGCGACTTCGGGTGGGGAGACGTACCTGCTCGCCTCGATCCGGGCACGTGCGTCGTCCCAGCCGGGATGCGCGGCCCGCTGACGGGTGACGGCCGAGGCGAAGTACTGCCGCTGCAAGCCGGGCGGGCGGAATCCCTCGACGATCAGGAACCGCAGCTCGCGAGGCAGTCGCGTCTGCGCGACGACCAGGCGGTCGGACACACTCTGCCGGACGTGCGCGTACGCACCCGCCTCGTCGGCGAGTCGCGGGTCGACCCGGATGGCCTCCAAAGTGCGCAGATCCACCAATGGTTCCGCGCATTCCTTGACCGGGACCTCAGCGATCCGCGAATCGGACAGGAACACGATCTCCTGCATGGAGCCCTCCGTTGCCAGCCATGGACGCTCCGGCCTGAGACGTCAACGCCATGGTGCAGCGGCCTGCTCCAAAAACCCTGCAAACGGATCAGGAGGGCTTTTCCATCAACAGCTCGTCATATTCACGGCAGCCGTGTAATCGGAACGTCTCCAGCGCCTCCGCCCAGATGGCGTCGGCGGTGACATCGTCGCCGAACGCCCGGTGCACCAGTGCCAGGTCACGTTGGGTACGAGCGTGGAAGGGGCGGATCCGCAGCGCCTCCCACAGCCGCAGCGATTCCTCCAGACGGCTCTTGGCCTGGTAGAGACGCCCCTCGGCCAGGTCGAGCTCGCCGAGCGTCCGCAGGGTGCAGGCCTCGCCCCAGCGATCCTGCAGGGCGCGCATGGTGGCGAGCACCTCTTCCAGCGGTTGCCGCGCCTGGTCGTGCTCGCCGAGCCGGATCCACGCCTTGGCCAGCGAACGTGTGCAGTAGGCCACCATCAGCCGGTCGCCGAGCGGACGGAAGATCTCCAACGCCTGCTCGCACAGCTCCGCGGCCTTGTCGTGCTCGCCTCGGGCGCGGTGGTGCAAGGACATGCTGCGGAGGGTCAGCCCGGCGCCACGGCGGTTGCCCATCTGCTGGTAGAGCGCCAGCGCGGCGGTCAGATCCGCCCATGTCGCCGGGTAGTCCCCGCGTTCGAGGCGTACTGTGCCCGACAGCCGTTTGACGTGCGCCAGGGCCGCCGTGTCGGCGAGGTCGTTCAGTAGCGTCTCGGCCTGACCGAGGAAGTGCAGGGACTCGGCCAGGTATCCCTGCTCGCGGCAGGCGGCGCCGAGCCCGGCGAGGGTGGCCGCCTCCCCGCGAGTGTCCTTGGCCGTACGGAACAGCGACAGCGCCTGGCCGAGATACTGGCGGGACTCCGCGAAGGCGTCCCTCGCGTAGTAGAGGTGGCCCAGACCGGCCAGTAGGGCCGCCTCTCCGGGGACGTTGTCCATCCGCTGCGCGACCATGAGCGCCGCGTCGTGCATCCGGCGCCAGGCCGCGAACGGGTCGTCGAAGATGTACTGGGTGCCTTCGAACGCCGCCGCCGAGACGGCACAGGCGAGCTCGATGGCCAGTTCGTCGAGGTCCATGGCCGCCGCCAGTTCCACGCTGACGATCAGGGCCTCGTCCTCGCTGCGGAACCATGCGTGCGGGTCGGCCAGCGCCGGTCCCGCCGCTTCGTCGTCCACCGGACGAGCCAGCCCGGGTGCGGCGCGCATGGGGATCGCCCCGGTCGGGGCGGCCTGGCTCAACCACTCGATCAGCCACAACCAGCCGCCCAGGACTCTGCTGACCGTGGCCGTCAACTCCTGCGCCGGCTCTTCGGCGTGCGCGCGTTCCGCGGCGAACAGCCGGATCAGGTCGTGCAACCGGTAGCGGGCCTGGCCGGTCGCGTCCACGTCCGCCTCTTCGAGGAGCGAAGCGTCCACGAGATGCTCCAGCAGTTGCTCGGCCTGGCGGAGGCCGGTCTCCAGCGCCGTTGCGGCCACCCAGACGGGGAAGCTCGGCAGGCCGAGCAGTCCGAGCCGGCGCAGCGCCGTCTTCTCCGCGGAGGGCAGCATGGCGTAGCTGAAGGCGATGCTGGCCCGCACTTCCTGGTCTCCGGCGGCCAGTTCGTCGAGCCGGTGTTGTTCGTCGGCCAGCCGGTCGGCCAGGCGTCGCGCTGACCATTGACGTCGTGAGGCCAGCTTGGCCCCGGCGATGCGCAGTGCGAGTGGCAGGCCGCCGCACTGCGCGACGATGTGCCGTGCCGCGTCGAGGTCGATGGTGATCCGCTCATGGCCGGCGATCTGGGCGAGCAGTTCGATACTCGCCTCGACGGGCAGTATGCCCAGGTCGATGAGGGCGGCGCCGTCCAGTCCGGCTAGGCGGTTGCGGGAGGTGATGATCACGCCGCAGCCGGGGCCGCTGGGCAGCAGGGGCCGTACCTGCGCCTCGGAACTGGCGTCGTCCAGCACGATCAGCTTGCGCTGGCCGGCCAGCAGGGTTCGGTAGTGGTTGGCGCGTTCGTCCAGGGTGAGGGGGAGCTGCGTGCCGGGCGGCTGGAGTTCGCGCAGGAGGCGGCCCAGGGTCTCCGCCGGGGTGGCCGGTGTGTGCGTCGTACCGCGCAGTTGCACGTGGAGTTGGCCGTCAGGGTAGAAGTGCGCGAGCTCGTGTGCGGCACGCAGTGCCAGAGCGGACTTGCCGATGCCGCCCTGTCCGCAGATCACGCAGACCGGCGTGGTGTTCGGCCTGGTGAGCCGGTCGCGTAACGCGGTGAGCTCCTCCTCGCGCGCGGTGAAGTCGGGGGGCGCGGAGGGCAGTTGCCGGGGCGCGACGGTTCTGGCCGCGCCCAGCAGCGCGGGGTCGGAGTGCAGGATCGCCTCGTGCGTACGCTGCAAGTCCGGGCCCGGCTCGATCCCCAGCTCCTCGATCAGCGCCCGCCTGCCCTGCTGGTAGACCGCGAGCGCGTCCGCCTGGCGACCGGCCCGATAGAGCGCCACCATGAGATCCCGGCGCAGCCGCTCGCGGATGGGATGCACCGCGACCAGCTCGGTGAGCTCGTCGATCAGACCTTCGACCCCGCCGGCCGCCAGGTCGGCCGCGATCCGCTCCTCGAGCACCGCGAGTCGCAGCTCTTCCAGCCTGATGGCCTCCGGGCGCAGGAAGGTGTCGCCGATCCCGCCCAGGGCGGGGCCCCGCCACAGGGCCAGCGCCGTGCGGAAGAAACCCGCCGCCTCTTGGTGACCGCCCGTACGCGCCGCCTGCCGTCCATGGTCCACCAGCCGCTCGAAAACGTCCTTGTCGAGGGCGTCCGGTGGGATCTCCGCCGTGTAGCCCACCCGATGCGAGACGATGATCCTCGGCAGACCCGCGCTGTCGAAGGCCCTGCGCAACGAGGCGACATAGGTCTGCAGCACACCACGCGCGGTCGGCGGCTGGTCCTCCCGCCAGATCGCCTCCATCAGCCGCTCGACGCTGACCGCGCGGCCGGCGTCGAGGAGCAGGGCGGCGAGCAGGGCCCGCGGCTTGGGTCCCCCGAGAGGAACCTGCCGCCCACCGTTCCACACCTCGACCGGACCCAGGAGCCGTAACTCCATCGGTTTCTCCCCACAAGGTTCGGCGGACCTTGGCCAAACCCTATGGGCACAGCGATGCGGCTTACCAGAGGCGGTGCCGTACAACGCAAAGGACCCCGGGCTGTCCTCGGGTCCTCCTTGCGGCTAGTTGACGGTGGCGGGTTGGGCGGACAGCAACGTCTGAGTCCAGCCGCCGGGATCGACAGCTCCGCGCCCGCTCACCCTTCTGCTCACCGGACGAAGGGCTCTGCGCTGGAAGTAATTCGTCCAAGCTTTGTGGCCCGAACTCCTCGGAGTGCCTTGCCGAAGTTGGCCGCTCCCGCCCGGTGTCGGCCGCCTGGGGTGGTGGGCGGCCGACACCGGCGGGGATGGGGTCAGGTCAGGATGCGGGTGCTGCCGGCCCAGCCGTGCCCGACTTCGCGTGGCACGCTGCCCGTATACGGCTGACCGTCATCACGCACGAAGTTGTTGCTGTAGAGCAGCATCTTGCCCGCGGCGTCCACAGCCAGCAGGTCGGTGAACCCATCACCGGTCACATCAGCCGGAATGATCCTCGTCGAACTACTCCAGCCATGCCCGACCTCACGCGGCGCGCCGCCCGTAAACGGCTGACCATCATCACGCACGAAGTTGTTGCTGTAGAGCAGCATCTTGCCCGCGGCGTCCACAGCCAGCAGGTCGGTGAACCCATCACCGGTCACATCAGCCGGAATGATCCTCGTCGAACTACTCCAGCCATGCCCGACCTCACGCGGCGCGCCGCCCGTAAACGGCTGACCATCATCACGCACGAAGTTGTTGCTGTAGAGCAGCATCTTGCCCGCGGCGTCCACAGCCAGCAGGTCGGTGAACCCATCACCGGTCACATCAGCCGGAATGATCCTCGTCGAACTACTCCAGCCATGCCCGACCTCACGCGGCGCGCCGCCCGTAAACGGCTGACCATCATCACGCACGAAGTTGTTGCTGTAGAGCAGCATCTT
The DNA here is from genome assembly GCF_052245935.1 of Nonomuraea sp. 3N208. Classification (NCBI taxonomy): domain Bacteria; kingdom Bacillati; phylum Actinomycetota; class Actinomycetes; order Streptosporangiales; family Streptosporangiaceae; genus Nonomuraea; species Nonomuraea sp. 3N208. Next base: position 57,497 of record NZ_JBQQBR010000001.1, on the reverse strand, counting down.
GCCCGCGGCGTCCACAGCCAGCAGGTCAGTGTACGAGTCACCCGTCACACTGTTGCCGACCCTTGGCTCGTCAACGGTCCCTCCGACGGGAGCGCTGTAGCCAACAATGTCGGTGTTGGAGCGGGAGTAGGAGTTGCTCCGGGTGCGGTCGCCGCTGTTGCCCTCGATCGTGTAGACGGTGCTCGCGTTCGCCGAGGTCACGATGCCGACGTGATCGATGTCGCCGCTCTGGTCCCAGTCGAAGACGATGGCGTCACCGGGCTGGGGTGAGTAGCCGTTGCCGAAGGCGTGCCACGTTCCGTGCTTGACGCCGTAGTCCTTGAACGACGACGCCCATCCCGTGAGGACGCCTCCGCTGCCCTCGGGCACATCGGCATACGGAACGCCGGCCCGTTGCCAGACGTACTTGGCGAAGTCGGCGCACCAGTCGCTGTTGCGCCACCGGACGCCGTCACTGCTCGGGCAGCCGTCGGCGGGCTTCCAGCTGCGGAAGTACCCGGTGTAGTAGTTGCAGCCGCTGCCCATCGGGGATTCGTGATTGCGCGTGGAGTTGCCGAGCTGGTCCTGCGCCACGGAGACGATGGCCGGGCGGGACACCGCCGACGCCTGCGTCGCGGAGACCGCGACCACACTCAGGGCGACGACGGGCACCGCCAGCATCGAACGGAGGATGCGGGATAAGAACGCGGTGCGTTTCTTGGGAGGTTTCATGGTGCGAAGCCTGCGCCGGGCTTCTCCAAACTCGGTTCAAACCTGCTTGAACGTCTTTGCCCGCATCCTGCCCGTAGAGACCGCCGCCCTGGCGCGGACCACATCCATCACCCGCTCGGCACACATCACCCGCCCGGCGTCGACTGCGGCTTAGGCCCCGAGGACTGCCGCATTGTCTGCAGTCCAGCCGTCCCGAGGGAGGCCGCCACCTCCCCTCCCACACCTGGACCAGCCCGGAGGGCCGTGGCTCCACGGGGTGTCCGCCGGCTTTGCGGCTTTCCACCTCGACACCGCATTGGGACACCGCATTGGATGGCAGTTACAGAGATTTTCCATTGGCGTGTGCGACCCTGCCGTCCGGCCGAGTCGGCGCCGCGGAGTTCTCCCCGGTCAGGTCTCGCGCTCGGGTCGGTAGTCCTCCTCCGCGATGCCGAACGTCCACGCGACCCCCTCTCGCGCCCGCTGCACCCACGGCGGCACCCGCAGGAAGTAGGTGCGGCTGGTGCCGTCGGGCTCGGGCGTGGAGTTGACGACCTCCACCATGGTGATCGACTCGTCGCCGGGCAGGTCGATGCACCACAGGACACCGGTCTCGTCGCGATGTAAGGGCCTGGCGCCGGACTCGGCAAGATAGCGGTCGTAACCGAAGTGCTCCAGCATCACGCGGCGCAGCTCGGCGTTGTCCTCGTTGCGGATCCGCTCGGGCGTGAGATCGCGCATCGACGACCCGAACTCGGCGGGGACGGGCATGCCGTGCCAGGCGTGCAGGGCGAAGCCATCGGAGTAGGACATGGCAGGCCCGTCCGCGCGATGCAGCCGTGCGAGCTCGTCGAGGTGCAGCTCGACAGGCCGCTCCGTGATGATCGCCACCCGCTCGTACGGCCACCACCAGCCCGCGCACTCGGCCACCCGCTTCAGCCCGTCCAGGCCGTCGAACGCCGACAACCACGGGGCGTCGTGCTGCCCGAGCACGGCGTCCAACGTGACCTGCCGCAGCGCCTCGCCACCGAGGTCGGCCAGCCCTCGGCGGACGGCGGTGACCAATTGGTCGACCTGCGGCCACAGCCGTCCGCCCGTCTGGTCCCAGAGCGCCGCCCAACCGGTCGGCCCGAGCTCGGCGTAGAGCGCTGCCCTCGCGCGCTCCCACGGCTGCGTACGGACGACGTCCCGCACCGACCGCCCCGGCTCACCGACCGGCCGCAGTGCACCGAACAGCGCCTGAGCACGGTCGGCTCCGCCGGGCCCCCGCACCGCCGGCATCGCCTCCTCAAGGGCCTGGCGCTGGGCGTCGTCGCCGGTCAGCCATGCCGCCGCCACAGCCCCGGCCGCGGGCGAGCTGAGCACGACAACGTGCTCAGGCTCCACCAGCCCGGCATCGCGGTACGCCTGCCGGACGGCCGCCTCCGGGTCGCCTCCCGCGCCGGTCGCCCGAGCGACCCGCTCCCACGTCAGCGTCTCCATCAGTCGGCCACCACCCGGAAGGACCCCGGCACGTATTCGCGCTGCCTGATCACCCGATACCAGCCCTTGGGCAGCGAGATCGCGTCATGCTCCTCGTGCACCAGCCTTCCTCCCTCAGGGAGGTGCAGGAATCCACCGGAGAGCGTGCCGGGACCGGGGATCGCGTGACAGTGCCCGGTGGCCTCGCCATGGGCCAGCACGAGCCGCCCGCGGGCGTCCCGCGGCTCGGGCCGCATGGTGTGCGGCGCGGACTCCTCCGGAATCGGCATGATCAGGATGTCGCCCTGTCGATACATCGACCAACCTCCATCGTCGGGGGGATGATCGAAAGTTATCGACCGCGACCGACAATTCCTGCGTGGCCAGGTCTCCCGTCGCACGGTGATCGATCGGCATATCCCTACCGGCGGCGTCGTTGATCGGTCTGCCTAGTACGGCAGCCGCCATTCGTTAGCTGAGCTGGGTGTATGCAGTAGCGAGGCGGGCGCGGCGGTGGAACCATCGGGCGCGTGCTTGGTGGCGGCGGCGCCAGGCTGACCAGTGGGCGATGTGTTCCAGCGATGGTGTGCGGGTGGCGGCGGCGTTGAACAGGCGCTTGATCTCGGCGACCGTCAGCGGGATCATGCCGGGGTCCTCGGGTGGCAGTTGGTCGGTTCTGGTGGGTGGCGGGGCCTGGGTGTCGGTGCGGCGCCTGGCCGCTGCGGCGCTCACCGCGCAGATGGCCAAGGCCGCCATCACGAGCACGGTGTGGCGCAGTATCGCCTCATAGAGGCGGACCTGAGCTTGGTCCAGGCCGAACAGGTCCTTGCTGAACTCGAAGGTTTCCTCCACCGGCCACCGCAGCCCGGCGGCGGTTATCAGGCGTGGCAGGGTGACGGGCCGGTCTTCGGGCACGAAGCAGTAGTGGAAGGCCAGCTCACCGGTCGTGCGGTGCTTGCGGACCAGCAGATAGTGGGTCGGGCTGGTGGTAGCGATCCAGGCCCAGGCGTAGGTGCGCTCTCCCTTGGAGCCGTCCCCGGCTGAGCGGATGGTCCATGTGCGTTTCTGCTTGCAGTGCTTGGCCACTGCTTGCTCGCAGGTCAGGCAGGTGCCACCGCCGAGAGTGAGAGTGAAGGTGGCGCGGACGCGCAGCACGTAGGCCTGGCCGTGCTCTTCCAGGAAGGTACGCAGTGTCGTGCATTCGCCGTAGACCTCATCGCCGGCGACGAAGTCCAGGCGCACGCCGTCGGCGTAGGCGTCGGTGAGCAGGTCGATGGCCAGCTCGCCCTTGGTGGCGAAGGTCAGTTCCAGGGGCAGGCCGGTGGTGATCGCCTTGACCGGGTCGCTGATCTGCTCGGCGGGGATCCACTGCCGCGAGCCGATCAGCGTGTGCCCGGCACCGGCGCGGACGTAGGCCAGGTGGACGAGGTTGATGCCGTTGTCGATGCCGCCCGCGCAGCCCATGTGCTGACGCTTGACGCCGGCCGTGGCGGTGCCCTTTTTCTCCTGGCCGGACTCGTCCAGCGCTCCCACGGTCAGGCTGCCCGGCCTGGCGGCGGCGTCCAGGCGGGTGACGGCGAAGCGGCGGATGGCGCTCATCGTGCCCAGGGTGTCCCAGCTGGCACGGTTCAACAGCCGCTGGGTGGCGTCAGGGTTGGAGTCGCCCACCTGCTCGGCGATCGTCCAGCCGTTGCGCTTGGGGAGGTCGGACATCACCGCGCGGACGTACTTGGCGGCCTGCAGCCGCGGCTCGACTCTGACGAACATCGGCGCCAGCGCGCCCATCAGCTCCTCAAGGTTCCGCTGCACGCGCGCCGCCTCTACGATGAGGGCAGCAGCCGCTCTCGATCTTGTACTCTTCACACAGACATGATCATGGGCGGCTGCTCTTGTTGTGCAGGATCGCCATCACAAGATCGTATCGACCAGCGACGTATCACCCCAGCTCAGCTGGCGAATGGCGGCTGCCGTACTAGGGTGTCCGGTCCCGGCCCGCGTAATCCATGGAGTGCGTTCTTCATCGTCGATCGCGTACCACAGCCGACCGCCTGAGGTGGCTTCGTACTGCCACTGTTCCAACGATGCCCCGCCAACCTTGACTACGCCGAGTGCACCCTTGAGTGGGTGCTGGCGACAGTCCACATGCCGCGGATTTCCTGTAATGGCCACCCACGCCCTATCAAGATTCTCGGGCGCCTGCGTGAGCGACTCTTTCCAGCCCTCGGCGGCTCGCCGATCAGCGAATCGAACGCGCCATGGATGAGGCCGGGGAACATCGTCGCCCCGGCCTGCCATCAGGAACCCCCTTTCGGACGGGCCACCTCCAGACCATCACCGGGGAAGGGCCCCTGCAATTCGCGAGCGAGCTCAGGATCGCTCCAGATCACCGCGGTGGAGCGCCAGGAGGTCAGCGACCGCGCGAACGGCAGCAGCTCTCCGGTGTCCGCGCCTGCGATCAGATGGCTGAGCAGGTCGCGTACACACTCATGACGCTCGGTGTCGGGAAGCCACGTGAGCCAAGGGAGCTCCTCGGCGAGGACCTCCTCGGCGAGTTCGCTGTTCCGGCGAGCCACTATGGCCAGTGCTCGGGCGGCGATGCGCAAGCTGGCCGCACCTGCTTCAAATCGCTCGGCGCGCATCAGGATGATGTTCTCGTCATCGCGACGCTCGAGGATGACGTCGGCGTGATCCAGTGTGGGAAGGACCTCCGAAGGGCCTCTGAGAAACGTGCTGTACGGGAAGCTCTTCGTGGCCATACCAGGCGAGCGCCGATCACGGCGGGCGCCCCGGGCGGAACGGGGAGCCGGCGGACGTCGTCGAAACCGGCCTCGCGCAGTCGTTCGATCAGATCGTCCGCCGGTGCGGCAGTGCCCCCGTCGCGGATCACCCGCCACCCGGTGATGGCGTCGGAGAACTCGTCGCCCTCATAGCGGACGCCCCCCAGGACGAGCCAGCCGCCCCGGCGCAGCGCCGCCAGCAGCCTCGGCAGGGCGGCGAACACCGCGGCCGACGGGATGAATATAGTCGGCACCCACGCCATGTCGTAGCGGTCCCGATCGTCCAAATCGGCCACGATCTGCAGTCGCAGCTCCACCCGCTCGGCGACACCGAAGTCCGCCACCATCCGCTTGGCCAGGTCCAGCGCGCGAGGGAGCACATCGATGCCGGTTCCGCGGAGGGCAGGGAGGTCGGCGCACAGGGCCGAGATCATGCCGCCGGTGCCGACGCCCACGTCCAGGAGCTCCGCACCTGGCTCGGCCAGCCGCTCGGTCAGCCCGCCCAGCAGCGAGAGCGTGTGCCGCGTGCCCAGCCGGATCCCCGACACCGACGCCTTGCCCTGCTCCAGCAGGGTGTCATCGTCGTTGTTGTGCCAGCCGGCCGCACCGGTCGCGGCCGTGGCCGCCTGCCGTAGGTTGCCGGTCAGGTTGAGGAATCTGGCCTGGTCGGGGTCTGCAAGCAACTCGGTCAGCCCGGGGGCGGCAACGTACCTGTCGTCCTGGAGTACGGCGAGTCCCCGGGCGGCCAGCGCCCGGCCACGGTGGGGATCGAGCGGGGCGGCCAAGTCGAGCCCGGCCACCATTGCCAGCAGCCAGGCGGCGTTCACCAGGTCGTGGATGCGTTGTTCGACACCCTGGATTTCGCCGCCAAGGGCCCGGACGGCCAGCCGGTCATCGCGGCCGACGCCCACGTCCGTCTGGCCCATCCGAGCTTCCACGGCAACGCCCACCTGCTGCGGCGCGGCTACAACTTCGTGGACGGCTCCGACGGGCTCGGACGCCTGGACGCCGGATTGTTCTTCATCGCCTACCAGCGCGATCCGCGTAAGCAGTTCGTGCCGGTGCAGATGAAGCTGGCCAAGATCGACCCGCTGAACGAGTACATCAAGCACGTTTCTAGCGGACTGTTCGCGGTCCCACCTGGCGTTCGGGACGCGGGAGATTATTGGGGTCGTACGCTCTTTGACCAAGGGCTTATAGCATTCTCAATGCTATAGTGAGTTCATGGTCGACGACGCTGATTTCCCTCCCGGTGACGGCCCCAGCAGCGGGATCTCCGTCTCTCTCACCGCTGGCACGCTGCAGGCGATCCGTGAGCGGGTTGGCAAGCGTGGCGTGTCCGCATACCTGGAGAGGGCGGCCCAGCGCCAGCTCGAGCGGGACAACCTGAACGAGCTGATCGCAGACTTTGAGAAGGTCCACGGCCCGGCCGATTCGGACGCCGTGGCGGCCAAGCGTGCTCGACTCACCGGGGACGCGCCCGCAGCGGGGGCAGCTGCGTGAGTGGTGCCCTAGTCCTGGACAGCGAGGGTTTGGCAAAAGCCGTGCAGAGGGACCGTGAGGTGCACGAGTGGCTGACGGCATCCCGTGACGCGGACCTCCCCGTCGTCACATCGGCTGCAGTGCTGGTCGAGGTGATTCACCCGAAGATCAATGATGCCGCCTTGAAGTGGACGCTGTCACGCCTGCGAGTGGAGCCGGTCACACAGACCCTGGCTCAGTCCGCTGCTGCGCTGCTGCGATATGCAGGGTTGCACGGTCACAAGTACGCCATCGATGCGATGCTCTGCGCGACCGCCCTACAGCATCCAGGCCGGGTGACGATCCTGACCTCCGATGTCGAGGACATCGGCCTGCTCATCACCGAGCATCCGCGGGTAGTGGCGGAAAAGGTCTGATCCGAGGCATCGCTGAGGCGTCCACGGCCCTGGATCGCCGATCGCCACGAGCCCAGCGACCGATCGAACGGCAGCCACTCCTCCGCGAAAGGACTGCTGCACTGAGCCACCGTAGCCAGCTTTCGAGCGTCAAAGGGAGTCACGGCACCAAACTTATCGCCGCGCATCTGGGCCTGAACGGTATACGGCGTTAAATTGAAAGCCGGTCATTGCCGCCACCCCTGGCACAGCTAGACAGCCCGGTTCCACCATCCACCCACTGGCTGAGGGAGCGGGCTGGCATGGCCCCAGACGTCACGCAGGACCAGCCGCCTCACCGAGATCGGCACCCACCGAGGTAGAGATGTCATTGGCAAATAATCGTCTCGGGCTCGCGCGTATGACTGTGATCCTAGTTTTAGGATCATGTGGTCTGCTTGGTTGCCAGCCGCGCCCCGATCAACAGCTTTTCGTCAGCAACGAGACAGATGGCGTCGTCGTCGTGACGTGGAGAGAAGACGGTCGACCGAGGGCGACAATCGCTCCGCACACAAGAGCGAATTTTGGTGGATATGGCAATTGGTGCACAACTCCCGAGAAGAATGTGGTTTTTGACGCCAAAACCGCTAATGGCAAGGTCCGCTCTCTAAGTACGCCAATCTGCCCGGGAACGGTATGGAAAATCCTCCCGTGACTGCCTTCCAGGCTGCTGTCTGCGAATGATGCGTTCGCTGTTCGCCTACAATCCGGGCATGCGCCTGCACTGGCCGTTCATCAGCCGCATCGCCGAACTGGAGCGGATCCGGCGGGTCCTGGCAGCAGGAGGCAGTGTGGTCCTGGCCGGGCCGCCGGGCGTGGGGAACAGTCGCCGCGCCCACCTACCGGTGTCGGGCGCGGGAGGCGGAGGCGTGGGCGCGGTTCGCGCAGCGGGTGGAGCAGAATTGGCGGCGGCCCGGGCGGCTGCGGTCGACGAAGGCGTCCTGGCACGGTCGGGCCGCGCACAGGCGCAGGCGTTCCCAGTCGCCTGACGCGGCGAGGTCGAGCAGGTCGGCGACGGAGCGGACGGCGAGGCGTTCGGCCAGTGGGGCGTCGGCAGGCGCGGTGAGACGGAGGCGGGGCAGGCCGTCCGCATCCTCCACAGCCGCCCGGACCGGCAGCTCAGCGGTCCACCGGGCCAGGGCTCGCGTCCGTACGGGAGGGTCGCCCGCCAAGAGGACGGCGCGCAGCCGCTCCCGCACGGCCCGGACCGCGACCAGGGCCGGCGGGACCGCCTTCATGACCGCCACGGCCGCGTCCAGGTCCGCCGGGACCGCCTCCAGCCCCCCTGGAGCCGAGTCCAGGTCCGCCGCACCGGGCCGGAGTTCCACGCCCAGCTCACGACAGAAGCGGCGCAGCTCGGGCACGTCCGGCAACCGTTCGGGATCGTCCAGGTATTCGTCCCACGTGTTCGCCAGATCGATCGCCACGATCCCCGTCTCCGCGAACTGGCGCATCCGCCCTCCCCTTGCTACCGTCACGAGTATGACCATAATAACCACTGACAGAGATCTGATCGTCCTCGACGCGCCCTCCAACCTCGGTCTGTGCCCGCCCGCCCGCGGCGCCGTCCCCGGCTGCTACAAGGCCCCCTGGGCACTGCGGAACGCCGGCCTGGTCCGGCGGCTCGGCGCGGCCGACGCGGGCGCGGTCGTGCCGCCCCGTTACGTGGCCACGTGGAAACGCGGCGACGGCGTGCGTAACGGGCCCGCCATCGCCGCCTATGCGCGCACGCTCTCCGATCGGCTGGCCGAGATCAACGGGTTTCCCGTACTGCTGGGCGGGGACTGCTCGATCCTCCTCGGCCCCGCCCTCGCGCTGCGCAGACGCGGCCGCTACGGGCTGGCGTACGTGGACGCGCACGCCGACTTCCGGCACCTGGGCAACTCCCCGCACGTCGGCGCGGCGGCCGGGGAGGACCTCGCCCTGGTGACCGGCCGCGGTGACGACTACCTCACCGACATCGACGGCTTGCGGCCGTACGTCCGGGACGAGGATGTGATCGTGCTCGGGGTGCGGGACAAGGGGGATGTGCGGGACATCGCCGGCAGCGGAACCATCGCCTACCTTCCCGGCAGCGACATCGACCTCGGTAGGGCCAAGGAGGTGCTGGTCCGGGAGGAGGTCGACGGATTCTGGATTCATGTGGACGCCGACGTGCTCGATCCCTCCGTGTTGCCCGCCGTGGACTCCCCCACCCCGGGCGGACTCGACGCCGCTCAGCTCACCGACCTGCTGCGCGGCCTGGTCACCCTTCCGGGAGCCGCGGGACTGGAGGTGACCATCCTCGACCCGGACCTGGACGAGGACGGCAGCCAGGCCGCGTTGCTGGCGGACATTCTGGTAGCGGCCCTGGCGGCCTAGGGCATCACGTAGGGGGTCGTGCTGGTCTCGCCGGCCTCGTTCGTGGCGGTGACCGGCGTCGACGGGCTCGTCGGCAGGTACGGCGCCCAGGCGGACTCGAGCCGGCCCTGCCGGCCGTGCCACTCCTGCTCGATGACCTGCGAGCCGAAACGGAGCGTGCCGCCGCGCAGGTTGAAGCCCTCCACGAGAACCCCTGGCCGCCCGTTCATCTCCTTCGGGGTCACGTTCACGATGATCGGCTGCTGCCACTCGCGCACGATGTCGTCGGCCAACGACGGCGTGTCGTAGCGGGCCTGGCAGGTGAAGAAGGGCTCCCAGCCATAGGAGATGATCTTCTGTGCGCCGGTCCCGGTCGCCATGACCTGCCGGTCCAGCCGGGCTTTGGAAGGACGTCCGCGCAGCGGCAGTGGTTCGACCCGCCCGCACTCGCCGTCCACTTGCGTGGGCTCGAAGCCCTCCACGTTCACCCACAGCTCCACCCCCGGCGGCACCCGTCGCGCCGCCGCCTCGATGTAGTCGCGCGTGGAGCCGTAGTACGCCTGCGCGTAGGTCACATCACCGACCACGGGCACCAGCCGCGCCTCGACCCGCGCGTCCCGCTCATTGACCCCGTACACAGGCACCTTCCCGGTACCCCGCCCGTCCTGTACGGCGATGGCCATCGGCAGGCCCGCCCGCGTGCCGGCGATGTCGGCCATCCCCGACTCCACCTGGTCCGGCGGGAATCCGCGGCCGCGACGCGCGTCGATGTACGGGCTGACGAGGACCTTCTTACCGGGCAGCGCGGAGGCGACGACGGCATGCTGGGCGGCGTACAGCGCGATGATCGGGTCCTTGGTGGAACGCGTCCGCATCGCCAGCTCGAACGACTGATAGACACCGGCGAAGGCCGCCCCGAACCGCGTCCGGTAGTCCGCGAGCACCCGCGAGGTGAAGGCGTTCAGCGCACCCAGGTGGGCGAGGTCGGGCTCCCACGGCTTGTCCGTCTGCTGCGGCGCGGCCGGCAGCCCGGGGTAGACCGCCATCCCGTACTCCGCCGCCTCCGTCATCAGATTGCCGAGACCGTCGCCGTCCGTGGAGACGAGCACCAGGTCATGGACACGAGCGTCGCAGGACGTCGCCAGCGACACCCGGTAGAAGATCCGGCCGTCGCTCTCGATCCGCCGGTCCAGGCCGGGGCAGCGCAACAGGCCCGGCCCGAACTCCTCGCTGGTGACGTACGTGTAGACGTGCCGCACTCCGGGCACGTCGGCGCACGGCCGCCCGTCCACGACGCAGCCGGGCTCGGCGCCCACGCTGAACCGCGGCCCGAACGTGACGAGCGTGTCCCCGCCGATCGCGTGGATCGCCTCGACCATCCGCCGCGTCACGCATGGATCGGCCCGCGGAATGACCCAGTAGCCGGTGACCGCGTACGGCGCCACCACCCGTGTGTCCCGCGGCGGGCACTCCCCCGGCGGTTCCTCGGCCGAATCGGACGGCACGACGAAACCCACCACGAAGGCGACCGCCACGACCACCCACAGGATCCGGTGCACCCACGCCCCTTCCGCGCCGGCCTCCAGCCTACGCAGTCGGACCCCCGCTGTGAGCCCGCGCACGCTGATCGCGGACAATGGCGGTCAGGGGGAACACATCGTGCGCATAGATCTCAGCGGCAAGACCGCACTCGTCACCGGATCGACTCAAGGAATCGGGGCGGCCATCGCCACCGGGCTTGCCGAGGCCGGGGCCCGCGTCGGCATCAACGGCCGGACCGAGGCAACCGTGGATATGGCCATCGAACTCATGGACGGCGACCTGGTGGCGGCGCCTGGGGACGTGTCCACCGACGAAGGGTGCGAGCAGGTCCTGCACGCGCTGCCGCAGGTCGACATCCTGGTCAACAACCTCGGCATCTTCGGCGCCAAGCCGCCGCTGGAGATCACCGACGACGAGTGGCGGCGCTATTTCGAGGTGAACGTGCTGGCCGCGGTCCGGCTGACCCGCGCGTACCTGCCGGGCATGAAGGAACGGGGCTGGGGACGGATCCAGTACATCGCCAGTGACTCGGCTGTCGTCATCCCGGCCGAGATGATCCACTACGGCATGTCGAAGACGGCGTTGCTGGCCGTGTCCAGGGGGTTCGCGAAGGAGGCGGCGGGCAGCGGGGTGACGGTCAACTCCCTGATCGCCGGGCCAACGCACACAGGCGGCGTAGAGGACTTCGTCTACCAGCTCGTCGGCAGGGACCTGCCGTGGGAGGAGGCGCAGCGGGCGTTCATGCGCAAGCACCGGCCCCAGTCGCTGCTCCAGCGGCTGATCGAGCCCGAGGAGATCGCGAACATGGTGGTCTATCTCAGCTCGCCGTTCGCCTCGGCCACCACGGGGGGCGCGGTGCGGGTGGACGGCGGGTACGTCGACGCCATCCTTCCTTAGCCGCCTTCCTTAGCCGCGGCGGTCCAGTCCTGACAGCTGCCAGGCCAGGCGGCGGCGCACCACGGGGAGCCGGCCCACCAGGCCGAGCACCAGGTTCCGCAGCGGGCGGCGGGCCGCGCTCATGGTCGCCAGGGAAGTGAGCCGGCTCGCCAGGCCGACGACCTTCTCGGCGACCGGGCGCCGGGCGGCGGCGTACGCGTCCAGCAGGTCAGGCGATCCGCCGCGCAGCACCTCCGACAGTGCCTCGCCCGCTTTGACCGCGTCCTCGATGCCGAGGTTCATACCCTGCCCGCCGGCCGGCGAGTGCACATGCGCCGCGTCCCCGACGAGCAGGATCCGGCCATGCCGATAGGTGTCGGCGATGCGGTGGTGCACCCGGAAGCGCGAGCCCCAGATCACCTCGTCCACCACCGCGGGCACGGCCTTCGGGCCACGCGTGTCGAGCAGCCGCTGGACGAACGCCACGTCGGGGTGCTGAGGCGCCTCCCCCACGGTGGCCACGATCCGGTACGTCCCGCCGGGCAGCGGCGCGACCACCACTAGCCCGTCGGGCGAGAAGTACAGGATGACCTCGTCGCGCGGGACCCTGCCGCGGAGCCGCACGTCGGCCAGGGTGAACGACTCGTCGTACGTGCCGCCGCCGAAGCCGATCCCGGCCTGCTCGCGGACGGTGCTGTGCATGCCGTCAGCCCCCACCAGGTAGGACGCGCGGATCGCGCGCCCGTCGCCGAGGGTGGCCGTGACGCCGGAATCGTCCTGGGCGATGGCGGTCACCCGGGCCGGCCGCACGACCTTGACGCCCAGTCCCGCCAGCCGGGCCAGCAGGTACGCCTCCGTGTCGGCCTGAGAGATCATCAGCGTGTAGGCCCCCTCGGCCTGCCCGTCCACGATGACGACGTCGTGGCCTGACTGGGCCAGGACGATGCCGGCGGTGAGCCCCGCGGGGCCGGCGCCGACGACGAGCACATCGGTGGTGTTCATGTCTCCTCCTTCTGCCAACACTTGTTGACGTTAGGCCGGCACACCTGGAATGTCAACGTCTGTTGGCCTACGCTTGTTGGCATACGCATGCGCAGAAGGGCCCTATGGCCTTATGTCCTGATCTCTCCGCCCTTGGTTGCCATGAGCAGGGAGGACGTCGGCACGGCGATAGGCCCGGCCATTCACCGTTATCTCGACGTCAAACCGTGATTTGCACAAAGTTTCAGATGATGTTAGATGGAAGTCAGGGAGAGAGGACCGGGGAACGTGACGCTGATTCTCGATGGCGTCTCCGTACGGCAACGCGGGGAGACCTGGCTCGACGACATTCATCTGGAATTACCCAACGGAATGACCACCCTCGTCGGTCCCCTGACCGCGGGAAAGACGACATTGATGCGCGTCGCCGCCGGATTGCTGACCCCGGATTCCGGCCGGATCGTGGTGCACGGGAAAGACGTCACCGGCATTTCCGTGCGGAAAAGGTCGGTCGCCTTCGTCTATCAGCAATTCATTAACTATCCGTCGCTGACGGTCTACGAGAACATCGCCTCACCGCTCCGCCTGGACTCCGGATTCCGCAAGAACGGGATCGACCGGCGCGTTCGCGAGGTGGCCGAGCTCATGGGCATCGCCGGCCTGCTCCGCCGCCGGCCCGCGGAGCTCTCGGGCGGCCAGCAGCAGCGCACCGCCATCGCCCGCGCGCTGGCCCGCCCCGTGGACGTGCTGCTCCTCGACGAGCCCCTCGCCAACCTGGACTTCAAGCTCCGCGAGCAGCTACGCGCCGACCTCAGGACCATGTTCGCCGACACCTCAGGCGTGGTCATCTACTCCACAGCCGACCCCAACGAGGCACTGATGTTCGCCGCGCGGACCGTGGTGCTGGGCGAGGGCAGGGTGCAGCACGTCGGGGACGTCGCGGACATGTACGCCCACCCGCCCACGCTGGCCGTGGCCGCGACGCTCAGCGATCCCCCGCTCAACCTGCTCCCCGGTGCGGTCCGCGACGGCCGGATCGAGGTGCTCGGCGCGTCGTTCCCGGCGCCCCGCGCACAGGCCACCGGCCACGACGTCATGCTCGGCATCCGCCCCCACCAGGTGCGGATCGTCCGCGGCGGGCCCGGTGCGCTGGAGCTGCCCGCCGAGATCAGGCTCGCCGAGGTGACCGGCAGCGCGACGTTCCTGCACCTGCTGCTGCAGGGCGACCGGCACCTGGTCGCCCACCTGCCGGGCACCCAGCTGTTCACCCCCGGGGAGACCACGGTCGCGTACGTGGACCCCGCGCACATCTTCGTCTTCGACGAGGCCGGCGGGCGGTTGCTGGCCACCAGCGCCGCGGACCTCGGAGGCGTGCATGGCTGACATTCGCCTGGAAGGCGTGGGGCACAGTTACGACGGCGGCACGACGTGGGCGCTGAAGCCGATGACGTGGACGTGGCGCACCGCGCGGGCGTACGCGTTGCTGGGTCCCAGCGGGTGCGGCAAGACGACGCTGCTGAACATCATCTCCGGCCTGATCACGCCGACGGTGGGGCGGATCTTCTTCGACGACCGCGACGTCACCGACGTGCCGACGGCCGGCAGGAACATCGCGCAGGTCTTCCAGTTCCCGGTCCTGTACGAGGAGATGTCCGTTTACGACAACCTCGCCTTCCCGCTCCGCAACCGGAAATATCCCAAGAACGAGATCGACCAGCGGGTCCGCCAGGTCTCCCAGCTGCTGGGCCTGGACCACCTCCTGCGCCGCAGGTCGCGCCGGCTGGACCCGGGCCGGCAGCAGATCGTCAGCCTGGGCCGCGGGCTCGTGCGTTCCCAGGTGGCGGCCGTGCTGCTGGACGAGCCGCTCACGGTGGTGGACCCGGCGCTGAAGTGGACGCTGCGTAGCAAGCTCAAGGAGATCCACCGCGACACCGGGCACACGCTGATCTACGTCACGCACGACCAGACCGAGGCGCTGACCTTCGCCGACGAGGTGGTGGTGCTCAACGACGGGGCGATCGTGCAGGCCGGCGAGCCGACGGAGCTGTTCCTGTCGCCGGCGCACGAGTTCGTCGGGCACTTCATCGGCTCGCCGGGCATGAACATGGTGCCCGCCGAGATCGTCGGCGACGTCGTCCATGTCGGGCAGGCGGCCGTGGGGTCGGTGGCGAACGGCCTCCCCCCGGGGCCGGTACGCATCGGGGTGCGGCCCGAGTTCGTGCGCATTTCGCGTGCATCCCCCGGGGTGGCCGTCCACGTGACCGGGATCGACCGCATGGGCGCGTACGACCTGGTGCACACCCGGGTGGGCGAGCACCCCGTCATCGCCAGGACCGAGGCGGGCTCCGACTACCAACCGGACGCGCAGGCGTTCCTGCATTTCCCGTCGGATCGTACGTTCCTGTTCCGCGACCAGGTCAGGTGCGGCTTCCTCGCACCGCTCGACGGAAGGAGCGCCACGTGACCGCGGGCAGCCAGGTGAGCGGCGAGGTCGTCACGGCCGCGCCCGCCGAGCCCCAGGAGACGCGCACGGACCTGAAGCGCAAGGACAACCGGGCCTGGTGGCTCGTGCTGCCGGTGGTCGTGTCGGTGGCGTTCACGGCGATCATCCCGCTGATGACCGTGGTCAACTTCTCGGTCCAGGACGTCTTCAGCCCCAGCGACCGGGTGTTCGTCGGCCTGGACTGGTTCTACGAGGCCGTGCGGCGGCCGGAGAACCGGGAGGCGTTCGTCAGGACGCTGCTGTTCTCGGCGCAGGTGCTGCTGGTGGAGATCCCGCTCGGGGTGGCGATCGCGGTGGCGATGCCGCGCCGCGGATTCTGGGTGTCGGCGGCGCTGGTGCTGGTCGCGTTGCCGCTGCTCATCCCCTGGAACGTGGTGGGCACGATCTGGCAGATCTTCGCCCGCGCCGACATCGGGCTCGGCGGCTGGACGATCAACAACGTCCTCGGCATCGGCTTCAACTACACCCTCGACTCCACCGACGCCTGGATCACGATCCTCGTCATGGACGTGTGGCACTGGACGCCGCTCGTGGCGCTGCTGGCGTACGCGGGGCTGCGGTCGATTCCCGAGCCGTACTTCCAGGCCGCACAGATCGACGGCGCGTCGGGGTGGGCGACGTTCCGGCACATCCAGCTGCCCCGGCTGCGCGGGGTGCTCACGATCGCGATCCTGCTCAGGTTCATGGACAGCTTCATGATCTACACCGAGCCGTTCGTGGTGACGGGCGGCGGGCCCGGCAACGCGACCTCGTTCCTCAGCATCCTGCTGTCGAAGATGGCTGTCGGGCAGTTCGACGTGGGGCCCGCGGGCGCGTTCTCGCTGATCTACTTCTTGATCGTGCAGGTCCTCTGCTACGTCTTCTTCACCGTGCTGACCAGGTCGGGGAGGTGAGGGCGATGGCCAGGACCACCGGACGCCGGCTCCCGTGGGCACGCACGGTCTTCTGGCTGTACGTGGCCACGCTCATGTTGCCGCTGCTATGGATGTTCGGCATGTCGATCCGGCCGAACGAGGACATCCTCGGCAGCTTCTCGCTCATCCCGCAGCGGGTGACCTTCGACAACTACGTCACGTTCTTCACGGACGTGTCGTGGTATTCGAGCTATCTGAACTCCATCATCTACACGTCGATGAACGCGGTGATGTCGCTCATCGTGGCGCTGCCGGCGGCGTACGCGTTCTCCCGTTTCCGGTTCGCCGGCGACAAACACCTGTTCTTCTGGCTGCTGACGAATCGAATGGCACCGCCCGCCGTCTTCCTGCTGCCATTTTTTCAGATTTATCAGAGCGTAGGACTTTTCGACACCCATCTCGGGGTGGCCATCGCGCACATGCTCTTCAACGTGCCACTCGCCGTGTGGATTCTCGAGGGATTCATGTCGGGAATTCCCCGGGAAATCGATGAGACCGCGGCGATCGACGGCTATTCGCTGCCTCGTTTCTTCATTCGCATATTCCTGCCGATGATCCGCTCCGCGATCGGCGTGACGTTGTTCTTCTGCTTCATGTTCAGCTGGGTCGAGCTGCTGATCGCCAGGACGATCACGTCGGTCGACGCGAAACCCATCGCTGCGACGATGACGCGGACGGTCAGCGCGGCCGGCGTGGACTGGGCGCTGCTGGCCACGGCGGGGGTGCTCACGATCGTCCCCGGCGCGATCGTCATCTGGTTCGTACGCAATTACATTGCCAGGGGCTTCGCCCTGGGAAGGGTCTAGCGAATGCTCGAGTGGATGGTGTGGACCCTCCCCACGGCTCTGGTCTTCATCGGGCTGGCCCTCTTGCTCGCCGTCATGGCGGTCTGGGCCCGCATCTCCCCGCCCGTGGCCAGGCGAGGGTTCCTGCGCATCGAGACCGACCGGGGCGACCGGCTGTACATCGGCTTGATCAGCGCCGCGGTCGTCCTGGCCGCCTGGATGGCCGTCACCGACCTGTCCATGTGGCTCGCACTGGGCTGCGCGGCACTCGTGGTGGTCGTGATCGGGATATGGGGTTGACAGAAGGGAAGCCATGCAATGAGGCATCGGGCAGGCAGGTCCGCGGCCGTTGGTCTGGCCGCGCTCATTCTGGTGATCGCCGGCTGCGCGCAGGGCGCACAGCGGCCGTCCAGCGACTTCAAGGAGGCCGAGGGTAAGGCGGCGGCGCAACGCTGGGTGTCGGAGGAGTTCACACCCAGCACGCTGTCCAAGGACCAGCAACTCGCCGAGATGGACTGGTTCATGAAGGCTGCGGCGCCGTACCGGGGCATGCAGATCAACGTGGTCTCCGAGACGATCACCACCCACGAGTACGAGTCCCAGCAGCTCGCCAAGGCGTTCACCGAGATCACCGGGATCAAGATCAAACACGACCTGATCCAGGAAGGCGACGTCGTCGAGAAACTCCAGACCCAGATCCAGGGCGACCAGAACATCTACGACGCCTACGTCAATGACTCCGACCTCATCGGCACCCACTCGCGCGGCGACTACGTCATCCCGCTGTCCGACTACATGGCCGGCGAGGGCAAGAACGTCACCTTGCCCACGCTCGACCTGAACGACTTCATCGGCATCAGCTTCACCACCGGCCCGGACAAGAAGATCTACCAGCTGCCCGACCAGCAGTTCGCGAACCTCTACTGGTTCCGCTACGACTGGTTCACCGACCCGGAGATCAAGAAGCAGTTCAGGGACGCCTACGGGTACGACCTCGGCGTCCCGGTCAACTGGGCGGCTTATGAGGACATCGCCGACTTCTTCACCAACAAGGTCAACGGCAACGGGACCGTCGACGGCAAGAAGGTCTACGGCCACATGGACTACGGCAGGAAGGACCCTTCGCTGGGCTGGCGCTTCACCGACGCCTGGCTGTCCATGGCCGGCAACGGCGACCCAGGCATCCCCAACGGCCTGCCGGTGGACGACTGGGGCATCAGGGTGGAGAACTGCCGCCCGGTCGGCTCGTCGGTCACCCGCGGCGGCGACACCAACGGCCCCGCCTCGGTGTACGCGCTCACCAAGTACGTGGACTGGCTGAAGAAGTACGCCCCCAAGGAAGCCGCCGGGATGAACTTCAGCGAGGCCGGCCCCGTGCCCGCGCAGGGCAACATCGCCCAGCAGATCTTCTGGTACACGTCGTTCACGGCCGACATGACCAAGGAAGGGCTGCCGGTGGTCAACAGCGACGGCACGCCCAAGTGGCGCATCGCACCGAGCCCGCACGGGGCGTACTGGAAGGACGGCAACAAGCTCGGCTACCAGGACGCCGGCTCGTGGACGCTGTTGAAGAACACTCCGCAGGACCGCAGGGCGGCGGCCTGGCTGTACGCGCAGTTCGTCACGTCGAAGACCGTGTCGTTGAAGAAGTCGATCGTCGGCCTGACATTCATCAGGGACTCCGATGTCAAGAGCGAGTACTTCGCCGAGAACTCCAAGAAGTACGGCGGCCTGATCGAGTTCTACAACTCCCCGGCGCGCAAGCAGTGGACGCCGACCGGGACGAACGTGCCGGACTACCCCAAGCTCGCCCAGCTCTGGTGGCAGAACGTGGCCACCGCCGTGACCGGCGAGACCACGCCGCAGCAGTCGATGGACAACCTGGCCAAGCAGCAGGACGACATCCTGTCCCGGCTGGAGCGGCGTGGCTACGGCGGGAACTGCGCGCCCAAGCTGAACCAGGAGCAACCGGCCCAGTACTGGCTCGACCAGCCGGGCGCGCCCGCACCCAAGCTGGCCGACGAGCGCGGCAAGCCGGCCACGCTGGACTACGACAAGCTCATTGCACAGTGGAAGGCGGGCGACTAGGGAGGAATGGGGTGCCGCCGCCCGTGGCAGGCCGGGCGGCGGCTGGTCAGGTGAGGTGGCGGGCCAGCCAGTCGAAGGCCCGCTCCTGCCTGGGCACGTCGAAGCTGTGCGGCACCTCGGCGAACACCGCCTCGTACGCGCCGGCGTCCCCGTACCGCTCGCTGATCATGGCGTGGGCGCGGCGCATGCCCGGCTCTGGGAACAGCCGGTCGCGCATGGCGTACTGGACCATGAGCGGCTGGGGCGCGCGGGCGGCCACCAGGTCGGGCCAGTCGCCGAGGCGCGGCAGGCCCGGCGGGTAGAACATCCAGGTGTGCTTGGCCACGTGCCCGTCCAGCATGTCCCGGTAGGACGAGACCATCGCCGCAACCACGACGGCGCTCATCTGGGGGTCGAAGGCGCCCAGGAGCGCTGCCCGCAGCCCGCCGCCGGACAGCCCGGCGCATCCGACCGGGCCGACGTCGGGGCGTGAGCGAAGGTAGGCCGCCGCCGCGAGGTCCTCGCCCGCCACCACGCCCGCGAAGGAGGTGCCGAGCACGGCACAGTGCTTGGCCACGATGTGCTCATGCGGCCCGGCGAGCCGGTCGTAACGGTCGGCCTCGCTGAGCGGCGCCTCGGCCGTGGCGGGGGCCGGCGCGGGGGCCGCTTCCGGGTCGAGGGGGAAGCGGCGGCTGCCCCAGACGAACACGTCGTGCGCGAGCACGACGAACCCGCGCCTGGCCAGCTCGTTGGCGAAGGCGCGACCGCCGTAAATGGCCGCCCTGGCCCTGACCACCTCAGGCGACGGTTCTTCGGGACCGTCGGCGATCTTCTCCTTGCCGACCCATTTCATGCCGCCGTGGCAGTGCAGCGCCACCACCCCGGGCAGCGGCCCCACCGCATCCCGGGGACGCAGCAGGAACGCCCGCGTCCGCGGCCCGAACCCGACGGACCAAGAGAGCTCCTCGCCGACAAGATCGCCATCGACCCAGGTCCGTTCGACCCGCACGTCATCAGCGCGCAGGTCGAGCACCCCGAGGGCGTCGCGTGCCGCCGCCCGCAGCTCAGGCCCCGGAAGATCCGGATAAGTCCCGAGCTGCGCCTCAGCGATCCCGGCCAGCTCACCGAACACGAGCCCGGTCGGGTCGGCGAGCCCGGGCCGGTTCGCGAACACAGACCCGGTCCTCTCAGCCGACACGAGTTCCGTCGTCCACCAGGTGCACTGGCGCGCCGGTCGCGGCCGAGACGTTGGCCGCGTGCCCCGTCAGGACGCTGCGGATGCCGTCGCGGTAGCCGGCCTGCCGGGCCAGCGGGTCGTTGTCGGGACCGCGGAAGACGTCGTTGAGTAGCAGGCGGTCGCCGCCGCCGTGCCCGCCGGCCCCGGTCTCGATGGGCACCTCTTCCGGCTTGCTCCAGTGCCGGTGCAGCGTGAGCCGCTCCCACGATCCGGCCGCGTGCTTCTTGCCCGCCGCGCTCGGGTCGATGGCGGCGTGCGGCGGCGTCCACTCCCGCTCGACCACGTCCAGCTCCAGCCGCCCGGCCGTGCCGTTGAAGGCCACCCGGTAACCCTCCCAGGGGGCGTGGGCGTGCAGGGAGTAGGTCAGGGTCGCCCGGTTGTCGTAACGCACCAGCACCGACATGTTGTCGTCGATGTTCACGCCTTCACCGAAGACGTCCTGGTCCCGGATGTAGCCGTCCTCGTGCTCGGCGTCCAGGTAGAGCCGCTTGAGCCGGGGGTCGGCGGAGATGTCCAGGATGAACGGGTCTGTGCCCAGCCCGGGAGCGCCCTGCCCTCGCTCGGGGCGCTCCTCCAGGCCGCGCTTCCTGGCGTTCTCGGCGCCGTAGAAGCGCAGGTCGGTCTGGGCGAAGACGAGCTCGGGGGCCGCCCCGAGCCACCAGTTGACCAGGTCGAAGTGATGGGTGGACTTGTGCACGAGCAGCCCGCCGGAGTTGGCCCGGTCGCGGTGCCAGCGGCGGAAGTAGTCGGCGCCGTGGATGGTGTCGAGCGTCCACTCGAAGTGCACGGACGTCACCTCGCCGATCGCGCCCTCCATCAGCAGTCGGCGCACGGCCGAGTTACGCGGCGAGTACCGGTAGTTGAAGGTGACGATCAGCTTGCCGGTGCTGCGCTCGGCCGCCTCGGCGATGGCCGCGCAGCTCTCGGCGTCCACGGTGAGCGGCTTTTCCACAATGACGTCGCGACCGGCGTCGAGTGCCGCGCACACGTAGCGAGCGTGCGTGGCGTCAACGGTCGTGACGATGACCGCGTCGGCGAGCTCGAGCACCTTGTCGAACTCCGCGGGCGCGAAGCACGGCACCTCCTGGCCGATCCGCTCGACGTAATAGTCCATGCGGGTCCGGTTGGTGTCGCACAGGGCGACGATGGTGCCGGCGTCACGCCACTCCCCGAGCAGCGCGTCGACGTACATCTGCGCGCGGTGCCCGAGCCCGACGAACGCGTACTTCATGACTCTCCTTTTAGCCTGCGATCGAGGCGTTGGCCTCGGTGATGAACTTCTGAACGGCGTCGTCAGGGGTCATCCGGCCGAACATGACCTCCTCCGAGTAGCGCGTGAGGATGTCCTCCATGGCGCTTGAGCCCTTCGGCGGCGCGGCGGGCGGGTCGGACAGCTCGCTCCTGACCTTGTCGATGAACTCGAGCGTCTTCTTGTCCGCGTCCGGCAGCTTGTCCTTGACCGCCGCCAGCACCTTGGAGCTGGCCGGCAGGCCGCGGTCACTGAGGATGATCTGGCCCGCCTCCGGGTCGTTGATCATGTAGTCGATGAACTTCGCCGCCTCAGCAGCGTGCTCCGACTTGGAGGAGGCGGAGTAGAACATCGCCGGCTGCAGGAACATGCCGCCAGTCGTGGCGCCCTCCGCCTTCGGCATCCGCAGCAGGTCCAGTTGCTGACCCGACGCCTTGGAGGCCGCGCCGAGCTGGTTGCTCCACCACATGCCCATCGCGCCGGTGTTGGTGCCGAGCAGCGACTGGTCGATGCTGGTCGCACCGATCTCGGTGCTCTTGGCGGCGTCAGGGGCGCCCTTGGTCTTGATCAGGTTCTGCATGATGGCCCACCAGTCCTTGATTGTCTGGGGGGACATGCCGATCTTGTTGCCGTTGTAGAAGGGCTCGCCCTTCTGCGCGGCGTAGATCTGGAGGTACGCCGGGTTCCAGCTCAGCTGCGTTCCGGTGACCTTGCCGCCGGAGCCGGAGGAGATCTTGGAAGCCAGGTCGACGTACTCCTCCCAGGTCCACTTGCTGTCGTCGGGCAGCTCCGCCTTGCTGCTCTGGACCAGGCCCGGGTTGACCATCAGGGAGAAGGCGTTGATGCCGGTGGGGATGGCGAACTGCTTGCCGTCGATGGCGCCGGTGCCCAGCACCTTGGCGTCGATGTCGGCGGTGTTGACCTTGCTGGCCAGGTCGGCGAGCGTGCCACGGTCTGCGTACTCGCGCAGGCCGCGGATCTCAATGGTGATGACGTCGGGCGCGTCGTTGCCGGCGACCTTCGTGGACAGCGTCTCGTAGTAGCTCGCCCAGTCGGAGAACTCGCCCTGGACGTCGATGTTCGGGTTCTTGGCCTCGAACTTCTTGATGGCCTCTTCGGTCATCTTCTGCCGCGCGTCGCTGCCCCAGTAGGAGAAGCGCAGCACAGTCTTGCCTCCAGCGCTTTCGCCGCCGCCGCCGCTGCCGCTGCCACAGGCCGCGGTGACCGCCAGCACAGCGGTGGCCAGCAGCGCCGCCGACCACATCTTCTTGCCAGAGCTCACGGCTCTACCTCCTAGGGGGTTATTCGAGTTGGGGGGTGTCGAGTTGGAGGTGGTGCTACTTCAGGCCCGTGGTAGCGACACCACGGATCAGGTACTTCTGACCGGCCAGGAAGAAGCCGAAAATCGGCCCCAGCGCGATGATCGACATGGCGAACATGGGTCCCCACGAGGAGTCGCTGCTGGCGTCGAGGAACGTGCGCAGTGCGACCGGAACGGTGAAGTTGTCCGGGTTGTTGAGGTAAAGAAGCTGGCTGAGGAAGTCGTTCCACGTCCAGATGAACGTGAAGATCGCGGTCGTGGCCAGGGCCGGCATACAGAGCGGCATGACGACTCTGATGAAGATGCGCCAGTAGCCCGCTCCATCGATCTCGGCCGCCTCGTCCAATTCCCTCGGCAGGGTACGGATGAACTGCACCATCAGGAAGACGAAGAACGCGTCCGTCGCCAGCACCTTGGGCATGACCAGCGGCCAGATGGTGTTGATCAGACCGAGCTCGGAGAACATGATGTACTGCGGCACGAGCACCACGTGGTGCGGCAGCATGATCGTGCCCAGCATGATCGCGAACCAGAACTTCTTCAGCGGGAAGTTCAGCCGGGCGAAGGCGTAGGCGGCCAGCGAGCAGGCCACCAGGTTCGCCACCACCGACAGAGCCGTCACCACCGCGGAGTTCCACAGGTAGTAGCCGAAGGGGTGCTTCAGCGCGTACCAGCCTTCGGAATAGTTCTCGAGCGTGACCTGGCTCGGCCACAGCCCGGGCTCCCGGAAGATCAGCTCTTCCGGCTTGAGCGAGCTGGAGATCATCCAGAGCAGCGGATAGAGCATGACCAGGCCGAAGCCGATCAGCAGGATGTGCTTGACCAGAGGCCCGCCCTTGAGCGGACGGAACAGGACCGGGATCGGCCTACTTGGTGTCGCCATAGAAGACCCAATACTTGGAAGCGAGGAAGTTCACCGCGGTGAGCCCGGCGATGATGAGCAGCAGAACCCAGGCCATCGCTGCCGCGTAACCCATGTCGTAGCTCTTGAACCCCTTGAGGTAGAGGTAGAGCGTGTAGAAGAGCGTCGAGTCGGCCGGACCGCCCTTGCCGCCGCTCACGATGAAGGCCTGCGTGAACGACTGGAAGGACTTGATGACCTCCAGCACCAGGTTGAAGAAGATGATCGGCGTCAGCAGCGGCATCGTGATCGATCTGAACTGGCGCAACATGCCCGCGCCGTCCACCGCGGCAGCCTCGTAGTAGCTGCTGGGGATCTGCCTCAAGCCGGCCAGGAAAATGATCATCGGTGCGCCGAAGGTCCACACGTGGAGCAGGATCAGCGTCCCGAGCGCGGTGTCCGGGTCGCCCACCCAGCCCGGGCCCTGGATGCCGAAGATCGCGAGCACCGCGTTGACCAGGCCGTCCGCGCCGAACACCTTCCGCCACAGAATCGCGATCGCGACGCTGCCGCCCAGCAGCGAGGGCAGGTAGAAGATCGAGCGGTAGATCGACAGGCCGCGCAGCCCCCGGTCGAGCACCAGGGCCAGCCCGAGCGCGAAGGCCAGTTGCAGCGGGACCGAGACGACCACGTAAATCGTGGTCACCTTCAGCGAGTTCAGGAACCTCGGGTCCTCGGTGAACATCGTGATGTAGTTATCGAATCCGACCCACTTGGCCTCCTCCAGGAGGCTGTAGTCGGTGAAGGAGAGGTACAGCGAGGCGAAGATCGGGCCGATCGTGATGACGAGCAGGCCGACGAACCAGGGCGCCAGGAACAGATAGGCGGCCCGCGCCTCTCGGCGGGAACGTTTTGTGGAGCGGTGACCGCCCCGTGCGGGTTGGGTCGCCGCTCCCCGGGGCTTCACCGCCACCGAAACGTCAGTCATCACACGGACCTTCCGGCGAAATGTGAATGGATAGCGCTTTCCTATAGCCGTCAGGAAAGTTTCGTCAACCCTTTGCAGACGTTACATACCCGTTACCGATATATCGCCACAGCGTTTCCGCAGGTAGCAGGCTCGGCCGCCGAAGAAGTCAGACGAATTTTGCTGCCGGATAGTACAACCGGTTGCAGCAGTCGAGCTATCGTGGCGCTGCGGTGGAGTCCCTGATGACCAAGCGTGTCTCCAGCGACGTGGTCGCGCTCACCTCCTGGATGAGCAGGTCCACCGCCAGCCGCCCGGCGGCCGCGGTGGGCATGGCCACCGTGGTGAGCTTGGGGCGGTTGAGCCGCCCTGGCACGATGTCGTCGATCCCTACGACGCTGACGTCTTCGGGCACGCTCAGTCCGAGCTCGGCGAGCCCCTCGATGAGCCCGATCGCCACCAGGTCGTTGTAGGCGAGCACGCCGGTCACCCCCGCGTCCCGCACCCGCTTGGCGATGGCGAACCCGCCCCGCTCGGTCGGCGGGTTGGGACCGATCACCACGAGCTCGATGCCGCCCACCGCCTCGGCGGCCGTCCGGATCTCCGCGCTCGTCCACGAGCCGGTCGGCCCCGACACCAGCGCCACGCGGCGGTGCCCGAGCCCGGCCAGGTGCTCCATCGCCAGCCTGGCCCCATGGCCGACATCCATCAGCACCGTCGCGGCGCCACGCAGCCGCCGGTTGATCACCACGAACGGCACCCGCTCGGCCAGCCGCTCGAGCACCTTGTTGGAGGAGCGGGGACTGCACAACACCAGCCCGTCCACCTGTTTGGAGAAGGCCTGCACCAGCTCCTCCTCGGCGGCCGGCTCCTCGTCGGTGTCGGCCACGAACAGGTGGTAGTCGCGCTGCCGGGCTGCGGCGTGAGCGGCTTTGATCAAGGGAGGGAAGAACGGGTTGGCGATGTCGGCCACGATCAACCCGAGGTTGTGCGTGCGGCCGGTCGTGAGCGCCCGTGCCGCCCGGTTGGGGCGGTATCCCAGCTCCTCGGCCACCGTCAGCACCCTCGTACGGGTGGCGGCGTTCACCATGTGCGGCGCGGAGAACGTCCGCGACACGGTGGACACGTGCACGCCGGACGCTCGGGCCACATCACGAATCGTCACTGTCACAGTCGCTCACCCTAACGCAACCGCTTGCAGTACCCATGAGTAGGCTGAAAGCGCTTGCCGGTCTACGGCATACCGAACCTCACCCGGAATCCCCAGGTGACACTAGGGGAATGAAATCACCTCTTGACGGCCCGGGTCCGGGGACACAAAGGTTTAGTGCAACTGTTTGCAGTCTTGAAGGAGCCCCTCACGGTGAGCAGAGTCCTCATCACCGGAAGTGCAGGACGCCTCGGCCGCAGCGTGGTCAGCACGCTCGCGGCGGCCGGGCACGAGGTCATCGGCGTGGACAGCGCGCCGGGCACGCCGGCGGAGGCCGCGGCCACCCTACCTGCCGACCTCACGGACACGGGAGAGGCGTTCGAGGTGATCGCCAGATTCCGGCCGGAGTCGGTGATCCATCTTGCCGCCATCGCCACCCCGTTCAGCCGACCGGAGTCGGTGATCTATCGAGTCAACACCCAGCTGGCGTTCAACGTCTGCGAGGCGTCGGTGACCCTGGGGGTCCGAAACGTCGTCGTGGCCAGCAGCCCGACCGTGATGGGGTACGGCGCCCCTGGCGGTTGGGCACCGGCGTACCTGCCGATCGACGAGGATCACCCGGTGCGGCCGTGGAACGCGTACAACCTGTCCAAGGTGGCGGCCGAGCAGACCATGAAGGCGTTCGCCGAGGCCGGGACGACGAAGCTGGCCGCGGTCAGGCCGTGTTTCGTCATCCCTCCGGAGGAGTGGGCCGGCGCGCCCACGCAGTCGGGGCACACCGTCAACGAGCGGCTGGACCGGCCGGACCTGGGCGGGGTGTCGCTGTTCAACTACGTCGACGCGCGCGACGCCTCGGAGATGCTGGGCGTGCTGATCGAGGCGCTGCCTGAGCTGCCGAACGGCGAGGTGTTCTTCGTCGGCGCCGCGGACGCGCTGGCCAGGAAGCCGCTGGCCGAGCTGCTTCCCCAGGTCATCCCGGGCACGGAGCCGTTCGCTGCGGGACTCACCGGGACCTCCCCGGCCTTCTCCACCGCCAAGGCGGAGCGGCTGCTGGGCTGGCAGGCGAAGCGTAGTTGGCGGACCGAACTCCAGGACCAGGAACTCAAGGAATCTCTATGAATCTCAGTGGTGTGCTGTTCTTCCCCGTGACCCCGTTCGCCGCCGACGGCACACTCGCCGAGCAGGTGCTAGCCGAGCACATCGGGCAGGGCATGGAGCACGGTCCCGGCGGGGTGTTCGTGGCCTGCGGCACCGGTGAGTTCTCGGCGTTGTCGGAGGCCGAGCACGGGTGTGCGGTGCGGGTGGCGGCCGAGGTCGTGGGCGGGCGCGTGCCACTGTTCGCCGGGGCGGGCGGGTCGCTCGGCGCGGCGCTGAACCACGCGCGGGCCGCGCGGGAGGCGGGGGCAGACGGGTTGCTCCTCATGCCCCCTTACCTGGCGCAGGGGCCTGGGCACGGGTTCAAGGCGTACGTGGAGGCGGTGGCCGCGGAGCTGCCGGTGATCGTCTACCAGCGCGGCACGGTGGTGCTGGAGCCGGACGCGGCCGTGGAGCTGGCCGGAATCCCCGGGGTGATCGGGCTCAAGGACGGCCTCGGCGACATCGACAGGATGCAGCGGACCGTGCTGGCGATCCGAGAGACGCACCCGGACTTCCTGTTCTTCAACGGGCTGCCGACGGCCGAGCTGACCATGCCCGCCTATCGGGGCATCGGCGTGGAGCTTTACTCCAGCGCGGTGTTCGCGTTCGCGCCGGAGATCGCGCTGGCGTACCTCAACGGTGACGAGCGGCTGCTGACGGAGTTCTACGCCCCGCTCGTGCGGTTGCGCGGCAAGGTCCCCGGCTACCCGGTCTCCCTGGTCAAGGCCGGGGTACGGCTGCGCGGCCTGGACGTGGGCGCGGTCCGCCCGCCGCTGGTGGACGTGACCGCCGAGCATCTGGAGGAGCTGGAGACGCTGATCAAGACGGGGCTGGAGCTGGCGAAGTCATGACCATCGCCGACCTGCGTACCGAGCTGCGTACCGCCCTGCTGCCCCGGCCGTGGGGCGCGGACGTGCCCGCCAACCACGTGATCGTCACGCACGTCACGCTGAAGGACGGGCGCACCGGGACGGGGTTCTCGTGGACGCCGCAGATCGGCGCGCACGCCGTACGAGCGCTGCTCGACCACGACCTGCGGGAGGCGCTGATCGGGCTGCCCGCGCACCCCGAGGTCGTGTGGGACCGGCTCTGGCGACACCTGCGCGAGGCGGGACCGGGCGGGATCACCACGATCGCGCTGGCCGGGATCGACCTGGCGCTGTGGGATCTGCGCTGCGGCGAGGCCGGCCTGGCCGACGTGCTGGGGCGGCGGCGCGACGAGGTCCCGGTGTACGGCAGCGGCGTCAACCTGCACTACTCGCTGGAAGAGCTGGTCGAGCAGGTCAGGCGGTGGATGGCCGCCGGGTACAAGGGTGTCAAGATCAAGGTGGGGCGTCCCGACCTGGCGGAGGACGTGGCGCGGGTGGCCGCGGTACGCGAGGTGCTCGGGCCTGACCGGCTGCTGATGATCGACGCCAACCAGCGGTGGGACCTGCACCGGGCCCGGCGGGCTCTGGCCGCGCTGCGGGAGTTCGACCTGCACTGGATCGAGGAGCCGTTGCCCGCCGACGATGTGGCCGCCCACGTGGAGCTGCGCCGCTCCATCGACGTGCCGGTCGCGGTGGGCGAGAACGTCTACACGACGTACGGCTTCCGCGATCTGCTGGCGGCCGGCGCGTGCGACGTCGTGCAGCCGAACGTGGTGCGGGTCGGCGGCATCACGCCGTTCCTGCGGATCGTGGAGCTGGCCAGGACGTACGACGTGCCGGTCTACCCGCACCTGCTGCCCGACGTTTCCGGGCAACTGGCGCTGGCGCTGCCGCTGCCGGTCATGGCGGAGGACGTCGAGGACGCGTCGTTCGCCACACTCGGGCTGCTGGCGGAGCCGTACCCGGTGGTCGTGTCGGACGGTGTGCTGCGGGTGGGCGAGCACGCGGGGCTGGGACTGAGGTGGGCATGATGAAGGTCGTTCTCGCGGGGGCCCACGGGCACGGGCAGCACCATCTGCGCAACCTGCGCAGGCTCGCCCACCAGGGGCTGATCGAGCTGGCCGGGATCTGTGACGTACGGCCCGTGGAGGTCGACTTCGCCGCGCCGCTGCAGGCGGCCGATCTCGGCGCGCTGCTCGAGAAGACCGGCGCGGAGATCACGATCATCTCCACGCCCATCCACACGCACGCCGACCTCGCGGTGACCGCCCTGCACGCGGGCTCGCACGTGCTGCTGGAGAAGCCGCCCGCGGCCAGTCCTGCCGAACACCGGCGGATCGCGGCGGCCGTGGCGGAGACCGGGCTGGCCTGCCAGGTCGGGTTCCAGTCGCTCGGGTCGGCGGCCGTTCCCGCGGTGCGTGAGCTGATCGCGAGCGGCGCGATCGGGCGGGTGCGCGGCATCGGCGGGGCCGGCGCCTGGGAGCGCCCTTCGGCGTACTTCACCCGCTCGGCCTGGTCGGGGAAACGCCGCCTGAACGGCGTGGACGTGGTGGACGGCGCGTTGACCAACCCGTTCGCGCACGCCGTGGCGACCGCCCTGGCGCTGGTCGACGGCCCGATCGCGGAGATCGAGACCGAGCTCTACCACGCCCACCCGATCGAGTCGGACGACACGTCGTGCGTGCGGATCCGGATGGACGACGGTCTCGTGATCACGGTCGCGGTGACGTTGTGCGCGCCCGAGCGGCACGAGCCGTACCTGGTCGTGCACGGCGACCAGGGCCGCGCCACGCTCGTCTACACCCAGGACCAGCTCAAGATCGAGCATTCGGACGGGTGGGTCACGACGACCGTGTACGAGCGCACCGACCTGCTGGAGAACCTCGTCGACCACGTCCGCACGGGCGCGGACCTGCTGGTGCCGCTCGCGCGGACCGAGACATTCACGCGGGTGCTCGACGCGGTGCGGCTGGCGCCCGAGCCGCTGCCGATCCCCGAGCGGCACCAGATCGTCGAACGGGACCCCGGCTCGGACGAGGTCACGTACCGGTTCCTGCCCGGCGTCGCGGACCTGACGGCGCGCAGCGCGGACGGGCTGGCGCTGTATTCGGAGCTGGACGCTCCCTGGACGCGGGTGCGGCTCATGGTCTCCGGCACGCCAGTGGCCGCCTATGAGCTGCGGCCCGACCTCCCCGCCACGGACTCGCCACGCCCGTACCTGCACGGGGTGCGGACGCTGGGCGGCGTCGAGGTCACCCAGGTCCGGCCCGAGGACCACGTGCACCATCTCGGGGTCGGCGTGGCGATCTCCGACCTGGGCGGGGCCAACTTCTGGGGCGGCCGCACCTACGTCAAGGACCAGGGACCGGCCTGGCTCGGCGATCACGGCAGCCAGCGGCACCGGGCGCTCTCGCGGCTCGACGACGACGGCTTCGTGGAGCAGGTGGAGTGGATCGGCCCCGACCAGCGGCTCATGGCGCGCGAGGAGCGGACGGTGCTCGCGCGGCCGGTCGGCGAGGCGTGGGCGCTGGACTTGACGTTCACGCTCACCAACCTCACCGGCGCACCGGTCGAGATCAACAGCTCGGCCACCAAGGGCCGGGTGGGCGCGGGCTACGGCGGCTTCTTCTGGCGCGCGCCCGGGACCTCCACCGCCCGGACGACCCTGCCTGGGGGCGAGCAGGCCGTGCACGGCAGCCGTGACCGGTGGATCGCCATGTCCGGGACGGATCCGGACGGGCGGGACTGGACGCTGGTGTTCGTCCAGGACGCCGGCGACGCCTGGTTCGTGCGGGTCGAGGAGTATCCGGGCGTCGGGCAGGCGCTGGCGTGGGACCGGCCGCTGGTCGTCGAGGACACGCTGACCAGGCGGGTCGTCACGATCGTCGCGGACGGGCGGCTGAGCCATGAGGAGGCTGCCGAACTGGCCGCCCAGGTTTAACCTGCGGTTTCCTGGCGGTTCGGCGGGCGGTGGCTAGGGTGCGGTGCTCGTGAGGGAGCGAAGCGAGCGAACCATTAGACACAGCGGCAGCACCACCGTCACCGCCGAGCCGGTCACCGCCAGGGACCCGTTCTTCGACAACGCCAAATACCTCGCCATCCTCCTCGTCGTGTGCGGTCACCTCATCGAGAACCAGCGGGACGCGCCCATCGCGCACGCGCTCTACTTCTACGTGTACGTCTTCCACATGCCGCTGTTCATCGTGCTCACCGGCTACCTGTCGCGGAAGTTCACGTTCGGGGCGGGCAAGGCACGCAAGCTGATCTCCACGCTGGCGGTGCCGTACGTGATCTTCGAGCTGGCGTACTCGCTGCCCCGGCTGATCCTCTACGGGAAGTTCGAGCTGAGCCTGCTGGAGCCGTACTACCTGACCTGGTTTCTGATGTCGTTGTTCCTGTGGCGGCTGTCCACGCCGGTGTGGCAGCAGCTCAGGTGGCCGCTGTTGGTGGCCCTCGTACTGTCGCTGCTGACCGGCATGAGCAAGCTGCCGGACGAGTTGTCCATGAACCGCACGTTCGGGCTCCTGCCCTTCTACGTGCTGGGGCTGATGCTGAAGCCAGAGCACTTCCAATGGCTGCGCAGGCCGTACATGAGGCTGGTCGGGGCCTGCGTGCTCGGCCTTGGGCTGGCGACGGCGCTGCTCGTGCACGACGCCGTGCCGACGGAGTGGATCAGGTGGCGGTTGTCGAACACGCAGATCGGCGTGGACGACCTCACCGGGACGGCGATCAGGCTGGGGCTGCTGGTGGCGGGGGCGGTGCTGGTGGCGGCGTTCCTGGCGGTGACGCCGGCGCGGCACACGTGGTTCAGCGGGCTGGGCGCGGCCACCATGTACGCGTACCTGCTGCACGGTTTCGTCGTCAAGGTCGCCGAGCGGTTCGACCTGGGCCTGCCGCTGTCGATCGGGCTCGGCCTGGTCGCGGCCACCGTGCTCTGCACGCCGCCGGTGCGCAAGCTCTTCCACTGGGCGGTCGAGCCCCGCATGTCCTGGGCCTTCACCCCGCTGCGCAAACCCAGCTGAGAGAGTAATTTCGGTGAAATGGCCATCGATTTCACCCTCGCTCCCGAGCACGAGGAGATCCGCAAGCGAGTCCGCACCTTCATCCAGGGCACGGTCATCCCCGCGATGGAGGAGGTGAAGGAGAGCGACCGCGACTCGTACCTGCGGATCCTCGTCCGGCTGCGCTCACAGGCGAAGGCCGAGGGCCTGTGGCTGCCGCACATGCCGAAGGAGTGGGGCGGTATGGGGCTGGGCCACGTGGAGCTGGCCATGGTGCAGTCGGAGGCGGCCAAGACGCGGGTCGGCCCGTGGGTGCTGAACTGCATGGCCCCCGACGAGGGCAACATGCACACGCTGCTGCACTGGGCGACGGACGAGCAGAAGGAGAAGTATCTCCGCCCGCTGCTCGAAGGCACGCAGATGTCCTGCTTCGCGATGACCGAGCCCGAAGTGGCGGGCTCCGACCCCACGCTGATCCGCACCGAGGCCGTACGCGACGGCGACGAGTGGGTGATCAACGGCCACAAATGGTTCATCTCCAACGCCCGGCGCGCCAACTTCGCCATCCTCATCGCGAGGACCGAGCCCGACGTTCCCGAGGGGTCGCGCGGCGCCACCACCGCGTTCCTCGTGGACCTGCCCAGCCCGGGCTGGAACGACGTACGCGAGGTCGAGACCATGCACGGCTCGACCGGCCACAGCGAGATCCTCATCGAGGACCTGCGCGTGCCGGACGAACAGATCCTCGGCGGGCGGGGCAACGGCCACCGCCTGGGCCAATACCGCCTGGGCCCGGCGAGACTCGCGCATTGCATGCGGTGGATCTCGCAGGCGGAGAGCGCGCTGGACATGATGGTGGACCGCGCGCTCAACCGCTACAGCCACGGCTCGCTGCTGGCCGAGAAGCAGGGCATCCAGTGGATGATCGCCGACTCGACCATGGAGCTCTACCAGTGCAAGCTGATGGTGCTGCACGCCGCCTCCAAGATCGACAAGGGTGAGGACTTCCGCACCGAGGTGTCGATGGCCAAACATTTCGTGGCCAATAGCCTCAACCGCATCGTGGACCGGGCGATCCAGGTGCACGGGGCGCTGGGGTATTCGACGGACACGCCGCTGGCGAGCATGTTCCAGCACGCGCGCTGGGCCCGCTTCGCCGACGGGGCCGACGAGATCCACCAGATGCGCATCGCCGAACGCACGATCGCCGCCTACCGGGCGACCGGCTCCACGAGCTCCGCCACCGGCAACCTGCCACTCTAAATCCTCCATTGCCGACCTCCATGGTGAATGTTACGGTTTCACATGTCAGAGAATTATTACATGTGACATCGACAGGAGAGTCGTGAAAGCGATCCGCTACTACACCTACGGTCCGCCCACCGTGCTCACACTCCAGGACGTCGGCCCGCCGCCGGTCGGGGACGACGACGTGCTGGTCCGCGTACGAGCGGCCGCCGTCAACGCGGGCGACTGGCACCTGATGCGGGGTGCGCCGTACATCTTCCGCGCGGTGGCCGGGCTGTCCCGGCCCAAGGCCAACGGGCTGGGCTCCGACTTCGCGGAGCAGGTCGAGGCGGTGGGGGCGAACGTCACGGAGTTACAACCGGGCGACGAGGTGTTCGGCTGCGGCGAGGGAACGCTGGCCGAGTACGTCTCCGTCCGCCAGGACGCGGCGGTGCTGAAAAAGCCCGCCAACCTGACGTTCGAGCAGGCGGCGGCCGTACCGACGGCGGCGGTCACCGCCCTGCTCGGCCTCCGCGACGTCCAGCCCGGGCAGCGCGTGCTGGTCAACGGCGCCGCGGGCGGCGTGGGCACCTTCGCCGTGCAGATCGCCAAAACCCTCGGCGCCGAGGTGACCGGCGTGTGCAGCACCGGCAACACCGACATGGTCCGCTCCATCGGCGCCGACCACGTCCTCGACTACACCAAAGAAGACTTCACCCGCGGCACACGGCGCTACGACCTCATCCTGGACAACGTCGGCAACCACCCCTTGTCGGCCTGCAGGCGCGCGCTCACCGCCCGCGGAAACTTCATCCCCAACTCCGGCAGCGGCGGCCGCTGGGTGGGCCCCATGAACCGGATCATCGGGGGCAAGCTGCTGTTCCTGTTCCTCCGTCAGAGGCTCGTGAACTACGTGGCACGACCGGGTAAGGACACTCTCGCCACCCTGCACGACCTCCTCCAGGAGGAGAAGATCGCCCCTGTCATCGACCGGACCTACCCGCTGAGCGAAGCAGCGGAGGCGATCCGCTACCTCGAAGCGGGACACGCGAAGGGCAAAGTCGTCATCGCCGTCTGAGCCCGAGATACCGGTGCAACACCGGTCGCCACCGGTTGGCCGGGCGATCGCGGAGGGCGGCGACGGCGAGGCAGTATTTGCTCACGCTCACCGGCCGCACTCCCATCCCCCTCAGCACCCGATCGACCAACGCCCTTCCGTCCACGGACTTCGACTCCAGCAGGACCAGATCCCGGTGAGCGGGCACGGCACGCCCCGCACCGTGGCAGACCAGGCCGGTGTCGCAGGTGAGCCGGGCCTTTCCCACCCGGTCGACCAGGGTCACCCTCTTGTAGTCGGTGGACAGGACCGGGCCCAGAGGGCGGGGCATGGTCAGGTGGAGCTCACGCACCAGTGTGTCGCTCACGAAGTCCAGCGCTTCCGCGGTGAGCGCGTGCGCCGGCGCGTCGTCGTACGGGATGCGGTGTTTGTCGGTGCTGCCGCGTACCCCGTTGAGCTTGAGCTCCAGCCAACGGCCGCCCCCGTCCAGGTACGTCCGCGTCCGTAGCTTGAACCTGCGGCGCCGGTCCTGGCGATGCTGCCGGAACGTGAGCAGGTCCGGCGTGTCGAAGTACGTCGAGGTGTAGCGGAACTGCCGCCGCCGGCCGATCCGCAACACCGCGAACCGGTCACCCAGCTCGGCGGCGAGCCTGACCATGGTCGAAGCGGAGACGATGTACTTGGAGTCCACCCGGCTCATCAGCTCCGGCACGTCCTCGAGCTCGATCGGCGCCGCCCCCACGGCGACCCCGGCGAGCACCACGTCCGCGTTCACCGCACCCTCGCCTTCACGCCCGGCACCACGTAGCGCACCTCCACAACGGTCACGTCTCGTACGTAGTCCACCTGGGTGACCACGGCCTCCAGCACCCGGGCCCGCAACCGGCTCTCCAGGTCAACCTTCAGCAGCTCCGGGTCCGCATGCACGACGTCCAGCGTCACGAGCTGGTGGCGGGTGCGGCCGAGCAGCCCGCGATGGTCGGCGACGTACATCACTGTGAGCAGCACCCCGTTCAGGGCGAGCGCCGTCAGCGGAAACGCCGCCGCGATCCCGTTGACCAGCCCCAGCACGATCGCGACGAAATAGTAGGCGATCTCCTGCTGGGTGATCTCGCTGGACCGCAGGCGAATGATCGACAACAACCCGAACAACCCGAATCCGACGGCGATGTCGACCCGCTGGACCAACAGCAGCGACACCACCGCGAAGATGCCCACGTTCAGCGCGACGTAGGCGAACAGCAGATCGCGCCGATGGTGGCGCCGATAGTAGATGCCGTAGGCGAGCAAGACGATCGCCACGAGGTTCATCGCCAGTCCGGTGAACACAATCGTTCCTCCTTTTGTCCTGTTGATGAACAGCCTGGAGGAGGGCGGTGAAGCGGCCGTGAGGCGATGATTAGGCGACTCTCATCCGGTATCCGGTGCCGCGTACGGTTTCGATCCGGTCGGCGCCGATCTTGCGCCGCAGGTACCGGACGTAGACGTCGACGACATTCGAGCCGGGGTCGAAGTCGAACCCCCACACGTGGCTGAGCAGCTGCTCGCGGGTCAGCACCTGGTCCGGGTGCCGGCAGAAGATCTCTGCCAGCGCGAACTCCCTGGTGGACAGGTCCACTGCCCGATCGCCCACATAAGCCCGCCTGGTCCGCAGATCCAGCGACAAATCCGACACGCGGAGCACGGTCACCTCGGGCGCACGGTCGGCCCGCAGCCGCAGCCGTACGCGGGCCAGCAGCTCCTCGAAGGCGAAGGGCTTGGGGATGTAGTCGTCCGCGCCGCCCTCCAGCCCCGCCACGGTGTCCGTCACACTGTCGCGGGCGGTCAGGATGATCACGGGGATGGTCACCTTGGCCTCCCGCAACCGCCGCAACACCGTGAAGCCATCGCTCAACGGCAACCCGATGTCCAGGATGAGCAGGTCGAACCCGCCCGCGCACCCCAGGTCGTACGCCGCGAGCCCGTCCGCCACCACGGCGGTCACGAACCCGTTGGTCCGCAACCCCTTCTCCACGAAGGAAGCGATCCTGGCCTCGTCCTCGGCGATCAGAATGCGGTTCACCGCACCTCCCACAGTGGGATGGACATGACAAAGCAGGCGCCGCCGCCCGGGGCCTCGGTCACCTGCACCCGGCCCCCATGGGCCTCGGCAATGGATGTGACGATGGCCAGGCCGAGCCCGGCTCCGTCGTGGGCGCCGGCCCCGCGGGTGAACCGGCTGAAGATCCGCTCCCGGTCCGCCGGCGCCACCCCGGGACCACTGTCGCGTACCCACAATTCGACCCGGCCGTCCCGGACGGCCGACCCGACGGCGATCAGGTCGCCGTCCTTCGTGTGCCGTACGGCGTTGGCGACCAGCTGCATGAGCGCCTGCGTGAGCCGCTGGCGGTCGGCCGGCACGCGGGCCTCGGCCACCTCGTCCACCCGCCACTTCCGCTCGCCGAGCGCCCGCGCCTTGGCGACCACGCTGACCGTGAGGTCGGCCAGCTCGACGGTGTCCACGGCCAGGAACCCCGGTTGCTCGGCCTTGGCGAGCGTGAGGAGGTCGTCGACGATGCGGTTCATACGCTCCAGCTCGTCGGTGACCAGGGCGAGCGTCTCGGCGCGGTCGGCCGGGTCGTCGCCCATGAGCTCCAGGTGGCCGCGGATGACGGTGATCGGCGTACGCAGCTCGTGCCCGGCGTCGTCCAGAAAGGTCCGCTGCACTAAGAAGGCACGTTCCAGCCGGTCGAGCATGTGGTTGAACGTGCCGGCGAGCGCGGCCACGTCGTCGTCCCCCGGCACGTCCAGCCGGCGGGTCAGGTCGGAGGAGTCGCTGATCTGCTCGGCCGTCTGGCTGACCAGCCGGACCGGCGCCAGCACCCGCCCGGCCACGAACCACCCGGCCGCCCCGGCCAGCGCCATCGCGGCCAAGGCGGACAGCCCGAGCACGCGTACCGCCTCCACGATCTCATCACGGTGCGCGTCATAGAAGATCGCCACCACGAAATGGGCGGGGCGGGGATCGGCGGTCACTTTGACCGGGATGACCGCGTACCGGACCTGTCCCCCGGCGGTCTCGACGTCTCCGCTGACCGTCCTGGTGGCCGTGGCCAGCCGCGCCACCAGGTCGTCGTCGGTGTCGAGGCGCACGAGTGGCGGGATCGCGGTGACCCTGTGGGGCTGGCCGTCGACGATGGTGAAGAAGGTCTCATGCCGGTCCGGCGAGTTGATCTTGAGGTACTCAATGAGCAGTGTCCCCACGTTCGTGAAGCCACGGTTGTTGTCCGCGTACTTCCGCAGCTTGTCGACCTCGTTCTCAAGCTCGGCCTGCACCCGATTGTCGAGGCTGGTCTGCAGGAAGGTCCAGGTCGCGAAGATCGAGACCGACAGTGCGAGGCCGACGACGGCGAGCATCCAGCCCACGATCCGGGCACGGGCGCTCACGCGCATGCGGCCTCCCCATCAGTCGTCATCGTCATCGTCCCCGCCATCATCGTCGTCGTCGTCATCACCATCGCCGCCGGGCCTGGGGGACGGCGGTGTGACCGGCTCGGCCTTGGTCTTGCGCGGGGCAGGCCGTTTGCTCTCGGTCTTCTCGGGCGTGCCGGCTGCATCGCCCGACTGGCTCCGGCCAGGCGACGGGGACTGACCTCGATCAGGCGAGGGCGAGCCCGAAGCCGAAGGGGACGCCGAGACCACGACGGGCTCGCCCAGATCAGAACCCCGATCGGCTGCGCTGACCAGCCCCACCGACAGGAACCCGGCCACCGCACCCAGCCCGAGCAGGATCACCATTGCCCGCTGTTTCATGCCATCGACCTTGACACCCTACGAGGAGACCACGCTGAAGCCCAGATGAGAAACCTCTCATCTGATCACGCCTGTCCGCACGTTGCCTCCCGCGCCGGTACCGGCGCCCCATTCGCGCGCAGCCTCCCGCGCCGGTATCGGCGCCCCATTCGGGTTAGAATCATGTTCTGCATACCGACCGGTCGGTTCAAGAGGAGCAGCCATGCAGGTGCGGGACAAGGTCGTGGTGGTCACGGGCGCGGCGGGCGGGATCGGCCGGGCGCTGGCCCTGCGGTTCGCCGCTGAGGGCGCGGCCGGGGTGGTGGTCGCCGACCTCGACGAGGCCGGGGCGGCCGCGGTGGCCAAGGAGATCGGCGATCGCGCGGTGCCCGTGCGGGCGGACGTGACGTCGGAGCCGGACGTCGCCGCCCTGGTGGACACCCCGTTCGGCCCCGTCGACCTGTTCTGCTCCAACGCCGGCATCATCGGCGGCCACGGCCTGGACGCTCCCGACCAGGAGTGGAGCAGTCTGTACGCGGTCAACGTCCTGGCCCACGTGTACGCCGCCCGCGCCGCCGTACCCTCCATGATCGCCCGCGGCGGCGGCTACCTCCTGAACACCTGCTCCGCGGCCGGCCTGGTCAGCTGCCCCGGTGACGCCCCGTACGCGGTCACGAAGGCGGCGGCGATCGCGTTCGCCGAGTGGGTCGCCATGCACTACGGCTCCCAGGGCATCAAGGTCAGCGTGTTGTGCCCGCAGGGGGTGCGGACGGCCATGTACGAGCGAGGCCAGGAGGAGGACCACCTGACCGCCCGCGCGGTAGGCGCCTCGGGCGCGATCCTCGACCCCGCCGATGTGGCCACCGCCGTCGTCGAGGGCCTGGTGGCCGAGCGCTTCCACATCTTCCCGCACCCGGAGGTGGCGGAGTTCGTCCGCCGCAAGGCGGAGGATCCGGACCGCTGGCTGGCCGGCATGTCGCGCTTCGTCGACTCCCTGGCGCAGGCATGAAGGGCGACACGGTCGCGGCCCGCCGGGCCTGGCGTCGCCTGGAGCCGGTGCACGGCATGATCTACTTCGTTCCCGAGGCCGCCGATCGCTACGCCAAGCTCGGCCTCACCGGCATGTCCGGATATTTCGCCTCGCGCAGCGCCCCCTTCGGCCGTGCCTCCGCCGACCTGGTCATCGCCACGTTCTACAACTTCTACCCCGGCCTCGTACGCCGGTCCCTCCCTGCCGCCTGGGACATGGTGACGCCGGAGCAGATGCTCGAGGCCCGCCTCGAAGCCGCCACCGAAGCCCTGCGCCGGGCGGGCATCCACGAACTCCCCCACGTGACCGAGACCCTTGACCTGGCCCACCGCGCCGCCACGGCGGCCTGCGACCATCCGCAGGGCCGCCCGCTCTTCGCCGCTCACGCCGCGTTACCCTGGCCGGACGACCCGCTCCAGCAGCTCTGGCACGCTCAGACCCTGCTCCGCGAGTTCCGCGGCGACGGCCACGTGGCCGCCCTGCTCACCGAAGGCCTCAGCGGCCTCGACGCCCTGGTCCTGCACGCCGCCAGCGGCGAGGTCCCCACCGCGTTCCTCAAGATCAGCCGCGCCTGGCCGGAGGAGGCGTGGACGGCCGCGGAAGCCGGCCTTCACGATCGCGGGCTCCTGGAAGGGGGCGCTCTGAGCGCGGCGGGCCAGGCGCTGCGCCGCCACATCGAGGACCATACGGACGCCCTGGCCATGGCCGCGTACGGGGCGCTTGGCGAGGACGGCTGCGAGCGCTTGGCCGAACTCGCCCGCCCCTTCGGCCGCCGCGTCGTCGAAGCGGGCCTGCTCCGCCTCGGCTGACAACGCGCCGGCCGCCTGCTCGTCCGGCAGCAGCGCCGGTTCTGGCTGATCGTCCTCGGTCTGCGCGTCCGCAAGCTGCGGGAGGTCGCGCGTTATGCATGCCCTGACCAGGGCAGACCGCTGGGCATGCCGGAAACGACACCACCGCAGAGCCAGCCGTACCCAGGGCGCACGGGCGGGATGGTCCCCGAGCCACGTGACGAGATGCGGGGCTACGAGGGCAGGAACCTCCTCAAGGACAAGAAGGCGCTCATCACCGGAGGCGACTCGGGAATCGGCAGGGCGGTCGCGGTGGCCTTCGCCAAGGAAGGGGCCGACGTCGCGATCGCGTACCTGACCGAGCACGAGGACGCCGCGCACACCCGCAAGCTGGTCGGGGAGGCAGGGCGGCACTGCGCGCTGCTGCCCGGCGACCTGGGCGACCGCGCCCACTGCGGCGCGGTCGTCGAGCAGGCGGTGTCCGAGCTGGGCGGGCTGGACGTCCTCGTCAACAACGTGGCCTACCAAGCGCCGGTGAACACGCTGGAGGAACTGTCCGACGAGCAGTGGGAGCGTACGTTCGCGGTCAACATCCACAGCTACTACCGCGTGACGAAGGCCGCGCTTCCCCACCTGCGGGAGGGGAGCGCGATCATCAACACCTCCTCGATCAACGGCCTGCGCGGCAACAAGTCGCTCATCGACTACGCGGCCACCAAGGGCGCGATCAACGCCTTCACCTACTCCATGGCGCAGAACCTGGTCGAGCGGGGCATCAGGGTCAACGCCGTGGCGCCGGGGCCGGTGTGGACACCGCTGATCCCGGCCACGATGCCGGAGGAGAAGGTGGAGAAGTTCGGGCAGCACGTGCCGATGGGGCGGCCCGCCGATCCGGACGAGATCGCCCCGTCGTACGTGTTCTTCGCCGCCGAGCGGCTGTCGTCGTACTACACGGGCGAGGTGCTGGCCCCGGTCGGCGGCGAGACCCTGTCGGCCGGGGAGCCGGGCTGATCGACGTAGACGGTGCCGCCACGCTGCCGGAACTCCGCCGCCTTGTCCGCGTAGCCCGCCTCGCGAATGTCGTGGCTGATCCGCATGGAGCAGAACTTCGGCCCGCACATCGAGCAGAAGTGCGCGGTCTTGGCAGGCGCGGCAGGCAGGGTCTCGTCGTGGAACGCGCGGGCGGTCTCGGGGTCGAGCGACAGGTCGAACTGGTCCTCCCAGCGGAACTCGAACCGCGCGTCCGACAGCGCGTCGTCCCATTCCTGCGCCCGCGGGTGTCCCTTTGCCAGGTCCGCGGCGTGGGCGGCGATCTTGTACGTGATCACGCCGGTCTTGACGTCGTCCTTGTCCGGCAGGCCGAGGTGTTCCTTGGGGGTGACGTAGCAGAGCATGGCGGTGCCGTACCAGCCGATCATGGCGGCCCCGATGCCGGAGGTGATGTGGTCGTAGCCCGGGGCGATGTCGGTGACCAGCGGCCCGAGCGTGTAGAAGGGGGCGTCGTCGCAGAGCTCGCGCTGCAGGTCGACGTTCTCCTTGATCTTGTGCATGGGCACGTGTCCCGGGCCCTCGATCATGACCTGGACGTCGTGCTCACGCGCGATCCGCGTCAGCTCGCCGAGCGTGCGCAGCTCGGCGAACTGGGCTTCGTCGTTGGCGTCCGCGATCGAGCCGGGCCGCAACCCGTCGCCCAGCGAGAACGACACGTCGTAGCGGGCCAGGATCTCGCACATGTCGGCGAAGTGCTCGTACAGGAAGCTCTCGCGGTGGTGCGCCAGGCACCAGGCGGCCATGATCGAGCCGCCGCGCGAGACGATGCCGGTCTTGCGGCCGGCGGTGAGCGGCACGTACGCCAGCCGCACCCCCGCATGCACGGTCACGTAGTCCACGCCCTGCTCGCACTGCTCGACGAGGGTGTCGCGGTAGACCTCCCACGACAGGTCTTCCGGACGGCCCTTGACCTTCTCCAACGCCTGGTAGATGGGCACGGTGCCGACCGGGACCGGCGAGTTGCGGATGATCCACTCGCGGGTCTCGTGGATGTCCGGGCCGGTGGACAAGTCCATGATCGTGTCCGCGCCCCACCGCGTGGCCCACGTCATCTTCTCGACCTCCTCCTCAATGGAGGACGTCACGGCCGAGTTGCCGATGTTGGCGTTGATCTTCACGAGGAAGTTGCGGCCGATGATCATCGGCTCGGACTCGGGGTGGTTGACGTTGGCGGGGATGATGGCCCGGCCGGCCGCGACCTCCTGGCGTACGAACTCGGCGTCGAGACCCTCGCGGACGGCCACGAACTCCATCTCCCTGGTGATCAGCCCCTTCCTGGCGCAGCCGACCTGGGTGACGGGCTGACCGGCGGCGCGGCGGTCGCGTACCCACTCCTCGCGCAGGCGCGGCAGCCCCTGCCTGACGTCGGTCTCGACGGCGGGGTCGGTGTACGGGCCTGACGTGTCGTACAACGTCACCGCCGATCCGTTCGACAGGCGCACCTGGCGCATCGGCACACGGAGGTCACTGGTGTAAACCTTGGTAAAACGCGCGTCATGCATCGCGCAAACTCCCTTCGCCGGCATTATCCGGAGCAGGTTCTGGCGGTCGGCGGCTGTCAGCCGTCCTCTCAGCCCGGTCCGCACCGGGCTCCCGCGTTGGTCGGCGATGGTCGTACCCACCCTGTGCGCCGCGCCAAACCTGGCATGATCGGGAACATGGACGATCCCACCTCCCGGACGACCGCCACCTACAACCGCATCGCACGGATTTTCGACGAGCGCAGCGCCAATCGCAGCGACGGCTTTCTGGCCTTCCGGCAGCGGTTCGCCGAGGTGGTTCGGGGACCGGTGGCCGACCTGGGGTGTGGTCCTGGGCATGACGCGGCCTGGTTCCTGGAGCAGGGCCTACCGGTCGTCGGGGTCGACCGCTCGACCGAGATGGCCAGGCTGGCCGCTGCCCGCGGAGTGCCCGCCGTGCTGGGCGACCTGCGCAGGCCGCCGCTCGCCCCCGGCTCGCTCGCGGGTCTGTGGTGCTGCGCCGCGCTGCTCCACGTGCCCGCCGACGAGACCGAGCCGACCTTGCGCGCCTGGTCGGCGGCGCTGCGGGCGGACGGTGTGCTCGGTATGAGCACATCGGCCGGCGACAGGCAGGAATGGGAGCCGATCCCGTACGACACCGCGGTCTCCCGGTGGTTCGTGCACCGCGACCCCGACACGCTGCTCGCGATGCTGGAATCGACCGGGTTCGAGGTCTTCGAACACGGTATGAGCACCACCCACCGCACCTGGCTCAACGTGCTGGCGCGCCGCCGCGAGGTTTGATGAGCGCCCTGGGCGGTACGTCCCCATCAGGGGAAACCATGATGAAGATAGCCGCTGTCGCAGGACTCGTGGTGGTGGCCGCGTTGGGAGGGACCACCGCCGCTGGGGACGGCATGGAGCAGCACGAAGTCAGCCAGGAGCAGTACGACACCTTGATGGGCCAATGCCGCTACGCCAATACGGCGCGGGCGCGGACGCAGTGCCGCGCGGACGTCAAGGCCATGTACCGAGTCGGAGAAACCGACCCCACGCTCGACTGCCGCACGTACTCCGGCGTGTCCGTCTGCGGCACGCTGAAGCTCAGCAGGGCCGAGCGCCAGTGCACCAAGGACTCCACGGACCAAGGGCTGCCGTTCCGCCGGGCAGAGGTGGAGTGCTACGCGCTTACCTGAAAGGCGGTCGTTGTGATCATCGTTGGGGTGGACGGCTCACGCACCGGCCTGGAGGCCGCCGCGTGGGCCGCCGCCGAGGCCGCACTTCGCCGCACGTCGCTCGTCGTGGCCCACGCCGTGCCGAAGTGGGTGTGCGAGGAGACACCCGGCGGCCACTACGCCGAGGTCAGGCGGTGGATGCGCGAGGGCGCCACCACGGTGCTCGCGGCAGCCGAGGACCGGGTCCGTCGCGAGCATCCGTCGGTGGAGGTGGCCACCGAGCTGCTGCCCGGCGATCCAC
Organism: Nonomuraea sp. 3N208; assembly: GCF_052245935.1. NCBI lineage: Bacteria > Bacillati > Actinomycetota > Actinomycetes > Streptosporangiales > Streptosporangiaceae > Nonomuraea > Nonomuraea sp. 3N208. The sequence goes on along the minus strand of NZ_JBQQBR010000001.1, from coordinate 14,014 downwards.
GTACCGCGTTGATCCATGCTTGCGAAGGCGCCGAGCTGCTGGTCGTGGGCAGCCGGGGCATCGGCGGCGTACGCGGGCTGCTGGTCGGGTCCGTCGCGCACGGAGTGGCCGCGCACGCTGGCACGAATGTGGTCCTCGTCCGCGAGCCGCCCCGGCCGCCACGCCGGGAGATCGTGGCCGGGGTGGACGGCTCGCCAGGCGGGCTGCGGGCGCTCGACTTCGCCCTCGCCGAGGCCGAGTTGCACAGTGCGCGACTGCGTGCCGTACAGGCGTGGGCCTGGCCGCACCCGAGCGGCTTCGAACCGGCCGACCCCAACGGCGAGCAGGACGCCCTCCGGGCGCTGCAGGAGCTGACAGCCCACGGCCGGTCGCGGCATCCAGGGGTGGAGGTAGTGGCCGAGGTCGTCCACGGGCACCCCGTCGAGGTGCTCAAGGAAGCGGCGGCCCAGGCCGACCTGCTGGTGGTGGGGTCGCGCGGGCACGGGCAACTGGCTGGGATGATCATGGGATCGATCAGCCTGGCCCTGCTCCACCACGCGCCGTGCCCGCTCGCCATCGTCCGCCCCTGAGCTGAAAGTTACATCCCCGATCACGCATCGCCGCAGGTCGCGCCCCTCTGCCCGGGCCGCCGCCTTCCCGTCTCCGAGCCGCGCTCCTACGATCTGCGCCAGGCGACGACGGGAGTACGGGCGATGCGGAAGACCTGGGCGTTACTGGCGGCGTTACTGGCGATGGCCGGCGCGGTGATGTTCTTGACGACCACTCCGGCGAGCGCCGCCGCCATCAGGGTCATGCCCCTGGGCGACTCGATCACCGGCTCCCCCGGCTGCTGGCGGGCCCTGCTCTGGAACAAGCTCCAGAGCACCGGCTACACGGACATCGACTTCGTCGGCACCCTCCCGGCGCAGGGCTGCTCGGTCCCGTACGACGGCGACAACGAGGGCCACGGCGGATTCCTGGCCACGAATGTCGCCAACCAGAACCAGCTACCCGGCTGGCTCGCCGCGACCAGGCCCGACATCGTCATGATGCACTTCGGCACCAACGACGTGTGGAGCAACATCCCGCCCGCGACGATCCTCAGCGCCTACACCACGCTGGTGAACCAGATGCGGGCCAGCAACCCCACCATGAAGATCCTCGTGGCAAAGATCATCCCAATGAACCCGTCGACCTGCGCCGAATGCGCCCAGCGCGCCGTGAACCTGAACAACGCCATCCCCGGCTGGGCCGCCACCACCTCCACCCAGCAGTCGCCTATCACGGTCGTGGACCAATGGACGGGGTTCAGCACCAGCACGGACACGTACGACGGGGTGCACCCGAACGCGGCGGGCGACCAGAAGATCTCCGACAAGTGGTACCCGGCCCTGGTGAACGCTCTGTCCGGCGTTACCCCATCGCCCTCCGTCACCCCCACCGTGACGCCCACCGTCACCCCCACCGGTGGTGGCGGATGCACGGCCACGTACAAGAACGCCGGTCAGTGGCAGGGCGGCTTCCAGGGCGAGGTCACCGTCAAGAACACCGGCACCACGCCGATGAGCGGGTGGACGGTGCGGTGGACGTTCGCCAACGGGCAGCAGATCAGCCAGATCTGGAACGGCACGCTGAGCGCGGGCGGCGCGGAGGTGACGGTGCGTAACGTGAGCTGGAACGGCTCCCTGGCACCCGGGGCCACGGCCACGTTCGGCTTCCTGGCCTCCTGGAACGGCACCAACACCGCCCCCACCCCGACCTGCGCCTAGAAGCCGCCACCAGCCGACCGGCAGCATCAAGAAGTGGTCACTATGGGGGCACCTTCGCTGGCCTGCACCAGCACGAAGCCCTGCCCCCTGAACGCCAGCTGCATGGCCTCCCCGCTCCCCCGCCCGATCAACGCTCCCACCTTCATCGTCCGGTTGACCCCGACCTGAAGCCCCGTGCTCCAGCAAACCGCCGACTGCCCATCGGCGAACGTCGGCATGCGGGCGACGTCGAGCAGCACCGGTGTCCCGTGCGTGGTCACCGCCACCCACCCGGTCCCCGTGACCGTCGTGTTGAACAGCCCACCCGCAGCCACCCCAGCCCCTTGCACCCGCTGGATGTCCCAAGTGAGCTGCGGCTGAAACGCCAGCAGATTCCGCCCGTTGACGGTCAGCCCTTCGTTCTCCAGGTAGAACAGGTGAATGTCGTCGGCATTGTCGGCCAGGTAGAGCAGCCCCTCACCGCGGACCCGCATGAGTGAGGCGCCCTCACCGGTGACGGCCTTCTTGAACAGCTTGCCAAGCCCTCCGGCGCCCTCGTAATCGAAGTCCATCTGCCCCTGAAAGGCGACCATCGAGCCTTGTTTGGCGAGCACCTCATGAGGCAACTGGACCCGCAACATCTTCTTGTTCTCCAGCGCGAACCCGCCGGGCAGCGGCTGGCCGTCGAGATTGCCGAAAATCGAGCTACGCACGATTCAACCCTTCGAACGGGAATGTTGCCGCCAGCGTACGGAAGAGCCCTACACCCGCGCACGCGCCTCTTCGACCAAGCGCAGAACCACTGTGGCACCACTGGCCTCGGCAACCGTATAGGCCTCGTCGAGCAGCCGCACCGCCTCATCCCGCAGGCCACCGTCCATGGCGACGTACGCCAACCCCACAAGATTGGCCGCCACCCCCGGCAGGAACCCCACCTCCCGCCGCAGCCGAACGGACTCCTCAAGCTTCTCCCGAGCCGCCTCCAGCCGCCCCGCGACGTGCTCGGCGATGCCGAGATGGCGAAGCACGTACGAGACCGTCAACCGATCCCCGGCCCGCCCCGCAAGCTCCAGTGCCCGCTCCAGAACCGGCACCGCAGCCCCATGATCGCCCCGAACGACTTGATGAAAGATCGCCACCCAGAAGCGCGCCTCCCCCTCACCCCGCACATCCCCGACCGCCTGGTAGAGCTCCGCCGCCCGCTCGAACAACACCAGCTCCTCGGCATCCTCCCCTTGACCACCGAGGAACCGCGCGTGTGCGACCCGCCCACGGGCCAACGAGAGATCGGCCTCAACGGCGTTCAACTCCCGCTCGGCAACCTCCAACCCACCAAGATCGCCGGCAAAGACCGCCTGCTCATAGAACCACCGAGCCCGCTCAACCCACTCATCCCCAGCCACCCCGCCCCCTTCACCCTTGAGCGTCCGCCGCGAGATCCCGCACAACTTGAATCAACTCCGCCGGATCAAAGGGTTTCGTCAGATAGGCGTCAACCCCGATACCCCATCCCCGGCGCTTGTCGTCATCCTGCGCCCGCGCCGTGATCAACACGACCTTGATATGACTGGTGTCCTCGTCCGTACGCAGCTTCTCCGCCGTAGCCCACCCATCCAGGTACGGCATCATCACATCCAGCGTGATGACGTCGGGCATGACGTCCCGCACGCGATCAAGGCAATCCTGCCCATCCGTGGCGGTGACCACCTCGAACCCCTCCAGGTTCAGGTTGACTGCGATGAGCTGACGGATGACCTCGTCATCGTCCACGACCAGTACTTTGCCAAGAACCTCACCCACGGGCGCAAAGTTAACCGGTAGCGGACCCGTCACGTGGGGTTTTCACGGGATGTGTTCGACGAGCGTTATCCGGTGCAGAGTAGTGCGTAGATGCTGGTAGCCTTAGCACTCGTTGAGCCCCCTTAGCTCAGGGGATAGAGCACCGGCCTCCGGAGCCGGGTGCGTAGGTTCGAATCCTACAGGGGGCACTCGATCTTGAGCAGTGGTTCTGGCCGCTGACCAGGGCAAATATCGCAGGAACGGGCGGGCCTCCAACCTCACGGAGTCCCGCCCGTTCTCGTTGGCGCTCGCCAGTTGTGGACCATGATCGAGCTTCCATCTGAGCCTCGAGCGGCGAGACGGCTCCATGTCACCTGTGCTTCGTGGGATGCGATTGAGATCGGCGCGGGTGCACGCCCGGCTCAAGCGGAGGATCCCGACGGCAATGCCCGAGCCGTCGGCCGCGCTGATGACCTTCGGTCCGTTATCGCTCGGCTCGCCCTGTGGATCCGCGCAGGACGAGCGCCCAGATGAGGGAGCCGAAGGCCGCTGTCGCGGCAAGAGTCCTGACGATGTCCCAGGCAACCCAGGGGGTCACGAAGTCGTCGCGTACAGCGGCCAGGTTCTGGATATGGGAGGGGTCACCCGCATCCCTCAGCTCGTAGTTGAGGGGGACGTGAACTGTGATGGTGATCAGGAGCGTCAACGCATAGAAAACGAGTCCGGCGACGATCCAGCCGGTGACCTTGGTCGAGCGGGCACGGCGCGCCTGCACCAAAGCGACCGCGGCGAGCACCGGAGCACCAGGAAGATGAGGAAGAAGGCCGGATTCTCGATCTTGACGATCGTCTGTTGCATCGCATCGACGAGGGTCCGGTTGTCGGCCGCGGTCAGACCCGGCATGACGGCGATCGTGAAGGCGCACAGGAGGCCCGCGGACATCCCCATAGCGAGCACGGCCGTGCCCAGCTCGAAGCCCGCGTTTCGGTCCTTTCATCCTCGGTGTCCGTTGGCGGGGTTTGCAGGTGGTGTCGCCGGCCATCGTGGCCTCCTTTCGGCCCGCCAGAGCCGGTGTGGGTGTATGGACCGGGAGTGCAGCGCGTCCAGGCTCGTGCGCAGATCAAGGACGGTCTATGGTCAGCCGATCGTTCGGAGGTGAGGTTCCACCGCCGCGCAGGGCGAGGCGGCGTTCACCGATCGGGGTGCGGCAGATCGTCCTGCGTGACGCTCCGGGTTTCGGTGTCGTCCGGATCCGAGCCGGCAGTGTGCTTGCGCAGCACTCCTGGCAACGCCAATGCGACAAGCATGGTGGTCAGCAGGCCACCGCCACCCGCGATGAGAAGCGTTGTCGGTGCGGAGGTGGCGTCCAGCAGGAACCCGCCCGCTATATATGACAGCGCGGCGGCTACTCCGATTGCTCCATAGAGGTTCCCGAAGACCCTGCCGAGCATCCCTTGAGGGACCAGGCGCTGCAGCATGGTGTTGGTGGCCACGTCCATCGCCGCGATACCGAACCCGCGGATGAACTGGGTCATGAACGCGGCGGCGACGGCCCAGGCCAGCCCGGTGAGGAGGTTGCCGGCGCTGTTCACCGCGAAGCCGGCGACCAGCAGAGTCACCAGCGACATTCGAGCGCTGTAACGGGCCGTCAGCGCGTACCCGAAGAGCAGTCCGATGCCCACGGCGCCCAGGAGCAGGCCGACCGCCGACTCGCCGGCCGCGAATGATTCGGTGGCCAGAAGCACCAAGGCGACGTCGTCCACACCGTTGAAGGCCACGATGGCGCAGAAACCCAGGGCGATGACCCGGACCACCTTGGCTGACCTGATGTAGCCGAGCCCGGACTTCGCCTCCCCCAGGAGCGAGGCTTTCGCTCCTGCCGGGGAGGGTGCCGGGGGAAGTGACCGCAGCCTGATCAGTACCGCGCCCGCAAGCAGGAAGGAGACTGCGTCGACCAGGAGCACGCCCCGTATTCCGACGAAGGGAAACAGGGCGGCCGCGGCCAGCGGCCCGAGAGCCTCGGCCGAGTTGGTGCCGAACCCCAGCGTGGCGTTGGCGGTCGCCAGGTCCTTGTCCCGGACCAGTCCCGGTATCGCCGCGCGTGAGGCCGGCAGAAACACCTGTCCCGCAATCGCGCGCAGCCCGACCAGCACCAGCAGCAGGGGGAGCGGCGGCAACCAGAGAGCGATGAGCAGGAGCACCATCCCCTGCGCCAGCTCACATGCGATCATCACCCGCTTGAGATCGAAACGGTCACTGATCGCGCCGGCGATCGGACTGAGAAGCGAGGGAACAAAATCGCCGACGAGCAGCAGCAGTGAGACCGCGATCGCTTGCCCCGTGGTGCCGGCGACGTGCAGCATCAGCGCGACCAGGCTGAGCGCGTCACCGCCCACCGAGACGACTCGTGCCGACCACAGCGAGCGGAATCCCGCGCTGTGGCGTAGCAACTGTAACCCGCTCGCCCTTCTTGGTTCGGTATCCGTGCTTCCGTCGGAGACTGACATGGTCTCGTTCTCCTCGGCTTAGAGGCGCTGTGCAAAGTGCGATCGCGGCGTGACTCTGCGACCTTGAAATGTACGGGTCCCGCCACGGGCTGCCGTGGTAGTCGACCATGTGGCAACGGTCCCGTGGCAGGGACCAACACCGAGCGGATGGTCCAGCGATTGCGGCACTCACCGTGTAGGGTCCGGGCGGGCAACGCAAGGCAGATGGACTTCAGCTGGGCTGCCTCCGAGGGAAGTGCCCGCCGGCATGGGAGATTGCACCGGGCCACACCAAGACGGAGACGCCCAGACTAGGGCGCCACGGGTCCGGGCAGCTCGTGCAGGTGGCTGCCGATCCAGCGGATGGCGTCCGGCGACGGACGCCGCGGTGGTGCGGGCACGAAGTTGGCCGCATGGTCGATGCTGCCGGTGCCGTCGTAGGAGGTCACCAGCGGATAGGGGAAAACCGGTCGTGACCGGGAGACTGCGCCCTGCGCGTCCCTGCCCACGGCGATAACCCGGTCGGGCGCCGCGCCGCGTTCGACCCAGGCGACCAGCTCACGGAGCGGGTCGAACTCGCTCAGCCGGTAGCCGCCGCCGCAGTGCGACATCGTGGGCACCATGAACAACCGCGCCCACCGCTGAGTTTCGCGCAGGCCACCGTTGCGTTCGGACAGCCGCTGGTAGTAGTCCACCGTCGCGGTGGCCGGCAGCTGAGGATCGGCCCAGCCGTGCCACAAGATGAGCTTGCCTCCGGCCCGGCGGAACGCGCGGAGATCGAGGCTCATGGCGTTGCCCTTGACGCCTTCGGCGGTCAGCCGGTGGAACTCGGCCGCGGTGAAGGAGGCTTCGGCCAGCGAGGAGTGCGGGGTGCCGATCGGGAATCCGACATACTTGAGGTAGTTGTCCCCCAGCCACGCCGCGAACGAGCGGTTGCCCAGACCGGCAGAAGGCGTGATTATCCCGTCCCAGCCGAGTTCGGAGCCGTGAGTTTGCCAGCCGGGGTACAGCCGGCGCCCGTTCGGGTCCCTCGGCCCTGCGTACAAGGCGCGGGCGACCGCGACCTGACGCGGCGTCAGGCAGTGCGGCTGATCGGTGCCGGCCGGGCACTGTACCTTCACCGGGTCGAACCGGCAGGCGCGTGGATCATCGATCTGTCCATCGGCCAGTCCATCACGCCGATCGCAGGCCGCCACCACGGCCTTGTGCAAGGCGGGCAGCTTGTCGCTTGTGATGATCGGCTCACCGTTGGCGGCGGTGTTCGTCCGGGCCAGCCAGGGCGCGTAGATGCCGAACAGCGGGCCCATGGCGTGGGCCGGCGCGCCGGCGATGATGCCGTCGAAGTCATGAGGATAGCGCTGGGCCAGCAGCAGTCCCTCCCGCCCGCCGTTGGAACAACTGCTGAAGTAGGACCGCGTCGGCGGCACCCCGTAGAACTCGGTGATGATGCGCTTGGCCGCCACCGACAGCACATGCGGCGCGCGATAGAAGTAGTCGTTCCGGGCCGCCTGGTTGTTCGCCGCCCACTGTTCCTCCAGCCCGCGCGACACATGACCGTCGTTAGTGGCTCCGATGGCGACGTCCCCGCCGAGATCGCCCCCGCAGTCGGGAAACGGCAGCTCCGAGATCCGCCCGCAGAATCCGCCGCAGCCATGCTGCAAGTAACGGCCCGTGAACGTCTCCAGCGGTAGCCTGAGCCGGAAGGTCACCGCGGGTTCGATGTGGCCCTGCACGTCGCAGTAGGCCGGCTCGCTCTGGTCGTTCACCTTGACCTCCTCGGCGCTCGTGACATGGGTCGTCGCGCCGGGCAGATCGAAACGCTGCTCCAGTTCGTCGCCGCACTCACGTACCGGTTCGATCATCGGACCGGGCGCGGAGACGGCGACGGCAGGGATGGGTGTGCCCAATACCGCGATGAGCAATGCCGTGGTCGTTGCTGCCAGGAATCTGGGTAAGGCGTGCGGATTCATGGTGGCGTCTCCATTTCCAGGGACAGGTAACTACGGACAGGTAAGGGGTGCTTGTTCGTGTGCGGGGCCGAACGTTCAGTTCTGGGGCGGGACCTGGGCCGGGGCGTATTCGGCCAGGCCGCGTTCCAGGAGGGCGCAGGCCCGCGTGCAGAGGGTCCGGATGTCGGTGCCGAGCCGGGCGGTCCGGTCGTCGGCGATGCGGCGGCGCGCGTGGTCGGTCAGGGTGCGGTGCACTCCCATCAGCGCGTTCGCCGCTACCTGAGGACCGGGATCGTCTTCCGTCGCCCCGGTCTCCGTCGCCAGGAGCCGCGCCAGGGAGTCGGTGTGCTGTTTGATCGCCTGCTGCTCGCGCGCCTGCAGCGCGGCGCTGCCGGCGATCACGCGGGCGACCGTCCGCGCCGCCTCCACAGCGGCCTCGTCTCCGGCTTCCACCTGGTCGAGCAGGCCGTTGGCGTTGAGCAGAAAGCGTTGGAAGGCCACGAGCACAGGCTCTCCGGGAGGCCGCCCGGCGATCGCTTCGATCAACCGTGTGCCGAAGGCGTCGAACGGCGCGTAGAACAGATCCTCCTTGGTCGGGAAGTAGTTGAAGACGGTCGCCTTGGCGACCCGTGCCTCACGGGCGACCTCGGCGACGGTGACGCCATCGAATCCCTGCTCGGCGAACAGGCGCCACGCCGTGTCGGCGATGAGCTGCCTGGTCTGCTCCTTCTTCATCTCGCGCAGTGACATTCTGCCTCCCGTACCTAGACTAAGACCAAGTTCAGTCCAAGTCTATATTTAGACCTGGGCTAGTTTTATGTGGCATCCGTCCAGGCCGGCGGTTGCGGTCGCGCCCCCCGGGCCCGGGCGCCGGATCAGTCCTCGGCCTGCGTGCCTTCCAGCGCCGGCTTGGTCGGGAGGTGAATATGGGCACGTAGGGCCCGCGGCAAGATGACGGCCACCAGCAAGGTGAACGCCAGGCCACCGTTCCCACAACCATCAGCGTGGCGCTGCGGGTCCGATGAAACCTGTAGCGACGAAGCGCCAACATAGGCGGTGACGACCTCGGCGGCATCACCGATCGCGAGGTTCAGCCGACGTATCGGAAGGGTGTCGGTGAAGGGGACTGAACGCAAGATCGATGTCCACAATGCCGAGTCGTAGCCGCTCGACGCAGCCGCGCCAGACATAGGTCACGCGGATCGGCCCCCTTCTCGCCCCGAGACGGCCGCCTCACTCTGTCGCCAGACGACTGCTCCGTCGTCGAATGAGCGCGGAATCCGACGGACCGTGCCGGGAGTGACGCCGACGACGCGCTTGAATGCACGACTGAACGCCGCTTCGGATTCGTAGCCCAGGCTGGTGGCGAGCTCAGCGACCGCGACATCATCGTTCTGCAGCCAGTCCAGTCCACCGCACGAATGCCGGACGCTCCCGGGGCGAGCGACTGGATGTCGTCCCGTCCGCCCCGAGCGGCCGGCCAGGAAGGCATCCCGCGCCCGTTGGGATCGCCGTTGCGCGCGAACCGGCTCCAGTAGCCGACCATCGCGTCGGACAGCCGCGACTGGGCCGCCGACAACTTCCGGCTGGCGAAGTAGTCGGCTTCGAAGAGATACTGCAGCTCGGAGGCGTGGAACGCGCCGGTGGGGAAGCTCGGCGCGACGGGAGTGCTGCTCACCCACGGGGCCCGCCGGTCCGCGAACTCGTAGGCATAGGTCGGCACGTGAGCAGCGAGCAGGCGGTTCGTCGCGTCGCCGGACTCGCCCAGAGGTGGTCGGTCATGACGGACTTCATGGCGGCACCCGCGCGGCTCGTACCGGCCTCGCCGTCCTTCTTCAGAGGGTAGCGGGCCAGCACCTCGGCCGCCTTGTCTTCCGTAGAAGGCGTTGATCTCCCTGACGAACCCCTCGTCGGTGAGCGGTGGCGCGCCCGCCACCTCCTGGCTGAAGCTGACATGCTCGTCGCGCGTGATGCCGTGCATCACCGGCACCCGGTTGAACCGTCCTTCGGCGAAGGCGTTCGCCGGGTCGCGCGGCAGCAGCGGGCCGCCGATCACCGGCGCGAACTCGTTCTGGCTGTGGGCCAGCAGCTCCGCCGTCGTCCTCGCCCGCAGGCACGCCTTCCGCCAGAGAGATGCCCTGCTTTGGTCGGGCTCTTTCGAGACCAAGGTTCGATGCGGGGGCGGGCACGTCGTTCGTAGCTTCGGTACATGACGGAACTCCGCACACCACCCGCCAGCCGTGTCCACGAGGTCGACGTGCTCCGCGGGTTCGCGCTGGCGGGCATCCTCGTCGCGAACATCGGCTTCTTCGCCGACCCCGGCTACGCCATGGCGGGCAACATGCCCATGCCCGAGGGGCCCGTGGCCATGGCCATCACCGCCTTCGTCCTGACGAAGTTCTACATCATCTTCTCGTTCCTGTTCGGCTACTCGTTCACGCTGCAGATGCGCTCGGCGGAGCGGGCAGGGGCGAGCGTGAAGGCCAGGACCCTGCGCAGGTGCCTGGGCCTATTCGTGATCGGCCTGCTCCACGGGATCCTGCTGTGGGTCGGCGACATTCTCACCCTGTACGCCGTGCTGGGCCTGATCCTGCTCTCGCTGCGCAACCTCAGGCCCAAGACCGCCGTCGTCATCGGATCGGTCATCATCGGCGTGCTGACTCTGCTGTGGTCGGCGCTGGCGTGGCTGACCACGCTGGACCCCACCGCGGGGCAGCCGGCGGCGGATCCCGCCGTGGCGGCGAGGGCGCTGGACCTGGCCACCGGCGGGCCGCTCGACTTCCTGTCCCTGCAACTGGAACTCTATCCGCCGCTCGTGACGATGATCTGGCTCTTCCAGGGGCCGACGGCGCTGGCCATGTTCCTGTTCGGGCTGGCGGCGGGCAAGTCCAGGCTGCTGGAGGAACCCGAGCGGTGGTCGCGGCTGCTGCCCCGAATTCAGTGGGTGGGATTCGGAGTCGGCATTCCGGGCGGAATCCTGTTCGCCTGGACGTCCGGTGCCTCGGGCCCGGAGGAGGTGGCGGGTGTTTCGGTGAACACCCTCACCTCGATCCTGCTGGCCGCCGCCTACGTGGCGACCCTGCTTCGGGTGATCAGGCGCTTCCCCGCCGCAGGCCGCGCGCTGGCGCCTGCGGGGCGAGTGGCGGCGTCCAACTACGTGGGGCAATCCGTGCTGGCGTGCCTGGTCTTCACCGGGTACGGCCTGGCGCTGGCGGGCAAGCTGTCGCCGATCGCCGTGATGGGCGTGGCCCTCGTGATCTACACGGTCCTGCTGTGGCTTAGCGCGCTCTGGTTGCGGAACCACCGTTACGGGCCTGTGGAGCACGTCCTGCGCCGCATCACCAACTGGACCTAGTGCCGCGTCAGGCCACGTTTGCCCAGCGGCGAGACGTCGCAGAACGCACGCACCGCAATCAGGCGTGCTACGCCGTGCTCCGCGTCCTGCCCGACTCGGGCACCCACCGCCACACCGTCGTCGTGGCCTACTGATCAGCGTGGGCGGCTGAGGGCGGCCTCGGCCAGATCCGTCCATTTCTCGGCCGAGGAGTGCGGCACGACCACCCAGTCCTTTATCGCCCTGCCCTGCCCCGAGGGGTCGAACAGGGACGCCCCGGCCAGCTGGAGCGCGGCTGTGTGTTCGGGGGTGTCCCTGACCAGCCGGAACACCATCGCGCCGTCGCGCTGCAGGCTCGCGAACACCTTCCCCGCCTGATCTTTGAGCGCGGGACTCCCCATCATCCTGGAGATCCGTACACCCAGGTCGGCCAGCTCGGCGCCGACCTGCTTGAAATCCTCTTCCGCGCTCATCGTCAGTCCGTCCCAAACTCCATGGCGGCGTGGTCGAGCAGCTCGTCGTGGTCGGGGCTCTTCCCGCGTGACGCGATCACCTCGGCCCCGCCTTCCGGCAGCACGGCGATCAGGATATGAACTGTAGCTGGCGCTCGCTATGCGAACCCGTGCTTGCCCGTAGAACCGCGGGCTTCTCTGGGCCGATCGGTTGCCACTGAAGGTAATCGGACGGTGATGTTCAGTCACAGCCGGGTGCCTGACTGGCGCCCGGTCCCCGCCCCCGATTGGTGTCCGCACCACCAGGACAGACATCCCTGGAGCCGGAATGTCAAGCGGCGAGGTCGTGTTGCCGGTGTGACCATGCGGTTGCTTGGTCGTAGTGGGTGTGGGTTTTGAGGCATCCGTGGAGGATGCCGACGAGCCGGTTGCCCACTTGGCGGAGGGCGGCGTTGTGGCTGACGTCGCGGGCTTTGAGCTGGTCGTAGTAGGCACGTACGGCCGGGTCGTGCAGGATGGCGGCGCCAGCTTGCAGGTGGAGGGCGTCGATGAGCCGGTCGTTGTGGATGAACCGGGCGTGGACGGTCTTGGACTTGCCGGATTGACGGGTGATCGGTGAGGTTCCGGCGTAGATGCCCCTATGGATTGTCAATCAGGCAGCCGCCGCTGTGGCTGGCGGCGGGTTCTTGATGATGGAGTAGATCTCCCGGGCGACGTAGCGTTTGAGGCAGCGGATCGCCTCGCGGCGGGTTTTGCCTCCTGCGATGCGACGGTCCAGGTAGTCGCGGGTTCGCTGGTCCCAGCGCAGGCGCGAGAGCACGATCCGGTGCAGGGCGCAGTTGCCCTGCCGGTCACCGCCGCGGTTGAGCCGGTGGCGTTGGTTCTTGCCGGAGGATGCCTCGACGGGACTCGCCCCGCACAGGGCAGCGAACGACGCCTCGCTGTGGAGCCGCTCGGGGTTGTCACCTGCGGTGATGAGCAAGGCCGCGGCGGTGTCCGGGCCGACTCCATAGGTGTCGAGCAGGGCCGGGTGATGGGCGGCAAGGACAGCAGTGAGCTGGGCCTCCAGGTCCGTGATCTCCTGGGTGAGCTGGTCGATGCGGCGGGCCAGGAGCCGCAGTGTGTAAGCAGCGGCATCGGCGGTGTCGGCCACCTGCGTGACCTGCAGTGCTGCGCAGTGGCGGATGAGCTTGGAGGTGCTGAGTCCCTTCAGCTCGTCCCGCAGTCGTGGGTCGGCCGACACCAGGACGGCCTTGAGTTGGTTGATGGCCTGGGACCGGGACTTCATGGCCGATGCCTTGGCGAGCTTGAACATGCGCAGCATCTCGACCGGCCCATCGCTGCTCTTGGCCACGGCGGTCGCGTGGCCGGCCAGCACAGCCCGGGCGGCCGCTTCGGCATCCAGCGCGTCGGTCTTGCCGCGGCGGCGGCGTGCGGCCTTGTCGGGCTGATTGACCTCCAGCACTGTGACGCCCGCGCTGCCCAGGTGACGGGCGACCGCGGCACCGTAGGATCCGGTGCACTCCACCCCGGCTCGCCGCACCGGCCCGAAGGTGTGCGCCCACTTCAGCATCGCCCGGTAGCCGGCCGCGGTGGTGGGGAAGGTCTTGCTTCCCAGCAGTACCCCCAAGACGGTGATGACCACTGCGACGTGGAAGTCCTTGTGGGTATCGACCCCCAGAATCACCTCCTCGCTGTCGGCAGTTTGGGTGGGGGACGCGGGCTGAGGGGTGTGGGACACGGGCTGCGGTCTCCTGATCGGCTCGGGAACGATCTTGGCCGTCGCCGGGCCGACAGGGTGGTCAGAACTGTGACGATGCTCAACGCGGCAAGGCCCCTATCGAGACACACCCGCCGGACCGGCGCCAGCAAGCACTGCCCCGGACCCGTGACCGACAGATCTACGCCAAGGCACCACGGCCAGTTCTTGCGCGGGTCAGGCCACGGCCCGGGACAGCACCCGTCGATCATCACAGTTCTTGCGGGCCTTGGCCGAGGCGTAGCGGTTGCGCGCGTCGCCGAACTCTGCGAGCACCCGGGCGCCGAGGATGACGCCGAGGCCGGGCTGGCTGAGCAGGATCTCAGCGTCCGGGTGCCGGCCAAAATATGCCTCGACCTGCCGTTCGAGGGTGTTGATCTGGGCGTTGAGGGTCTGCAGGACCGAGACGGTGGCCGAGACGGTGGCCGCGTAGGCCGAAGCCACCAGGTCGCTTTGCCCAAGGTGCTCGGTGCGCAGCTCGGCCTGGATCGCGGCGGCCTTGGCAGGCTTGTCGCGGTGGCCCTTGAG